>NZ_JBEZUP010000061.1:0-4956 GCF_040636485.1 Streptomyces sp. NPDC038707
GTTCCATGGACGCCATCACCCCCGGTTTGCCTGAAGCCGGACTTCTCGAACGCGAGGATGTCCGGCGGGCCCTGTCCGAGCACGACTTCGCCGCCGTGTTCAGCCTGTTCAAGAAGTACGGCGGGCTGTCACAGAACCGGATCGCTTCCGCCTGCCGGCTCACCCCGGGCAAGGTCTCGGCGGTCATCAGCGGCCGGCAGCAGGTCACCAGCTTCGAGGTCGTCTGCCGGATCGCGGACGGGCTTCGGATCCCCGGCCGTCTCCTCGGGCTCGCCCCGCGGCCGTGGGAGAGCCGGTCAGTTCAGGAGCAGGCGCCGACGCAGATCACGATGGAGCAGGGACCGGAGGCCGACGGGATTCCGTGGCGGGGGGATGCCGCCGTGGATCTGGCCGTAGACCTGACGAGGAGCGATCTCGTGATGGACCGACGTGCCGCGACCCGTGCCCTTGCGGGTGCGGCCATCACCGGCGCCGCCCTGCTCGACCCCCTGGAAGGCTGGCTTCAGCCTGTTGCCGACGGCGCACGGTCACGGCGTAGGGGCCGGATCGGCATAAGGGAGATCGAGGAGCTGGAGTCCACGGCTCGTGCGTTCCGCGCGTGGGATCACCGGTACGGCGGCGGTCTGCGGCGCAAAGCCGTCCTGGGCCAGCTCAGCGAGGTCGCCGCCTGCCTCGAGGAACACCAGGCTCCCCGAGTGGAGCAGCGGCTGTACCAGGTCATGGCCCAGCTCGCCGGGACGGCGGCCACCATGGCCTGGGACACAGGACTTCAGCGACGGGCGCAGGATTACTACCTACTCGCTCTGCGCGCCTCGCACGCCGGCGGTGACATGGTTTTCGGGGCCAACGTGCTGGCGGGCATGGCGCGTCAGATGCTCTGCCGAGACCAGCCCCACGACGCCCTTGAACTCGTCCGTCTCGCACAAAATGGCGCTCGTCATGTCGCCGGTCCCAAAGTGCGTGCCATGCTCCACACCCGTGAGGCATGGGCGTACGCGGCGATGGGCCGTATCGCCGCCTTCCAGCGCGCCACCGCCCAGGCGGCGGAAGCCCTCCACGACGTCGAGGACGAGGACGAGGAAGATCCGTATTGGATCGGCTACTTCGACGACGCCGAGCTGGCCGGAACCACCGGCGGGCGGCTGCTGGAGCTCGCCCGCCGAGAGCCCAAGCGGTATGCGGAGACGGCGGCCCACGAGATCCGCCAGGCGCTCTCCCGCCGAGGTCCCGAGGCCGGCCGGAGCCACGCCCTCGACCGTATCGGCCTCGCTCAGTGCCACTTCCTTCTCGGTGACCTGACGGGTGCCGTGGCGGAGACCCACCTCGCGGTGGACGCGGCTCGGGCGACGCGGTCCAGTCGGGTCCGGGCCCAGCTCGGGGAGTTGTACCCGTACACCGTGGGCAATGGCGCCGCCCGGCCCGTGCGCGAGGCTCGCGATAGGATCCGCGATCTGCTGTCCGCCTGAACGAGGGGAGCGACGACCGTGACGACCATCGCGGTGACCGGCCACATGGACCTGACCGAGGACACCGTCCCCCTGGTCCGTGCCGCGCTGGACGACCTGCTCAAGCCGTACGCCGACGACGGTGACCTCGTCGGGATCTCCTGCATCGCCGAGGGCGCCGACTCCCTCTTCGCCGAGGCCGCTCTCGCCGCCGGCGGACGGCTCACCGTCGTCATCCCCTCACGGGACTACCGCCGGACGAAGGTCAAGCTCGACCACGCAGCCCTCTTCGACCGGCTCACCGAAGCGGCCGACGAGGTTCTCGTCCTCCCCAACGACACTGCCGACAGGCATGCCTACGAGACCGCCAACGCCGTCCTCCTCCAGCGCGCCGACCGGCTCGTGGCCGTATGGGACGGGAAGCCGCCCAGCGGGAAGGGCGGCGGTACCGCCGACACCGTGCTCGAAGCGCAGGCCGCGGGCATCCCCGTGGACGTCGTCTGGCCGGACGGGGCGGCCCGTCGGAGCGCCGAGTGACCACTCCGTAGGCACCCCCCCCCGGTACACACAAGCCCCCTGCCCACGGAGAATCCGCAGGCAGGGGGCTTGAACAGTGGGACTTACTTCTTCTTGCCCTGGTTCTTGACCGCCTCGATGGCCGCCGCGGCCGCGTCGGGGTCCAGGTACTTGCCGCCCGGGGTGACCGGCTTGAAGTCGGTGTCCAGGTCGTAGGACAGGGGGATGCCCGTCGGGATGTTGAGGCCCGCGATGTCGGCGTCGGAGATGCCGTCCAGGTGCTTGACCAGGGCGCGCAGGCTGTTGCCGTGGGCGGCGACGAGGACCGTGCGGCCGGTGAGGAGGTCGGGGACGATGGCGTCGTACCAGTAGGGGAGCATCCGGATGACGACGTCCTTCAGGCACTCCGTGCGCGGGCGCAGCTCCGGCGGGATCGTCGCGTAGCGCGCGTCGTGGGCCTGGGAGAACTCGGAGTCGTCCGACAGCGGCGGGGGCGGGGTGTCGTACGAGCGGCGCCAGAGCATGAACTGCTCCTCGCCGAACTCGGCGAGCGTCGCCGCCTTGTCCTTGCCCTGGAGGGCGCCGTAGTGGCGCTCGTTCAGGCGCCAGGAGCGGTGGACCGGGATCCAGTGGCGGTCCGCGGCCTCCAGCGCCAGCTGGGCCGTGCGGATCGCGCGCTTCTGGAGGGACGTGTGGACCACGTCGGGCAGGAGACCGGCGTCCTTCAGAAGCTCGCCGCCCCGGACTGCCTCCTTCTCGCCCTTCTCGTTCAGGTTCACGTCCACCCAGCCGGTGAACAGGTTCTTCGCGTTCCACTCGCTCTCGCCGTGGCGGAGGAGGATCAGCTTGTACGGTGCGTCGGCCATGGTCCTGAGCCTACCTAAGGGAAATCCGGGTCGGCGAGGCGGACAGCCCCTGCTCATACCCCGCCGGCCGCGCTCAATTGACATGTTCCGCTAATTGAGTGGCAGCCCCGGCCCCACCCTTCGTAAGGTGTCGTCTCCGCTTGAGACGCTTACCGCCGTGGGGGATCCTCGATGTCACCAGTCCGTGTCAGACGCGCCGTCCGGGAGTCCGTCTCCGGGCTGCCGCGCCAGTTCTGGTGGCTGTGGACGAGTACGCTCGTCAACCGGCTCGGCGCCTTCGTGGCCACCTTCATGGCGCTCTACCTCACGCTGGACCGCGGCTACTCCGCCTCGTACGCCGGTCTCGTCGCCTCCCTGCACGGGCTCGGCGGGGTCGTGTCCTCGCTGGCCGGCGGGGTGATGGCCGACCGGCTGGGGCGGCGGCCCACGCTGCTGATCGCGCAGACGGCCACCGCCGCCTCCGTCGCGCTGCTCGGGTTCATGAGCGACCCGGTGACCATCGCCGGCGTCGCCTTCCTCGTCGGCATGGCCTCCAACGCCTCCCGGCCGGCCGTGCAGGCGATGATGGCCGACATCGTGCGCCCCGAGGACCGGGTGCGCGCCTTCTCCCTCAACTACTGGGCGATCAACCTCGGGTTCGCCGTCTCCTCCATGGCGGCCGGGTTCATCGCCGAGTTCAGTTATCTCGCCGGGTTCCTGATCGAGGCCGGGATGACCCTGGCCTGCGCGGTCGTCGTCTTCGCGAAGGTGCCCGAGTCGCGGCCCGCGCCCGTGGCCCGGCAGGCGGGGGCGGAGGCCGGGCTCGGCACCGTGCTGCGGGACGGGCGGTACATGGCCGTCGTCGGGCTGTCCTTCCTCGTCGCGCTGGTCTTCCAGCAGGGGTCGGTCGGACTGCCGGTGGCCATGGGCCGGGCCGGGTTCTCCCCCGCCGACTACGGCCTGGCCATCGCCGTCAACGGCATCCTGATCGTCGCCCTCCAGATCCCCGTCACCCGGTTCATCGAGCACCGCGACCCGCGCACCCTGCTGGTCCTGTCCTCGCTGCTCGCCGGGTACGGCTTCGGGCTGACCGCGTTCGCCGGGTCGGTCGGCGTCTTCATGCTGACCGTGTGCGTGTGGACGCTGGCCGAGATCGTCAACGCCCCGACCCAGACCGGACTGGTGGTCCGGCTGTCGCCGGTGCACGGCCGGGGGCGCTACCAGGGCGTCTACACCCTGTCCTGGTCCGTCGCCGCGCTGGTCGCCCCGCTGATGTCCGGCGCCGTCATCGACCGCCTCGGCGCGGGCTGGCTGTGGGGCATGTGCGCGGTGGTGGGGACGGGCGCCGGTGTCGGGTACGGCGTGCTGATGCGCCGGCTGCCGCCCGAGAAGCCCGAGGAGCCCGCGCACTCCGAGGAGCCCGCGCAGTCCGAGCAGTCCCCGCGGTCCGAACGGGTTCCGGCCCCGGCGGCCGACGCGGGGGCCGGTGCGGAGGTCCCTGCCGTCTGAGCCGGCCCCGGCGGCCCCCGGCCCGGCCCGGCTCCGGCAGCCCCCCGTACGGAGACGGACGCGCCCGGTGAGACCCAGCTCACACCCGTCCGTGTCACATCCCCGCGCCCGCGTCCGTCAGTGAGGTGGAAGCAGCCACGACCCACCAGGAGCACACCATGGACGCTCGTCTCAACCTCTTCACCAACCCGGTCATCGGCAAGGTCCTGCGGCACCTGAACGCCGCCGGCCAGGCGCTCGCGGAGTCCGCGCTGCCGGCCGCCACGCAGGAACTGGTGAAGATCCGCGCCAGCCAGATCAACGGCTGCGGGTTCTGCACCGACATGCACACCAAGGAGGCGGCGGCGGCCGGGGAGAGCGCCACCCGGCTGCACCTGGTCGCGGCCTGGCGGGAGGCCACCGTCTTCACCGAGGCCGAGCGGGCCGCGCTGGAGCTGGCGGAGCAGGGCACCCGGATCGCCGACGCCGCCGGCGGCGTCCCGGACGAGGTCTGGGCGAACGCCGCCCGGCACTACGACGAGGAGCAGCTCGGCGCCCTGGTGGCGCTCATCGCGCTGATCAACGCCTACAACCGCGCGAACGTCCTCGTCCAGCAGCCGGCCGGCGACTACGAGCCCGGCATGTTCGGCTGAGCCCGGCAT
>NZ_JBEZUP010000061.1:5052-18743 GCF_040636485.1 Streptomyces sp. NPDC038707
GCGCTCATCGCGCTGATCAACGCCTACAACCGCGCGAACGTCCTCGTCCAGCAGCCGGCCGGCGACTACGAGCCCGGCATGTTCGGCTGAGCCCGGCAAGTCCGGCTGAGCCCGGCCCGCACACCGGCGGAGCCGAACAGCGGCCGAGCCCGCTCACGGGTGCATCCGCGCCCCCTTGAGGACCTTGTCCACGGCGTTCCTCGGGCCGTACACCGCCAGCCCCACCAGGTCCAGGCCGTCCGTCGGGACGGCCCGGACCGCGGCGCGGTTGTCGCGGTCGTTGCCCGTGGCGAACAGGTCCGAGGTGAACACCGCGCGCGGCAGGGCCCGGCCCAGCGCCCTGCCGTGGGCTGCGTCCAGGGTCTCCTTCGTGCCCTCGAAGACCAGCACCGGCTGGCGGAACATCGGCAGGTACGGCACGCCGTCCGCGTCCTCGTACGGCTCCCCGATCACCTCGGGGGACGCGGTGCCGAGGCCGCTGACCAGGAAGGCGGTGACGTTCAGGCGCTGCCAGGGCTCCAGGTCCTCGCGCAGCAGTACGGCGATCTTCGTGTCGAAGCGGAGGGGTTCGGTGTTCATGGACCGAGACTCCCCTCCGCGCCACGGCCGGGTCTTGTACGTTTTTTGCATGGCCGCCGGTCAGGACCTCGTCACCGCGTGGCGCCCCGGGGTGCCGGGCGTCACCGAGGTGTTCCACGCCCGCTTCACGGAGTACGCCTATCCGATGCACGTCCACGACGCCTGGACGCTGCTGATCGTGGACGACGGGGCCGTACGGTACGACCTCGACCGGCACCGGCACGGCACCCCGCACGACACCGTGTCGCTGCTGCCGCCGCACGTACCGCACAACGGCTCCCCCGCCACACCGGGGGGCTTCCGCAAGCGGGTCGTGTATCTCGACGGCAGCCGGCTCGGGGAGGAGCTGATCGGTGCGGCCGTGGACTCCCCGGACCTGCGGGACCCCGTGCTCCGGACGCGCGTCGCCGGGCTGCACTCCGCCCTCGCCCGGCCCGGTGACGAGCTGGAGGCGGAGAGCAGGCTGACGCTGGTCGCGGAGCGGCTGCGGCTCCATCTGCGGCCGCGCGCCGGTGCGCCGCGCCGGTTCCGGGACCCCGTACTCGCCCGCCGGCTGCGGGAGTTGCTGGACGCCCGGGTGGTCCCCGGGGTCTCCCTGGAGGAGGCCGCGCGGACGCTGCACGCCCATCCGGCGCACCTGGTACGGGCGTTCAGCGGGGCGTACGGCATCGCACCGCACCGGTACCTGATGTCCCGGCGGATCGGACGGGCCCGGCGGCTGCTGCTCGACGGGGTTCCGCCGGGCGAGGTCGCCTCGGCCACCGGGTTCTACGACCAGGCCCATCTCACCCGGCACTTCCGGAAGTTGGTCGGGGTGACCCCCGGCCGTTACCGCAACGGCGCCCGCAGCGGCCGGGGGACGCCCGGCGGTGGGTGAGGGGTTCCGCGGAAGCCTCCCGTCCGCCGGACACCGCTGGTTAGCCTCCCCGCATGACTGACACACCGGAAGCGCAGGACACACCGGCCTCTCACGACGCGACCGCCTCCACTCCCGCCCGCGCCCGCGCGCTGCCGCTCAGGCGTCTCCCGGTCGCCGTCGCGGGGGCCGCGGCCCTGATCGCCCTCGGCGTCGGCGTGGCACTCGCGGCCCCGTCGGACGACACCCCGCGCCACGGGAGCGGCCCCGCGGCCACGGTCCTGTCGGACCCCGACCCGGACAGCGGAGGGACGTCCGTCGGCGTCACGTCGTCGGGCGGCACGTCCGACGGCGGGGGCTCCGACAGCGGGGGCGCCTCCGACGGACAGCCGGAGGAGGGCAGCGTCTCCGGCTCCGGCGGCACCGGTGCGCTCACGGACGGGGGCGGCACCGGCGGAAGCACCTCCGCCGGTACCGACGGCGGCACCGACCCGGACCCGGACGGCCCCGGACCCACGGACGGGCCCACCGGGACGCCGAGCCTCGAGGAGCTGAACCGGCGCGTCACCGAGCTGGACAAGAAGGTCGACCAGCTCCCGACCAAGAAGGAACTGGCCGACGCGCTGCGGGCGTTCGCCGATGAACTCGACCGGGGTGCCGGGACCCCGGCCCCCCGGCCGGAGCCGTCCCGAGCCCCCGGGCGGTAGGAGTCAGTCCGCCGGGCGGTCGATGAGGTGCGAGAACGCCTCCAGGTTCCTGGTGGACTCGCCGCGCGCCACCCGCCAGGCGTACTCCTTGCGGATCGAGGAGGCGAAGCCCAGCTCCAGCAGGGTGTTGAAGGCGCCGTCGGCCGCTTCCAGGACCTGGCCGAGGATGCGGTCGACCTCGTCCGGGGTGACCGAGGCGAGCGGGAGGCGGGCGGTCACGTAGACGTCGCCGAGGCGGTCCACGGCGTAACTGACGCCGTAGAGCTTGAGGTTGCGCTCCAGCAGCCAGCGGTGGACGCCGGGCTCGTTCTCGTCGGGGTGGCGGATGACGAAGGCGTTCAGCGAGAGGGAGTGGCGGCCGACGAGGAAGGAGACCGTCGTGGAGAGCTTGCGGGTGCCGGGGAGCCGGACCACGTAGTTCCCGGGCTCGGGACGCTCCCACTCCAGCTCCGCGTCCTCGAAGACGCTCTCCAGGACCTGCCCGGCCTTCTCGACATCAGCCATGGTGGGAGCGTACGCGACGGCGGTGGGACTGGGTCGCGGCCGTGTAGACGTCGGCGGTGACGGCGGCGGCCGTGTCCCAGCCGAAGGACTGGGCGTGCCGGGCGGCGGCCCGGCCCATGCGCTCGGTGAGGTCCGGATGGTCGGCGAAGCGGCCCAGCACGCGCGCGTAGTCGGCCGGGTCGTGGCCCTGGACGAGGAAACCGGTCTCGCCGTCGCGCACGGCCACCGGCAGGCCGCCGACGGAGGCCGCGAGCACCGGGGTGCCGGCCGCCTGCGCCTCGATGGCGACCAGGCCGAAGGACTCGCTGTGCGAGGGCATGACCAGGACGGACGCGGCCCGGAACCAGTCGGCGAGCTGCTCCTGCCCGACCGGCGGGCGGAAGCGCACCACGTCCGCGATGCCGAGCCGGGCCGCGAGCTTCTGCAGCCCCTCCGGTTTGGCGAGCCCGCTGCCGCTGGGGCCGCCGACGACCGGGACGACGAGGCGGGAGCGCAGCTCGGGGCGGTGCTCCAGCAGCACGGCCACGGCGCGCAGCAGCACGTCCGGCGCCTTCAGCGGCTGTATGCGGCCCGCGAAGAGCGGGACCAGGGCGTCCTGGGGCAGTCCGAGGCGGGCGCGGGCGGCGGCGCGGCCGTCGGCGGCACGGAAGCGGCCGAGGTTGACGCCGGGGTGGACCACGGCGACCTTCGCGGGGTCGGCCGCGTAGTGCCGGACCAGTTCGCCGGCCTCCTCGGCGGTGTTGGCGATGAGGCGGTCGGCGGCGGAGACGATCTGGGTCTCGCCGATGACGCGGGCGGCGGGCTCGGGGGTGTCGCCCTCGGCCAGGTTGGCGTTCTTGACCTTGGCCATGGTGTGCATCGCGTGCACCAGGGGCACGCCCCAGCGCTGGGCGGCGAGCCAGCCGACGTGCCCGGAGAGCCAGTAGTGGGAGTGGACGAGGTCGTAGTGACCGGGGCGGTGGCCGGCCCACGCCTGCATCACGCCGTGGGTGAAGGCGCACAGCTGGGCGGGGAGGTCTTCCTTGGCCAGGCCCTCGTAGGGGCCCGCGTCGACGTGCCGGACGAGGACGCCGGGGGCCAGCTGGACGGCGGAGGGGAGGCCGCCGGTCGTGGCCCGGGTGAAGATCTCGACCTCGATGTCGATCTCGGCGAGCCGCTGGGCCAGCTCCACGATGTAGACGTTCATGCCGCCCGCGTCGCCGGTGCCGGGCTGGTGGAGCGGGGAGGTGTGCACGGAGAGCATGGCGACCCGCCGGGGTCTGCGGTGCAGCCGGAGCCGGGGGGCCGACGGGGAGCGTCGCCCGAGCCTGCTGACGTACTGGCTCACGTGGCGGACCTCCTTGGTGCGGGCATGCCGTAGGAGGGCCCACCGCGCCCTCCCACGTGCTCCAACAGCGGGCGAGTGCCCTGCCATTTCCCGATCAAGCGGCTTTACCGAATCATTACCTATTATCGGTCAATGGTTCGATTACGGCTCGCGTCGGCCGAGAGGCCCCTCACCCTCGCACACGGCCCGTGTCGGCCCAGGGGGTCCTCGCCCCCGTCCACGGCCCGCGTCGGCCGGGGCGCCCCTTACCCTCGTACACATGAAAGCCCCCGCAGCGTCCCGGCCCGTGGGCACGGTGACGCGCGGGACCACCAACCCGAACCGGCTGCGCCGCATGGACCGCTGGATCGCGGCCGCGCACGGCGCCGCGCTGCGCCGGGCGAGCGACCCCGTGGCCGTCGACCTCGGGTACGGCGCCGCCCCCTGGACCGCCGTGGAACTGCTGACCCGGCTGCGCGCGGCGGCGCCCCGCACCCGTGTGGTCGGCGTCGAGATCGAACCGGCCCGGGTCGCGGCGGCGCGGCCGTACGAGCGCGACGGCCTGGTCTTCCGGCACGGCGGCTTCGAGGTGCCGGTGCCCGGGCGGCCGGTGCTGATCCGGGCCGCGAACGTGCTGCGCCAGTACGACGAGGCCGAGGTCGCCCCGGTGTGGCGGCAGCTGTGCGCGCGGCTCGCGCCGGACGGACTGCTGGTGGAGGGCACCTGCGACGAGATCGGCCGCCGGCACGTGTGGGTGGCGCTCGGTCCGGAGGGGCCCCGCACGGTCACCTTCGCCACCCGGCTGGGCTCCCTGGAGCGCCCCTCCGATCTCGCCGAGCGGCTGCCGAAGGCGCTGATCCACCGCAACGTCCCGGGTGAGCCGGTGCACGCCTTCCTGCGCGACTTCGACCGCGCCTGGGCCGCCGCCGCGCCCTACGCCGCCTACGGCGCCCGCCAGCGCTGGCTGCGCGCGGTGCGCGACCTGACCGCCGACTGGCCGGTGACGGACACCCCGGTGCGCTGGCGGCAGGGCGAAGTCACCGTCGCCTGGGGCGCGTTGGCGCCGGTGGGCTGACCGCCGTCCGACCCGGACACGCGTACGAGGGGGAACGCATCGCGCGCCTCGTTCGTCACATCGGCGAGGTGATCGCCGTGCCCGGCGGCCGGCCGGAGGTACCCGCTCCCCGACGGCCTCTGTCGCTTTGCGCGCGACCGTGGCACGATCCCTCAGACGACCGTAAGTTACTGACGGTAAATCAGTTTGGGGGAACAGGTATGGGTTCGGGCAAGCGCGGCCTGCTCACGGCCGCCCTGACCGTGGTCTGCGCGGTGACCGTCCTCGCGGCGCCCGGCACGGCGTTCGCGGCCCCCGCGCCCATACCCGCGCCGGCGGTGACTCCCCTGCCGGACAAGGACCTCGAGGAGGTCCGCGCCAGGCTCGACAAGCTCTACCACGACGCGTCCGTGGCCACCGACGCCTACAACGCGGCCGAGGAGAAGGTGAAGGAGCAGTCAGCCGAGATCGCGGAGCTGGCCCGGAAGCTCGACCAGGGGCAGCGGCGGCTGGACGCGCTGAAGGACCAGGCGGGCGCGACGGCCCGGGACCAGTACCGCACCAACGGCCTGTCCTCCACCGCCCAGTTCCTGCTCACCGACGACCCCGGGCGGTTCCTGGACGGCACCGGGCGGATGCTCCAGGGCCAGCGCGCGGCGACCGGACTGATGGCCGACATGACCCGCGCCCAACAGGAGTTGCGGACCTACGCCGACGACGCCGCCGCGCGGCGGAAGCGGCTGGAGAGCGACCGCAGGGCGAAGGCCGCCGCCAAGAAGAAGACCGAGCAGCAGATCGACGCGGCGAAGGAGCTCGAGTCCCGGCTGGAGAAGAAGGAGAAGGAGCGGCTGGCCCAGCTGGAGCGGGAGGCCGCGAAGAAGGCGCAGACGGCCTGGCTGGACACCGGCGTCCTGAAGGACGCCCACGGCACGGCGTCCGCGCCGGGCGAGAAGGCCGTGAAGTACGCCACCGCGCAGCTCGGCAAGCCGTACGTGTGGGGCGCCGAGGGCCCGGACTCCTTCGACTGCTCGGGCCTGACCTCCCAGGCCTGGGCCGCGGCCGGGCATCCCGTGCCGCGCACCTCGCAGGAGCAGTGGCGGCGGCTGCCGCACGTGGCCGTCAAGGACATGCGCCCCGGCGACCTCGTCATCTACTTCGACGACGCCAGCCATGTCGCGCTGTACATCGGCGACGGCACGGTCATCCACGCCCCGCGCCCCGGCCGTACGGTGACGGAGGCGGGCGCCGGCTCGATGCCGATCCTGGGCGTCGTACGACCGGACGCGTGACGGGCCCCGCGCACGCCCCCGCCGCCGGTGACCCGCGTCACGTGACCCACCGCACGGCCAACTCCCCCCAGACGTGAGCTTCGTCATCCCGGGCGGCCCGTCGGCGTGTCCAACTGCGGTACGGAACGCGGCATATGACGGCGGCGGGCGGCGGAGCGACCCGACTCACACCATTCCGCCGGGGCGGTCCCAGACGCTATGGTCACCGGTCGGTGGGTCGAGACCCTCGACGCCGCCGTGCCCTCGGGGGGAGGGAAGGAACCCAAGACGATGCCCGTACCCGTACCGCGGCAGCGAGCGATCCCGGCCGTGGAGAGTGGTCACGCGCAGGCCCCGCAGGCCGTCGGCGGCCCCCTCAAGGAAGAGGCACACCGCGACGCCACGCCCGCGCACGGCACCGGCGCCACTCTCACCCTGCTGCTGATCGAGAACGACCCGGCCGGCTCGCCGATCGTGCCCGACCTGCTGGACTCGGCCGGCAAGCCGATCCGGGTGCGCACCGCCCGCAACCTCACCGAGGCCGAGCGGCTGCTCACCGACGACGTCCACTGCATCCTGCTGGACCTGGCGCTCCCGGCGCCGGGCGGCGACGACACCGACGACGAGCTGGCCGTGCTCCGGCACGTGCTGCGGCTCGCGCCCCGGCACGCCGTGCTCGCGCTGACCGCCTCCGGCGACGCCGAGCGCGGCGCCGAGGCCGTGCGCGTGGGGGCCCAGGACTATCTGTTCCGGGACGAGCTGGACGGCCGGCTGCTCAGCCGCGCCATCCGCTACGCGGTGGAGCGCAAGCGCTCCGAGACGGCCGAGCGGCGGCTCGCCGAGGGCCGGCTGCGCGCGCAGGAGAACCGCCGCCTGGAGCGCGGCCTGCTGCCCACGCCGCTGCTGGACGGCTCCTCGCTGCGGTTCGCCGCCCGCTACCGTCCGGGCCGCTCCCGGGCCCTGCTCGGCGGCGACTTCTACGACGCCGTCCGCACCCCGGACGGCACCGTGCACGCCATGATCGGCGACGTGTGCGGGCACGGCCCGGACGAGGCCGCGCTCGGCGTGGAGCTGCGCATCGCCTGGCGGGCGCTGACCCTGGCGGGGCTGTGCGGGGACGAGCTGCTGAACACCCTCCAGCAGGTGCTGGAGCACGAGCGCGCCGACGAGGAGACCTTCGCGACGCTGTGCACGGTGGACATCGCCCCCGACGGCCGCCGCGCGGGCCTGTGCCTGGCCGGCCATCCGGCCCCGCTGATCGCCCGCCCCGGCCGGGCGCCGCGGCTGCTGCCCTACGAGAACAACGGCCCCGCCCTGGGCCTGCTGCCCGGCGCCCGCTGGCCCCGGATGCAGGTGGAGCTGGGGGCCGAGTGGAGCCTGATGCTCTACACCGACGGCCTGATCGAGGGCCGGGTCGGCGTCGACGGGGAGCGGCTGGGCCAGGACGGCATGGTGGAGATGATCCGCCGGCAGCTGGCCGAGGGGCTGCGCGGGGAGGAGCTGCTGCGGGCCGCGGTGCACGAGGTCCGGGAGCTGAACGGGGGCGAGCTGACGGACGACGTGGCCGTGGTGCTGCTGGACCGGGCGGCGTGAAAGGGGCCCGGTTCCGGGTGCGGGCCGTCCGTCGCCGGTCGCGCCCGCGTGACGGAGCCGCCCGCCGGTAGGGCCCGCGCCCCTCAGGCGGGTGAGCCGTGGCTCGCCTCCGGGGCGCGGGGATCTCGACGGGATGCCGCTGCCGGCGCTACCGGCCGCCGTTCCACGGCCCGTACGGGCCGTCACTGCTGCTGCCCCGGCGGCGCCCACCGCCGCGGCCGCCGCCCACCTGCTGGAGGGCGGGGCGGACGTCGACGAGGTAGACGATGCTGGCGACCGCGCCGGCGATCGGCAGGATGGACAGGATCGAGAACAGGTAGCTGACCACCAGCGCGATGCCGAGGATGATCAGCCAGAAGACCTTGTTCTGCTTGTCGGCGGCGCGGAAGGCGTCCTCCCGCCGGAACGCGGCGTCGAACAGCCCGACCGCGGCGAGGGCCATGAGGATGATCTTCAAGATGCCCATGAACCCCGCGAAGCCCAACATCAGCATGCCGTCCACCGTCCGTCGATCCGCGAACCCTGCTACGCCGCCACCGTACCCATAGAACGGGCCGGACACCCCAGAGGTGCCCGGCCCGGGCCCGTCCGGCCGGTCACTCTCCCCCGGCCGACGGGGTGGTCTTCTTCGCGCCGGTGGTCCTGCGGGCGGCCGGCGCCTTCTTCGCCGCGGGCTTCTCCTCCGCGGACTCCTCCGCCGCGGCGGGCTCGGGCCCCGTCCCCGTCGCCTTCGGCTCCTCGTCCCGGACCTCGACCGGCTCGGGCTTGCCCTCGACGGCGATCGCCAGCTCCTCGATCTCCTCGGCGGCCTCGCCGCGCCAGGTCTTCACGGCCTGTTCGCCGTGCTCGGCCACCTTCTCGTAGGTCTCGCGGGCCTTGACCGCGTACTCGGCGGCGACGCCGACCCCGCGCAGGGCGAGGTCCTGGGCGGTCTCGCCGAGCTTCTTCACATCGAGGGCGCCGAAGATCTCGCCGACCTTGGCCTGAAGGGCCTCCTGCGCCTCCTTGGCACGGGCGGCGGCCTTCTCCTGCACGGCCTTGGGGTCGGTGTTGCGTACGGCGTCGATGCGGGCCGGGGCCTGCGTGCGGAGCTGCTCGACCAGGAACGGCACCTTCTTGGCCTGCTGGAGCGCCAGATCGGCGGTGCCGGCGGCGAAGTAGAGCGGGGTCGGGTCGCTGAACGTCTTGCGCAGGTCGTCGGTGATGGCCATGGTGGGATCCTCCCGGATCGGATTCGCGTTCGGCTGGGTTGACGAGGTCCGCGGCGGGCGTCCGAGCCCTGGTCCGGCGTTATCCGGCCGTCCGCCGCCGACCCCCGTCGATGTCGCTTCCGGCGGCATCGCCTCCGCCGGCCTTGCTGCTCCCGCCACCGGTCCCCTGGTCCATGGGGTCCTCCCCGTCCCGCGCCGGCCCGGCGGGCTCGCCGGTCCCGAATCCGTTCTCCTTGCGGAAGGACTCGTAGATCTGGAGCAGCACCTGCTTCTGCCGCTCGTTGAGCGAGGGGTCGGCGAGGATGACGGCGCGCGTCTCGGCCTCGTCCCGGTCCCGCTCGGCGTCGAGGATGCCGGCGCGGACGTACAGCGTCTCGGCGGAGATGCGCAGGGCCTTGGCGACCTGCTGCAACACCTCCGCGCTCGGCTTGCGCAGCCCGCGCTCGATCTGGCTCAGGTACGGGTTGGACACCCCGGCGGCGTCGGCGAGCTGCCGCAGCGACAGCTGGGCGTTCCGCCGCTGCTCGCGCAGGTACTCACCGAGATTGCCGACGTTCAGCGATGCCATGCCTCCACCTTGCCCCACCCTCGCTAACTTTTGCAAGCACCCGCTTGCAAAAGTGTGTCGGGGTGTCGCGAAGGGTGGGTGAGCCTGAGCACGATAGGTGTCGCTTTTGCACGACAACTGTCGCCATCCGGATCCAGTCGGAAATTGTGGGGCGGTTTCGGGCTGCGGCGCCAAAGATTGGCGCTGTGCCCGATTTTGCGCATGATGAGGCCACGGCCCGGCGTGCTCTCGACGTCATCGACCAGTTGCTGGCCGCCCGCGACAGGATGGCCTCCGGAGTGGGTGGCGTCGGCTTCCTCCGCGAACACGAGGCAGTGGCACCAGTCGCGTGGAGCTGGTGGATGCTGATTTCGGACTCCGCCCGCGTGGTGGCGGAGGCGGCCAAGAACGGCAACGGGTTCGTCGTCGCACCGGTGATGCGGAACCTGATGACGCACGCTGTGGCGATGGCCTGGCTCGTCGACGGCGGCGGCGCGGCGGTGCAGGCCGTCGACGCCTACAGCGACGACCAGCTCCTCAAGCTGATCACCAACGCGAAGCGGGCTGGGTGGGATGTCGGGGGAGACGAGGTCGAGGCAAAGGTCCGTGCCGCCGTCGACGAACGCACCGCCTACCCGGACCTTGAGGTCGTCCGGCTGACGAACGAGATCCGGAACACTGCCGACCTGATGGCAGCGTTCGGGGAACAGGAAGGCTATCTGCCCTACCGGCACCTCAGCTCCTACTCCCACACCACGCGAGAGACGGCGCAGCTGTATCTCCATCCCACCCGGGCCGGCGGCTGGGAACTGCGCAACAAGCCCAGGGAGAGTGGCCTGAACGACGTCATTTGGACGGCCGTGTGCCTGATCCAGGCCGGCCGGATACTCGACTCCATCCTCAGCGAGCAGTTGCTGGCCGAGGAGCTTGATCAAGCCACCGCGCACCTCGGTGTCTCTGGGGACATCGTCCCCCGGCGTCGCCTTCGCCGGGGCGCCGCCAACTGACCTGGGCAACGCCAAGCTTCGGCGAGTAGGAGCCGATCCCGTCGCCACGGCGGGATAGCGCCATATCGGGGCACGCCATCGACGCCGCCTCACCAGCAGATCCTCCAGGTCGCAGTCGCAACCCGGCCCAGCGGCCGCAGCAGCCGCATCGCCCTGTCCGGCTGGAGCTTTGGACTCAGGACACTAGCGTGTGCGGGTGCCGAGGACCTTCCCGAGCGTGATGGCCACGTCGAAGTCCCGATCCCATGTGAGTGCGACGAGGTCGTCGAACTCCGCCTCAGGGCGGAGCAGATCGAGGACGTCGGCTTCGAATACTGAGCCCGGTTCTGCGAGGGCGAGCGCCTCGTCGTGGAAGCAGCGGTACGTGTTGCGTGACCGGAACATGACCGAGTACCCACCGTCTACGAGCTCTCCCACGGAGACATCCCATTTCGCTTCAAGCGCCTGCAGTGTGCCGGCGACGCGGTCGGCGTTGAGTGGCTCGGTCAACAGATCCGCTCCCACCGCTTCTCGGGCCGAATCCAACGGAAGCGTCTTGTCCCAGAGCACCGAGAGGTGTCGCTCGAAGCCGATGTCCTCGCGAGCTGCTTTGTCGAACTCCAGGTAGTCAGTGTCCAGACTCGTACGCATCCAGTGGGCGATCCAGAGGATCGGGGCGTCGATCAGATTCGCCTGCAACGAGCGATTGCCTTCACCGTAGACAGATTCACGGATGCTCGTCAGCAGCTCTTCGCAGTGGTAGTCCTTGCAGAACCGGAACAAGTGAGCCGACCGCCGTGGCAGACCGCTCCAGAGCGAAGACCGAGGGAGGGGGAAATCAGCCAGAATCGTCTCCAGCTCGCGTTGGAGTCCGGGCTTAGCGGCCGACACCACGCGAGCGTCGTCGTTCTCGTCCCACCGCCCGGCGCCCTCAGAGTCGAACTTCGCCTTGCACGAGGCATAAACAACGGCTTGAGCACACGTATTGAACAGCTCCGTGCTCACCCGGTACGCAACCTCGCAGTGATAGTTGAGGTTGAATCGGTCGAGCTCTCCATCGGCGACCCGCTCGAAGACATGCTTCGCCGACAGCACGTCTCTCGCGGCACGGCCGAGGATCCGCTCGACCTCACCGGACGACCTGTCGGCGGACGCTTCGGTGGGGCGCAGATCATCGGAGATCTCCTCGATTGCCGAGTTCAGCCGCTGAAGGGTTACCCGAAGCATGCCGCGTACGGTGTCGATGCGGAGCCGCTGCGCCTCGTCTTGGAGCAGCATCTGTTCAATGATCAAGTCGAGGTCTGCCAGGAAAGGGTAGCGGTCGCGCACAAGCGCGTGTCGTCGCCCTCGGGCGTTCTGCTTCGTGAACATCTCGGTTATGACGAGGCCGAGCGCAAAGATGTCCGCCGGCTTGCCGATACCGAGGGCGTTGTTCCTCACCATCTGCTCGGGAGCGAGGTAGTTCCGGTTCACCAAGAGGTCCCCGCGATTCGTGAGCGAGGAGTCCTTGAAATGCGCGATGCCGAAGTCGGCCAGGACGAGCCGACGCGCATCAGGGTCGACGAGGACATTCTCAGGTTTGATGTCGCGATGCACTATGCCGTCGCCGTGCACGTACGCGAGCGCATCGCAGAGCTGGCGCGCGTAGTCGAGAAGCACGTCAGCATCGGTTTCGTCGTTGATCACGTTTCGCAGCGTCATAGGGTAGAAGTCCATGACGTAGTAGAAGAAGTTCGCGTCCTCTGAGCGCGCGTGGATAGTTACGACGTTCGGGTGGCTCGATGTCTGCCCGTACCCGATCTCCTGCTTGAAACGCTTGTTGCGAGCGGAGTCCGCGTCGCGGTCCTTCTCAATCCGTTTGACTGCGAACACCTGACCGTCGGGCTTACGGCGAACCTTCCACACCACGGCTGATCCGCCCTCTCCCGGAGCTGAATCGCGGTCGTAAGTGACTCCGTCGATGATGAACGGTTCATTCTTCGGCATGAATCCACCCTACTGACCCTGGGGGCGGTGACGTCGGCCAATTGCCGCCAGGACCAAAGCGTTCTCCAGCGGGGCGAGGTAGATGCCCACCACGTCGCGGACCTTGGTCACGAACTGCGGGTCGGTACAGCTTCCAGGTCTCCACGATGTGCGGCTTGAGGCCGAACGCCCGCCAGATCCGCGAGACGGCCGACTGCGACATGCCCTCCGCCTCGGCCGTCGGACGTGTCGATCAGTGCGAATCACCCGTCGGTGGCGCCTGGCCGAGAGTTCTGGCGACTAGAGCTTCAACCTGCTCGTCGGTGTTCCTTCGCGGTGGCCCCGAACGCGGTCGGTCCGCCAGGCTCTCCAGCCGGTTCGCGGCGAACCGGGACCGTCACTTGCGTACCGTCTCTCGCGAGACACCCAGGTCGTCAGCTATCTGACTGGCTCTCGATGCGAGTGACCTGATCAGGGCCGGGGTGATCCACGCCGGGCACCATGGGGTTCTCGTAGTCGAACTCCACCTTGCCGAAGGATTCGCTGGTGATGGGCGGGGGGTCATTGTCGGCGATGATCAGTTGCAAGCGTTCGCCGTATGCGTCAGCCAGCGTCCTGAAGCGGCTGTAGATCTCGGCCGCGCGTTGCCGGTCGGAGGCGTTACACCGGGGCACCGATCCTGCCGCGGAAGTCCTCTGGACAATCCACCAGCTTCAAGAACTGCTCCAGGAATGGACCGTCCACTGGCAGAACCGGCCCCACGACGGGCTGCGGGACCCGCTGATGCCCGGAAAGGCGCTGACTCCGAACGAGAAGTACGCCGCCCTGGTCGCGGCGGCCGGGCACGTCCCGGTCCCGCTCAGCCCGGACGGGTACATCGAGCTGCTGCCCCGCTGTCGGCGGCGGATCAACTCCTACGGCATCCGTCTGGGTCACCGCACCTACGACAGCGCGGAGTTGAACCCGCTCCGCCGCCAGCCGTCCGGAGCCGGCCCGGACAGGCGGAGCTGGGAGGTCCACTAAGACACCATCTCATTTGGCTGCCTGGGTAGGCTGTCGGCCGTGGTGGGGATCGTTGAGCGGCTGGTGCCGGACGAGTTGTGGGAGCTGTTCCA
>NZ_JBEZUP010000062.1:0-17342 GCF_040636485.1 Streptomyces sp. NPDC038707
TTGCCCGCCAGTTCCTGCGCCTGCTCGGTGGACAGGCAGCGGATGCCCTGGTTCGTCTTGAAGTGGTACTTGACGAAGAAGGCCTCGCCCTTGGCCCGTGCCGTCCCGTTGAGCCGCCGGGGCCGGGCCACCGTCACCGACGCCTCCCTCGGCGGGCGCGCCGACCGTGTACTGGCCCGTTGGCGGGCACAACGCCCGTTCGATCAGGACGGCTGGTTCGAAAGGCGGCTGGCAGCCGACTCCCTCGACCCCGGCCTCCTGCGCGAACTGCTCACCGAGCCCGTCGAAGCCCTGGCCGAACGGCTGGGCGCCGAGGAGCCGTGGGCGCGCCACCTGGCGGCCGTCTTCGGGGAACCCCCGCCCACCCCGGCCGTCGAGATCCCCGACCGGGACGCCTTCGCCACCCTGGTCGCCCCGCTGCTCACCGCCGCCCGCGACCGGCTGCGCGGGGGCATCGCCGCCCTCGGCCCCACCCCGCTCGGCACCCCCGAGGAGATCACCGCCCACCTGCTGCCGTCCCTGACCGCCCCCGCCCACGCCATGGCCGTACGCACCATGATCGTGGAACTGGAGGTCGCCCGGCTCACCGGCCAACTGACCGGCGCCACCCCGCAGGAGCGCTACCGCGATTTCGTGCGCCGCCTCGCCGACCCCGCGCGGGCCGTCCAGATGCTCGCCGAGTACCCGGTCCTGGCCCGCCGCCTCACGGTGGCCGCCGAGCAGTGGACCGACACCCACCTCGCCCTCGTACGCCGCCTCGCGGCCGACCTGCCCGACGTCTCCCGCACCTTCTGCCCCGGCGTGCCCCTGGGCCGCCTGGCCGAGATACGCACCGGCCTCGGCGACGCCCACCGGGGCGGCGCCACCGTCACCGCCCTGCGCTTCGAGAACGGCACCCGGATCGTCTACAAGCCCCGCCCGCTCGACGTCGACCTCCACTTCCAGGACCTGCTGCGCTGGCTCAGCCCCCGGCTGCCGCTGCCGCTGCTGGAGGTCACCCACCTGCCCCGGGACGGCTACGGCTGGGTGGCCCACGTGGCGGCCAGGCACTGCCGGGACGCGGCCGAACTCCATGCCTTCTACCACCGCGCCGGGACACTCGCCGCCGTGCTCTACGTACTGGACGCCGTCGACTGCCACGCGCAGAACCTCATCGCCCACGGGGACCAGCCGGTACTCGTCGACTGCGAGGCGCTCTTCCACCCCGACCTGCGCGAACCCGCCAAGGACCTGTCCCCCTCCGAACGCCTGGCGCGCCACGACGCCGCCCACTCGGTGCTCCGGTCCGGACTGCTGCCCCAACGGGTGTGGGACGAGGACGGCAACGGCGGCGCGGACGTGTCGGCCCTGGGCTGGGACCCGGACCAGGCACCGCCCCGCACCGTGCCGTACGTGGACGGCGAAGGCACCGACCGGATGCGCATCGCGTACCGGCCGATGAACCTCCAGGGCGTCGACAGCCGACCCCTGCCCGCCGACCAGCCCCTGGAGCTGGCGGACTTCGCCGACGACCTCGACGCCGGGTTCACCGAGGCGTACCGGATCATGGCGCGGGCCAGACCGCAGGTGCGCCGCCTGCTGCGGGCCTTCGCCGCCGACCACACCCGGCTGCTGCGCCGCGACACGCTGGAGTACCGCAGCCTGCTCGCCGCCGGTGACCACCCGGACCTGCTGCGCGACGCCCTGGACCACGACCGCCACCTGGACCGGCTGTGGGCGCTGGCGGCCTGGGAGGAGAGCGCCGACGCCTTCCTCGCGCACGAACGCGCCGACCTGTGGAACAACGACGTCCCCCTGTTCACCCTCCGCCCCGACGGCGTCGACGCCCGCGCCTCCACCGGAGCCCTCATCCCCTCCGTCGTCGACCGGCCCGCACTCGACACCGCGCTCGACAAGCTCGACTCCCTGGGCCCCGCCGACCTCGCCCGCCAACGCGAACTCCTGCGCCTGTCGGTGACCACCGCCACCGGTACGAGCGAACCGTCCCGCCCGCAGGCCGCCGCCCCCCGCCCGGACACCCCGGCCCCGGACCCGGACCCCGGAGCGATCCGCGCCCGCGCCCTGACCAAGGCCGCCGAGGCCGCCGACCACCTGCTGCGCCGGGCCTACCGGGGACCGGCCGACCTGGCCTGGACCGGTCCCAACTGGACCCCGCCCGGCCGCTGGGCCCCGGCGGAACTCGGCCCCGACCTCTACAGCGGCACCGCGGGCATCGCCCTCTTCCTCCACCACCTCGCCCTCCGCACGGGCGAGGCGACGTACCGCAACGCCGCCCGGGCCGCCGGCGTCACCCTCCGCCACCAGGCCGGGCGCCGCGCCGACCGGCTCACCGGCGGTCTGACCGGCACCGGAGGCATCCTCTACACCCTCGCCCACCTCACCGCCCACCGCCCCGACGCCCCACTGGCCGCGCTCGCCGGCACCCTCGTCCAACGGGCCGCCGCCACCGCCGCCGAGGACGAGTCCTTCGACATCATCGACGGCTGCGCGGGCACCATCGCCGGGCTGGCCGCCTGGGGAGCGGTGCACCCCTGCGGCGCGGTGACCGACGCCCTCGCCCGCTGTGCCGGGCGGCTCGCGGACCGGGCCGCCCCGCAGCCCGGCGGCGGGGTCGGCTGGCTGCCCCGCGCGCTGGCCGGCACGGCCGACCGGCCACTGGCCGGATTCGCCCACGGCGCCTCGGGCATCGCCTGGGCGCTCACCAGGGCCGGGAGCCTGCTCGGTGACGAGCGGCTGGCCGCCCTCGCCCGGGAGGCGCTGGAGTACGAGCGGACCCTCTTCGACGCGGAGGCCGCCAACTGGCGCGACGTACGCGCCGACGGCTCGCCCGGCGCCGCCGCGTCCCACCCCGTGCTCTGGTGCCACGGGGCGGCGGGCATCGCCCTGGCCCGCGTGGAGCTGTGCGCGGAGCTGGACGACGCCCGGCTGCGCCAGGAACGCGCGGTGGCCCTGGCCACGGTGGCCCGCGACGGCTTCGGGCACAACTTCTCCCTCTGCCACGGCGACCTGGGCAACCTGGACCCGCTGCTCCTGGCGGGCGGGGCGGCGGCGGACACGGCACTGCGGCAGTCCGCCGTGACCCTGGATGCGCTGGAGACGCGGGGCTGGGTGTGCGGCATGCCGGGCGGGGTGCACAGCCCCTCGCTGATGACCGGGGTCGCCGGGATCGGCTACGGACTGCTGCGGCTCGCCGCGCCGGAGGCCGTGCCCTCCCTGCTGGCCCTCCGCCCGCCCGGGGCGGCACCCGTTCGGTGAGGTCAAGGGGGCGCACCGGGACGGAACCGTTCCTTCAGGTGAAAAGCCGCTTATCCGGGTCCGGCCGAGCCGCCTGCTCATCCCGCACCGGTAATGGAGCGTTACGACGTCGCCGTGCTGTGCCTTTCCTGAGCAGCCGTCTCTTGGCCCGGGACGGTGTAGCCCAGCGCGCGGGCCTGCCTTGCCGCTGTCGCGGCTAGAACGGAGCTGGCCGCCGACCTCGGCTGCGCGGCCGAGCCGTTCCGGCTCCTCGCTGAGTGCTGCGCCGCGTTCGCAGGGTCCCGTTCAGCTCAGCTCTCGCGCTGGCTCGCCGAGTTCGCGGTGCACGGGCGCCCTAATGACGGAGGGTGTCCAGCCTCGGGTATTCACGTCATTGTCAATGAGGATGGAACTCTCCGAACGGCGCATCCGGTGGAGTCGACCGAGACGAGCCAGTCGATGTCTCCGGCCGCGTCTCTCTCCGCCTGGATGGCCCGCAGCATGCGCGACAACGTGCCGTCCAGATCCCGCCTGCGGAAACGTGTGTACAAGGCCTGCCAGGAGCCATAACGTTCCGGCACGTCACGCCGGGCCGATCCGGTCCGCACCTTCCACACGATCCCGTTCAGTACCACCCGGTCGTCCAAACGGGGCCGCCCCGCAGTCCCCGAACTCGGCACGCGGGCGCACCGCCTTCGAAGGCCATGTCGCCGCTCTCCGCGCCATCGTCAAGGGCGCGGGCCCTGCGGTCGCGCCGCACCACCTCAGCAATGTGGTGATCGCCCTGATGGTCGCCTCCTTCATCCATGACGATCTGCCTGGCACCCATATCCCCGTCGCGCACCTCACGATCGCCGGGTTCGCCGCGTATCTGCTGTTCCAGGTGGGCTTGATCAACCTCCCGCAGGTCCTGGTGACCGAGCGCGACGAGGGCACCTTGCTGCGGCTGCGGGCCACACCCGGCGGCATACCGGCCTATCTAGTCGCCAAGTCCGTACTGATCGTCGTCATGGCGATGGGCATCATCACCGTCCTGTTGGGCGCCGCCGCTTTGTTCGTAGACGGGCCGCTGCCGCACAGCCCAGGCGGCTGGCTGACACTGATATGGGTCATCGGCCTCGGCCTGCTTGCCGTCGTACCGCTGGGCGCGGCGATCGGCGCCATGCTGCCCAACGCCCGCGAGGCGCTGGCGATGACAGTGCTGCCCGCGATGGCACTGCTGGTGACCTCAGGGGCGATGTTCCCGATCAGCCGGCTGCCGGTAGTAGTTCAGAACGTGGCGTCCGTCTTCCCGCTCCGGTGGATGGCGCAGGGCGTGCGCTCGGCCCTGCTGCCAGACGCCGCCCAGGTCGCAGAGCCGTCCGGCTCCTGGCAGTTGCCCACGGTCGCGCTGGCGCTGGCCGGCTGGGCCGTCGTCGGCTTCCTTCTAGCCGTCCCGCTACTGCGCCGTGCCGCCCGCCGCGAGTCCGGCTCCCGGCTGACCGAACGCCAGAGCAAGGGGCGCATGAGCGACGCGCTCACGATGTAACGCATCCTTTCGGCTCCGCGGCCCGGGGAGCCGGGCCAGCTCCTGGAAGTCCGTGAGTTTCTTGGCCAAGAGGAATCCACCGGGACGGTAGGCCAGCTCCAGCGCAAGGGTGTGGTGAGGCCGGTGGAACGACCGCCTCTCCAAGCCATCGACGTCATCGGGACTGGGGAGGATCGCCCAGCAAACGGGTGCTCTCCTGTGCTCAATGTGCCGAAGTGCTCAGACCGTGTCCTATGTGGTGAGGCGAACAAGTCGCTTGTAGCAGCAGATGGCGGCGGCGAGGCCGAGAAAGGCCAGGTAGTTGCGGGGATCGCGTTCGTAGCGGGGGCTGAGTCTGCGATAGCCGGACAGCCACGAGAACGTGCGCTCGATCACCCGACGGCGGTGGCCCAGCCGTTCGCTGGACTCGATTCCTTTGCGCGCGATCCGCACGCCGATGGGCTTGCCGCGTAACCATTTCCGCAGGTGGGGAACGTCGTAGGCTTTGTCGGCGTGCAGGCGCTGGGGCTTGAAGTAGCGGCCATTGTGGGGGGCGTGTCTCGTTTGGTGACCGGCCACCATGGGCTTCAGCCCTTCGCTGTCGTGGACGTTGGCGGCTGGGACGCCGACGACCAGGGGCAGTCCGTTCGCGTCCGACAGGATGTGCATCTTGGGACCCGGCTTGCCCCGGTCCACGGGGCTCGGACCTGTGTGTTCGCCCCCCTTTTTTTTGGCCCGTACGTGGGCGGAGTCGAGCACGACGCGGGAGACATCGATGAGGCTCGCGTCGTCGAGTCGGTGCAGGACCGCTTCGTGCAGCCGGCCCCAGACGCCGGCCCGCGACCAGATCATGAACCGGCGATGGGCCGTCGACTTCGATATCCCGAAGCACGGCGGCAGAGCCCGCCAGGCGCACCCGCTGACCAGCACGTAGATAATGGCCGCAAACAGCGTCTCATCAGGCGTGTCCTGCGTTCCGCCGCCCTGCGGCCCCGCCCCGCGGCCGCACCCTCGACGGCGGGATCAGCGGCTTCGCGATCTCCCACAGTCCGTCCGACGCGACGCGCAGCACCTCGTCACTCGCGATGACCGCCTGCAATTCGTAACCCACCCCGAGCCCTCCCCAACCGATTGGAGCCTCATCTTGCCTGACACGTCGCGACGGAACCCGCGTGCCTCCCCACTCCAGAACCCACACCCCACCAGCGGGTTCCTGCCACGTGAACCTTCAGAATTCGCGAACCCGCTGGTTTCTGGAATTCGACCGGAGAGCTGTTCCCGAGGGACTGGCCACCCGGCGCCAGCTTCGGGACATGGGCCTGAGCCCCGGTGACAACGAGGGCCCCGTCGCCATCGTGCGCTGCAAGTTGTGCGCCACCCGGCCGCAGTGGTCGTGCACCTACCCCACCCGTGGCTTCCTGCTCCGCGTCGACCTGGCCAGGCCCAAAAGGTCGCCCACGCTCGCCCAGGAGTGTGCGCTGGACCGCGCGCCGGCAGCGAGGTCCACCTGCCCCCAGTGCCGCCGGCGCTACTACTTCTGCCTCCCGCTGCGAACCCAGGGCTGCTGTGACCCCTGCGCCCGGGGCTACGAGCCCAGCCCCGACACCTACTTCACGTCCACGGCCCCGGTGACCCACCGGCTGGCCGCCTGATCAACGCTCTTTTGGAGGAGAAGTCACCGATGCTCAGTAGCCTGTTCACCCGCCGCCCCGCCGTGCAGGACCCGGCCCTCTCCTGGACGCCGCCGGGCACCACCGTCGTCCAGCGCTACCGCAACATCCTCGGCCCGCTGGAGGGCGCGGTCGTCCTCGTCTACATCTCCGCCAGTGACCGCAGCTCCGCCTACGGCGCTGCGTACCTGGACTGCACCTACCGCGCGGCCCGCAACGACCGCCGCGTACGGCTGGGAGACGCGGAGGCCGCTGACCTCGCCAACGCGCATGCCGCCCACTGCCGGGCGATCAACCGAGGCATCCCGGCGCCCCCCGACGACGCTGCCGTCGCGCGGATGGTGCGCAGCCGCATGCAGAGCAAGCGACCGCACGGCCCCTCGACGCATCAGGTGTACTTGACCGACTTCCTCGATGACCGCGTCGACCTCCAGCGCGACGACGACTTCATCAAGCAGGCGATGCTCGAGATCTCGCGGACCGGGGGCCACTTCCTCAAGAAGGCCGCGCCCGCGTACAACGGTGACACCGGCACCCGGTTCCTGGTCCAGCCGCGCCCACCCCGGAAGTGACGCGGTGCGCCCCCGTACGGCCGTGCTCCTGGCGGCCGTCGTCCCGGCCGCGGTCGGCACAGCGGCCGCCGTCCTCAAGGCCGGCCGATGGCGGCTGCACGCCGACCGGTACCGCATCGAGCTGACGCCCCGGCCTCGCCGCTCCTGTCCCGACTGCCGGGGCAGTGGCGGTTGGTGGGTCGGCGGCGCGACCCCGGAGATGGAGGCGTGCGGCTGCTGGGCGCGAACCGGACCGAGCTGCGTATCCGCCTCCTGCCCGCCCCGGCATGGCCGGACGAACCGCCGTTCTGACCCTGCCGAGTGGGCCACGCGGTCCGCCCGGCAAGGACAAGGAGATGCAACGCCCATGACCTCCACGGTCCCCTCTCCCGGCATCGACAAGAACATGGACGACGCCTGCGCCTCGGTCGTCAGCGAGATCAGCCGCACGGACGGAAAGTCGTCGTTATTCTCCGAACTACTTGGCATGCTGGCCGCGGTCCCCATCGTGGCCGACGGGGCGCCGGTGGAGTGGGGACCTGCGTCGGTGCGGCGTGCCGCGGTTTCCCATGAAATCCGGTGGAGTCTCAGCGGCCGGGAGTGGTTGGGTCCTGCTCAATGCTTCGCCGACCCGGCCCGGCACAGTGCGAGGCGCAAGGTCCGAATCGCAGGCGCGGTCTAGCCCGCGCGTCGTCGAGTGATGGAGGTCATCGCGGTGGCTGGTTATGGGGCGCTTTCCGACGTATACGAGTGGCTGATCGGGGACGACAGGTTGACCCCCGCCAAGGCAGCCGCGGTTTACTACAGCGATGTCGTGGGCTCTCTGCCGCCCAACGCACGCGTCCTCGACTGCGCGTGTGGAACCGGCCAGCTCGCCGTCGGTCTCGCGAGCCTTGGCCTTGACGTGGTCGCCGCAGACGCCAGCAATGGGATGGTTCGCCGGACCGAGAAGGCTGCAGACGAGCAGGGGGTCTCGCTTCGAGCCCTCCGCGCGAGCTGGGACGAGCTGCCCGACCACCTGGAGGACTCCACGTTCGATCTGGTGTTCTGCGTTGGCAATTCGCTCGGGCACGCCAAGGGCGCAGCCGGGCGCCTGACCGCACTGGAAGCGATGTCGCGGCTGCTGAAGCCGAGCGGACGCCTTGTGCTCCACTCACGCAACTGGGAGCTTGTGCGCTCCGCCGGCTCACGGGTAGACGTCCGCGATCGACTCATCCGCCGCAACGACCGCGATGCGGTCGTCAGCTACTTCTGGCAGATCGAGCAGTGCTGGGAGGAGGAGCACTTCCTGGAGATCGTGGTCGCCCAGATCGAGCCGGACGGGGCAGTGCGAGCCTGCTCGGAGCGGTTGTCCATCTGGCCCTACCGGTACGAGGACCTCGTGGCGCAGTTGCGGAGCGTCGGGCTCACGGTGCAGTCCACCACCTTCGACCCCGAGAGCGATGGATACCTGGTGGTCGCCAGCCGCGACGAGGCGCGAGGCACGTCTGAGCATGCGCGTCCAACTACCTGATCGAACGAGGGGACTCCAAGGAATGAGCGCGGAGTCAGGGGTGAGTTGTCCGCGGCCACCAAGTCTTTGAGGTACACCGCAACGGCCTCGATCGGCCTGTCACGCGGATCCAGTATCTGGTACGGCTCCCAACAGTCTCCTGTCTCCAGTAACTGGCCCACTTGAGGCAGGAAGAAGTTCTTCAAGTCCCTTCCAGGACGTCGTTCGCCAGGCACGGCGCGAAAGCTAGCAGAAGGGCGCTCTGACCTGCGAATACGCATGATTTAGTTCGGTCAACACGTCCTGCTCGCCTTCAACGGCGCCGTCCTCGCGGGCCTCGTGTCCGTCGCCGACAAGGACCTGCCCCTGTTCACCAAGGTGTTCGGCGCGAGCGCCGTCCTCGCCCTGGGCGCAGCCGCCGTGCTGCTGCTCGTGGTCGTCCGCCCCCGGCTCAGCGGAGCCGACCGCGCATCCTTCCCGTACTGGGCACGTCTGGACGAAGACGAGATCCGCGCCTGCATGGACGGCGACACCCGGGCCGCCCGCATCCGGGCCCTGTCCACCTTGGCCGTGCGGAAGTTCACCCACCTGCGGCGCGCGGTCGACCTGTCGCTCGCCGCCCTGGTCCTGCTCGCGCTGGCGGCGCTGGACTCGCCCTCTGATGGCGGCCGTAACCCGCACACGCCTGGACCGCGTACGCGCCTCGGTCGGGATCGCTTCGCTGGCCCTCCAACAGATCGGGGACGACCTTCGCGCCGACGACGTCGGCCAGGAGAAGCTCGCCGCGATCCTGCGCGAGCTCATAGAGGACACGGACCCGCCCGGCGGGTTCATGGCGGTCGTCGCGCAGCTGCTCACCGCCGCCGCGCGCCGTGCCGAGCAGGTCGAGCCCGACCGTGACGGCGACGCCTCGCGTCCCCCGCACGAGGCCGCCGCCCTGATCACCGCCCACGCCGGGCAGCCCTATCCGGGCTGCCCGGCGCCCTTCACCCGCAAGGAGATCTTGCATGACCGTCTACCCGCCGATGCCCGAGCACAGCCTCGTGGTCCTCATCGGCCCCTCCGGCGCCGGAAAGTCCACGCTCGCCGCCACCTGCACCGCCTCGCAGGTCCTGTCCCTGGACGCGCTGCGCGAGGCGGTCAGCGACGACGCGGGCGACCAGGATGCCACCGGCGATGCGGTCGCCGCCCCGCACCTGCTCCTGGAAGCCCGGATGCGCCGCCGGTTGTTCACGGTCGTCGACGCCACCGACGTCACCCGGGCCGCTCGGGAGCCGCTGGTCGCCGCCACCCGGCGGCACGGCATGCTGCCCATCGCGGTCCTGGTCGCCACCCCCGGCACGGTGTGCGAGCAGCGGCAGGGCCTGCGGCCGGCCAGCCGCACGGTGCCGGAAGCCGTGGCCCGCCAGCACCGCAAGGACATGGTCGGCTCCCAGCGGACCCTCAAGGCCGATGGCTTCCGCGAGATCGTCCTCGTCGACACCCTCTACCGGCTGCTGCCCTTCCTGCGGCGCCTGAGCGCGGCCCGGCAGGCAGACCTCGGCCTGGACGGCGGCGACGGCCTGGGCGAGCTGCTCCTCGTACGCCGCGTCTTCGGCCCGGAGATCCTGCCGCTGTGGCAGTGGCAGTGGCAGCGGCAGCCCGGCTCGGCCCTCGCCGGCGGCGACCGCGTTGCGGAGATCCGCCTCGGCGGACAGCACCTCACCGTCGCCCTGCGCACCGACATCGACGGCGAAGGCGACTACGGATTCGACGTCCTGGTGCCGTGCCCGCACGACGACGACTGCACTGCCCCGGCCTGGGCTCCCGCCTACAGCGTCACCTGCCTGCCCCGGGCCCTGACCGGCGACTTGAACCGGCACGAGGACACCATCTGCACCGTCCCCACGACGGCTTCGACGACCTCGACCAGGAGGCCAGCGACCACGACCTGGAGGAGGACCCCGCAGGCCGCGCCGACCTGGAAGCGCAGTACACCGAGGCGGTCCGCGGATGAGCCGGGCCGCCGACGGCCCGCACCCGCACCCGCTCACCCCGGCCGAACTCCCCGACGGCGATGCGTGGTGGCACGGCTGCCCCGTCTGCCATCTCCCGGTCCAGGGCGCCGCCGCCGGCCTCGCCGCACACCGCAACACCGTCCACACCCGCTCCGGCGACCCGCGCATCCCCATCACCATCGAGCTCGACTTCTGACAAGGAGCGCCACCATGGCCGTCCAGACCCGGACCGACACCTTCGCCGCACTCAGCTCCTGCTTCGCCGCCGACCTCGCCGCCCTCATCGAAGGCCCGGTGCCGCGCGGCGCCACCGAGACCGTCTTCATCGGCCTGGTCGAAGAGGTCCGCGATGTCCTCGGCTCCTCCAGCCTCGGCACCTGGCAGGACGCCAGCGAGGACCTGGACCACGCCGTCGGCTACCTCACCGACGCACTGACCGGCCCGGACAGCGACCAGCGCACGCTTCTGGCCCCGGCGCGCGCCCACCTGCGCGACGCCATCGCGACGGCCAGCTGATCCCACACCGGGTTGAGCGCACTCTGTGCTGCCCCGGCCTCGGCACTCGTCCGGGGCCGGGGCGGTCGCAGTGTTCCCTCAACCACACGAGCGACCGAAGGGAGATGGGCGTCATGATCCTGCGCACCTACGAGGTCGACGTCCCGATACATGATCCCGCCCAGCCAGGCCGGCGCGGCTGTGACTGAGCGCGCTAGTTGTCCAGTGAGCGCACGATCTGGCCGGTTGAGTGCCCGGCTGAGACTGAGCGCTTCAGTTGGCGAGTGAGTGATTGAGCTGGCGGGGCCGATGCTCACATTTCTGTGCTTGACCGACGCGAGGGAGCGCATGCCGGTGAAGGCCTCGCCGCGCAGGCCGGCGACAACTACGGTGCTGGGGTGACTGATCTTGAAGTAGTGGCACGTGGGCTGGTTGGCGGCGAACGCTCTTTTGAACAATTGAGATGCCATCCGCGGCTTCCGCTGGTGGCCTGTTCGGATTCCGAGCGGCCGGCAGTCCACATCTGGGACTGCGGCACCGGGCAGCTGCGCGAACTCGGCTCCGTGGGCTGCACGTCGAACGCCTATGGAGATGCCCTTGGGCGGGAGCGGGCAGAGCGGACGCCTGCTGTTGCGTGGCATCCGGACCAGCCACTGCTTGTGGTGGCTGGGGAAGACGGACTGCGGCAATGGACTCCTGCTGAGGTCTCCGAGCTGGAAGGTGCTCCAGCCTTCGCCTTCTATCGCAGCCTGGCTTTCAGCCCGGACGGGCAGACCCTGTGGGCTTCACCGTCATTTCGCGACGAAGGCGGTGGTTGGGAGAGCTCGGACGTCCTTGACCTTGCCGCCGGAACCATCGGTGCCGGACCCCGCTGGGACACAGGAGTCGCGCAGCATCCCGGCGGCGGACTTGTCGCCACGCTCAGCAGTGACCAAGGGGCCACTCACTGCCTTTTCGCGCGAGTCGATCAGGGGACCGCGCCTGCCATGATGCGGCCGCTCCGTCGGGCGTTGATCCTGGACTGTGACGGCTACGAGACTCCGCTCTTCAGCGCGGACGGACGTCACCTTGCGGTTCGTGGCAACGCGTACGACAACTCGGTGGAAGTTTTCGAGTTTCCTTCGTTGCGCCGGGTTCTGACCACAACCCTCGGCGACTCCAGCCCTGGCTATCCGTACCCGCAGGAGTGGCTTGACCAGATGCAAGCCTGGTCGCGTCACAATGTTGCCTTCGGGACGCGACCGGGTGTGCTGTGGATTGCAACACCCGCGGGAGCGCTGGTCGAGGTGGACCTCGAAACTCGGCAAGCGGTCGAGCACGATGTGCTGACCGGATCCCGATTGTCCGCGCTGGCCGCCACAGCCACCGGCGAGCTCCTGGTTGCCGGCAGCGGGGGAGATCTGGTGCTTTTGTCCGTGCTCTCCGGCTCCACGCAGAACTGCACCGCGAACAGGGACACTTCCAGGGATGCGGCCGCGGCGTTCCTGGAGACCACCGCCGAGGTTCCGGTCGACGGCGACGACCTGGAGACGCACCTTGTCCTGACCGACGGAACCCGCACATGGGAGGCAGACGATCTGGCAACGACGACTGCGGCCAGCTCCACAGATCCAACCTGGCTTCAGCTTCAAGCCGCCATCAACGCGGCGCAGGTCCAGTGCGAATGAGCCGACGAACGCGACACGCCACCTGTGACAGCGGTGGGACCAACACTACGGACACGGATATAAACGGTCAGATCCAGGGGTGAACGGATGAGCACAGATGGGGAACGGGAGCGCTGGGAACTGCGGCCCGACGGCGGTGTGGGGCCGCTGCGCTTCGGGATGTCTATAGCCGAGGTCGCCGAGGCCCTGCTGGTTTCCGAGCCGCAGGCACGGATTGGTGGCCCGTACGGCCAGCAAGACTTTTGGGACGGAGCGAAGGTGTTCTACGACGTGGGCGAGCTTGCATGCGTCGCGCTGGATGCAGTCGCCGGTCCGCAGGTCTTCCTGGCCGGCTTTCCACTGGCGGGGAGCGACCACGTGCAAGGCCAACAGTTTCTCCTGGACCATGCCGCGGAGCATGAACTGGATCCTGTTCACCTCTGACGGGTCGCTTTCCCTGACCGACCTCGGGATTCTTCTGCGCTCACAGCGGGTCGGGGAAGCGTGGCTTACGCGTCCGCTCTTCGTGAAGGAGGAGTGGCTGGATTCGGAGTACTACCGAGACCACCTTCCGCTGGAGGGTGTCGCGGACTGAGCGCTTGATCTGGCGAGCGGCGCCGACTGAAGTGCTCAGTGACACCGGCGTCGATCGTTACGGACAAGTGTTCGGCGTGGGTGTCGAGCGTGTTTCTGAGGCCCAAGTTCAAGGAGTTGCAGCGCCAGGCCGTGCGGGCGCTGGGGCTGATGCGCGACGGGCCCAGGGAAGAGGAACGCAGGTCCAATGCCGGGGGATGGTTTCAGCATGGATCGCGTCACGGGGTTGGCGAACGGGGGTCTTGTCGAACGTGATGTAGGCGCCGTCCTGATCGCGCTTGAAGCAGTCCGTCGCGAGCTGAACGATTCGGGTCACGGGTAGGGCATAAAGGCGGATGAAGGCTCCTGCCATGCGCACGTTGAGGGGGTGCTCCGACCTCTTCGGCATCCACGTCAACACCGCCGTCGAGTGGTCCGTGCTGGCGCAGGACAGCTGGGCGGACTATGTAGCAGCCCGGAAGGCTGCCGAATAGTGCACGGAGCGCAATTGCATCCTTCTGCGATTTACAGAAGGAATGAACCACTCAGCTCGCGGATCGCCTCCAGCGGGTATGGTGTCTGCCTGCTCTGGTGCTGGAACGTGCGGTTGAAGTCGGACATCACGGTGGCGATCGGCGCATGGCGAGCGAGGAGTGCGGCGGCCTCCTCCGGGATTCCCGTAGGGCGCTTGCCCGCCGCGTAGGACCGCACCAGCGCGTGACGGCTCTCCTGCTCCCCCCTCTGATATCCGTAGAGCGCGGTGACCAGCCAGTTCACCAAGTATGTCGCGGTGTAGCAACGGTCGTAGGACTGGTGCCGGGCGAAGAAATCGGCTTCGCCCGGCGACAACTCGAAGCCGGAGGAGATGGCGAGGCCAAAGTCTGCGAAGTAGAGGCGCTGGCCGTCAGTCAGAATGTTCTCGAAGTGGGCGTCGAAGTGCAGGAGCCCGCGGCTGTTGATGAACGAGGTGCCGTCCGCCAGTTCCTTCTCCACCATAGCGCAGGCGCGGCCGACGTTGTGGTCTCCCGCTTCGATCCTGGCGCCCAGCCATTGGTGCAGGTTCTGTGGGATGTACTCCAAGAACAGCGCGATGCTCGCTGAGGACTGCTGAAGAGCCTCGATCCGGCCGCGTACTTGCGATCCACCGCCCCAGTAGGCGACGGCCCGTTCGACGTCGGCCAGTTCTTCGGGCAGCGGCGCCGAGTCCGGCACGATCCGGTAGTGGTACATCAGCGGGAAACCCTCGTACTCCGCTGCGAGCACCCAGTTCGTCGTCATGGCGTGCACGGCGAGCTCTCGCCAGGCTCCGAAGCCCGGTCCGCCAATGGTGCCGGTGCCGTAGTGGCAGAAGAGGGGAAGCTCGAACAGGTTCGCCGTGGACCGGACGTGCTCAGGTTCCCTTTCCAGGTCGGTGAGAGGCACCCGCTTCACGAAGACCGGGGTTCCAGCGACTTCCGCCAGGGCAGACGTCCCGCCGATGCCGGAACCGAGCGGCACAGCCGTGTCAACGAGTTCACGCAAGGCGCGATCGCTGCACAGGGCCAGGGCTGTGGAGACGGCGCCGTAGGCGGTCAGCCGTGCACCATGCGACATGTCAGGGCCCTTCATTGTGACCTCCCCTGGGGCGCAGACCTCGATTCTGCACCGCCATCGCCGGGGACGAAGTCGTGTCGTGGCCTCCGACGCGACGCCAGAGGATGGGCAGCTCGCTGCGGACTATCCCCTCCCCGCAGGGCCACGTGGCGCGGCCGTTGCCGCCCCAGGTCACCTCGAAGACATGACGAGCGCGCTGGACGCCCTTCAGGGCATGCTGCTTGGTGCCGCCCAGGACGAAGCCGGTGTCCCACCCGGGACCGCAACAGCGCAGTTGACGCGCCCGCGATCGAGTGACAGCAGACCCCTTGGGCCGGGAGTTGGTCTAGGCTGCTCCTCAAACGGCAGCGGCAAGGCCGTGCTCCCTTGAACGCCATCGGCCCACCGGTGTTCATCAATGGGCGGCGAAGGAGCTCAGCTCTACACCGCAACTATGCGCATCGCTAACCCGGCTGACGGCCCGATCGCCGTACCGGAGGGCCGACTGGTACGGAGAACCAGGACCTCGCATGCCCAGTGAGCGAATCAGTCGACTCGCGGCCCGGCGCCAGCAATACACCAACGAGACCTACCAGCAGGCCCGCGACATGCTCCGCCCCGGCCGGGCGCCCATCCCCGGTGCGGACTGCGACGAGCAACGCAACTTCGAGGCCGAACTCTTCTACCAGGTCCTCGAGTCAAATAGGGACTTCACCGCCTATCCCTTCGGTATCCGGCGTGTCCGGCCCCAGCCCGACACCATCGAACTGGTCGTTGAGAGCGACGAACGTGCCAGGAGGCTTTTGCCATGGCTGCTGCCCAGCTACGAACCCGGAGGTGAGGTCCACGGCATCCCCGGGCTTCGCCTCCGGCAGCGCACAGCCAGAGGCGTAGAACTTCACATCGCCGGCCAACGCACCTCTGCGTGGCTGACGGGCCCGCATCACGACGTATGGAAGCGCGCAGAGACCGAGAGCCTCGAACACGTCGCGGATATCGGATGGAAGACTCTATGGCGCGGGCCGGAGCACTGGTCCACGGAAGAGGTCGCCTTCGAGCACGAGTGGAAAACGGGGGAGTGGTCTCGGCATTTCCGAGCAGGCGCCTGGAGCGCCAGCGGACTGCTGCGTCGCCTCGGAATCTTCCACACCCTCACCGCAGCCGATGCTGTCACCGGCTACAAGGGGCTGGGCATCAACGGGTACGAAGGCAGTGCCCCGGTGCGTTGGTGCCTCGACATCATTCACCGATCCGGGACCCGGCGCCACATGCAAGACCTGGTCGAAGCGGTCACGGACGCGGAGTTCGGATTGCCCGTATCCCGAGCTGATCATCTGGACGCCATCTACCCACCAGAGACGATGGAGAACTGGATCCGCCTGGACGATGAGGCCCGGACAGGCCTCATCGAACTACGCTTCACCACTTGGAACTACGAACAACTCCGGCTGACCACCTGCGGCCCGAAGTACCGGGCGATCGCCGAAGTGGTCGAGCGGCGAGTCAGCACCGCAGCCCAACGCCTCGGTCGGCGCTGAGAACCCCTCCTGATGGGCCGAGGGCGTTTAGGACTCAGCAGGTATCGCGGGACAGTCAGTCTTCGTCGGCTCGAAGCGCCAGCACGGCACCGCCGAGTCGGACATCCCATCCTCGGCGTGCCTCCACGGCTTGGGCGCCGGCGATCCCGGCCTGCGCATCGGTCAGGGTCATGGCCACGTCCTCGTGGAAGGGGAAGCTGCCCCATGTCAGCTCCCACCGATCCCCAGCCGATGGCCGCGAGCGGGCGCGGTCAGTGTGATCTTTAGATCATTCAGCACCCTGGCAGTATCCACCGGGGCACCGGATTGTCGCGGCCGGGTTGCACGCGCCCACCAGCAGCGTCACAGGGTGCGCCCGGTCGCGCCGCCAGCAGCAGACCGTGTTGGCCCGGTGCCGAAGCGGGGCCACGGTCAGCGCAGTCAGTAGTGTTCTTCCCGGTAGATGCCGTCGGTGTCGGTTCCGTGGCTCCAGCCGCTGAAGTCCGTATTCGCCAGCTCCATGTTGATCAGGAAGGACCCGGCTGCGGCGAGTGTGATCCTGAACGGCTCGCCGTCATCGTCGGGGTCGTTGTTGACGGCCAGCAACGGGAGCTCTGCGGAGGTCAGGGCGCGCTGTTCGGCGATGAGGAGGAGGGTGCTGTGGGGCCGGTCTTCGTCATCGCGGCCGATCCGCGCCTTGATCTGGTCTACGGTGAAGCCCGCGTAGTCACGGTTGTCGATGACCGTGAGGGAGTCGTACCGCTCTGGTTTTTTTTCGAGGGCTTGGAGCAGGCCGGCCCAGGCGTCTGGCTGGTCGAAGGACGTGCGGACCAGGAGCGGACCGGCGGCGTCCTCGATGGTGGAGGAGGTCGGTTCCGGCTCGGCCCCCGTACGTTCGCCGGGGATGACCTGGATGAGGAAGCGGGGCTTCTTGCCGTCCGAGGAGCGGTCTTCGGCGTGGACGCGGATCAGGTAGGGGCCGGCCCCTACGGCGGCCAGATTCTCTTTGCGGACAGGCTCGTATCCGCTGTCGCACAGGGCGAGGAAGCCGGTCGTGGAGATCAGGGTGATCTCTTCGACCTCGTCCC
>NZ_JBEZUP010000063.1:0-15711 GCF_040636485.1 Streptomyces sp. NPDC038707
CCCAGTCCTCCACGTTCAGCACCCTCCAAGAGTCCGGAGGGGTCAAGATTCGGAGACTGCCAGGGGGTCAGTTTTCACGAAGCAGCGACAGATGCACACGATCACCTTGATCCGGATGCGGCTCGACTCCGCCACCAAGGCGTACGTCGCCCGCAGAATCACCGAGGGAAGACCTCCCGCGACGCGCAGCGCTGCCTCAAGCGCGTCATCTGCCGTGAGATCTTCAAGATCCTCGAACGGACCGACCGAACCAAGATCGTGTCGAGGAACTCACCCAAGCTGCTTGACGCGACATAGCAGCCTCGGGGCAGGCGGTCGGCGCCGTCTCACCGGCCTTGTCGCAGTCGCAGTTTGGGTCTGTTCCGTCTCGCTGCCGCCGGCTGCCGGCACCGCTGCCGGTACGCCGCCGACTGGGTCGCCGGGAAGAAACCGCCCTGTCACAGATCCTCAACCACTGTCCCGACACGCGGTCACCGTCACCCTCGCCCGGTAAGGACCGGCCGCCCCGGTGGGACTACGGAAGCGCTCCTTCCCGGGGCGGTCCTCAGAGAGGCCGGCGTCATCCGGGCGGTCACGTCGGTAGAACTCATCGTCACCCAGGGGCAGCCACCGGCTCCTCGTCCGCGTACGCGTCCACGGGGAGGCGGGGGGATGGCGCGGGATGGAGCACGATGGTTCGGGCGGTCCGGACAGGTGTGATCAATTCCGGGGGAGTGGCGGTACCGCCACCCCGTGCGCTTCCTGTGCTTCCTGTGTATCCGGGGTGGAGAAACTGCCGGCCGGTCCCGTGCCACTGTGCTGGTTGTTCACCGAGGAGCGGGGGCGCGTGCCGGTCCGGCTCACCGCGCGGCCCGCTCAGGCGTGCGCGATACGGGAGCGGACGGCCAGGCGCGCAGCCAGCCGTCCGCCCGGCCGCGCCCTGTCACACGAAGCCCTCAGAGCCTGGGTTGTGCTGGTCGGGGTGTTCGGGGCGGGGTCAGGGACTGGTGGTGTCCGGTCGGGTGCCGTCGCTCGTCTCCAGGGCGGTGACGAGCCGGTCGAGAGCGGGCAGTGCTTGGTGCAGAGCTGCCCGGTCGGTGTCGGACAGCTCCTCCACGACGCGGGTGAGGGCCGCGGTGCTGGCCCGGTCGTAGCGCTCCAGCAGGTGGAGGGCCTCTTGTGACGCGGTGAGCACCACGGTCCGTTGGTCGTGCTCGGGCCGGACCCGCTCCACCAGCCGAGCGGCGGACATGACCCGCACCAGGTTGCTCACGGTGGACGGTGCCACCCGCACGCGTGCGGCCGCCGCACCGGGGCTGAGACCCTCGGGCGAGGAGGACAGGGCCCGCAGCAGTTCGATCTGTGCCTCCGGCAGGTCGGGCAGCCCTTCGGCGTTGCGGGTGGCGCGCAGGACTGCGCGCCGCAGCGGCCCCAGGAGCCCGCCCAGTCCGGCCGCGACGCGTGCGGCGTGCGGCGTGCCGGGTCCACCGCGGTCGCCCGTCCCGTCCGCCGCTCTGTCTGTGTTGTGCATGCCACCATTGTGGACCGCGAAAATAAAATTTTGTCGCAAACATGTTTTGTGGCACAGTTGTGTGTGGAGCGAGGACACCGCACCGGCCGGACCCCACGCCGTCGGCGACCGCTCACAGCACAGCAAGGAGCATCACCATGACCACCGTGCACGACACCCCGACGACCGTCGAGAACCCCGTCCCGCCGCAGGACCTGTCCGGCATCGCCGGACACCGGTTCATCTACACGTACGCCAACGGCTGGCAGTACGAGATGTACGTCAAGAACGCCACGACCATCGACTACCGCATCCACTCCGGGATGGTCGGCGGCCGCTGGGTGAAGGACCAGGAGGTCGACCTGGTGCGGCTCGCCGACGACGTCTACAAGGTGTCCTGGAACGAACCGACCGGCACCTCGGTGGTCGTCAACGTGCTGCCCCGCCTGCGCGTCCTGCACGGCACCATCTTCTTCCCGCAGTGGATCGAGCAGGACGGCAGCAAGACGGTGCTCTACCAGAACGACCACCTGGAGGAGATGCGCGCCTACCGGGACGCCGGTCCCACCTACCCGATCTACGTCGTCCCGGAGTTCGCCCGCATCACCCTGTTCGAGTACGTCGGCGAGAACGACGAGAGCGTCGTCGCGGTGGGCCCGGAGGATCTGCCCCAGGGCTTCGCTGAACGCACCAACTGAGGGGCGGCGGCGTCACCCCGCCGCGTCCCGCGGCGCGGCGGGTGCCCGGCGGGGCCGCGGTGCCGGTTCCCGGCCACTGCGCGCCCAACCTCCCCGAGGACCGGACCGGCGCAGACCTCCGGAGCGACGGATCGCGGACAACAGCGCGCCGTCATACCCGGGCCTTCTCCTGGCTGCGGCACTCCACCGCCTGGCCGTGGTGACATCGTCGGCGAGCGCGGCGAGGAGGGATGTCGCCCGCATGAAGAAGCCGACCGGCGGCATGGGCGTGGACTCGGCCCTGGAGCGCGTCGGCACCGCCGGGTTCCAGGCGGGTGGCAACGCGCCGGCGCGGCCTTGGCGGTGGCGGCCGAGGCCGGGACGGCGGCGACGGTGCCGGCGGCGACGATCGCCGCAAGGGCCACGGTGGACATTGTGGTCTTCATGACGTGTTCGGTTCCCCTCGGGTACGACTCGGTGCGCGAGGTCAGTGCGCACCCACGCACCTGGAGACGCTCGATGTCCGGCAAGGTTCGGTGCGCCGGGCAACCTTGCCGCGTAGGGCGGGAGCAGGCACCGCCTCTCCCCGAGCCGTCGGCACACCTGGCCCCACTGCTCACCCACTACGGCTAATGGGCCGTCGGTGCCGTGGTCCTGGCCGACGCCCATCCGCCGACCGGCCACCGATCAGCTCTGGCGGATGCTGCGCCCCGCTGGCCGGCACGACCGGTGCCCCCGCGACACCGTGAACGCGTTGCAGGGCTCGGGCCTGCGCGGCGGTCTCCCGGTGAACATGAACACCGGCACGTACCCCGACTGGAGTCGGGACACCAGCGTGGCTGCTCAGGTCAGTGAGCCTCCGCCAACCTGAAGACGCAGGGCAAGGGGCTGGTGTGACCGGTCCTCGGGGCGCCCCCTGGTCGTGGGTGGCTGTCTGCGGAGTAGATCATCCGTCAGCACTCGTGTGGATGCCCGAACCGATCCCGTCGGAGACATGACGCCGACATGATGTCGGACATGAAATCGATGAAGAGGCTCGGGGGCGTTCTGCTCCTCAGCGCTGTGATTCTCGGCTATTCGCTGCTGTTATGGCGTGGCCCCTGGTGGCTGGACGGAAGCCACCTGCGCACGCGGGGCCTCGAGCCGGCAGACGGAGTGGTGATCACCGGCTTCCGCACCACGCTGGCTGCCCTGGGGGCCGGCGTCCTGGCAGCGGTCGGCCTGTATTACACGCACCGAACGCTGCAGCACACGCGGGACAAGGACCGAGTGCAAGCCGAGATCGAACGCGAAGGGCAGGTCACCGACCGCTACGTGGAAGCGATCAAACTGCTGGGTTCCGACAACCGAACCGAACGGCTCGGCGGGATTTATGCCCTGCAGCGCATCATGCACGACTCCGCGAAGGACCACGCGACGATCGTGAGCGTCCTTGCCGCGTACATACGGACCTACCAGGTCGCGGCAGACGACCAACAAGGGGGTCCTGCGAACGCAAGCACGGATCCCCCGTCGGTGCTCCTGTCCGAGGACGTGAGGGCAGCGTTGTCGGTGATCGCCAGACGGCCAAAAAGAAACCTGTCCGACGAATGGGTTGATTTGCGCAACATGGACTTCCGGGGAGGCGATCTACGTGAGGCAGATCTGCGGGCTGCAGACTTGAGGGAGGCTAGGTTCGAAGGAACCAGCCTTCGCGGTGCCGTGTTGAGCATGGCGGACCTTCGCGGGGCAAATCTCCGTTTCGCCGACTTGAAAGGCGCGGATCTTAGGGGCGCGGATCTGAGGGGCGCCGACCTTCAGGTCGCAGACTTGGAGGCCGCTGATCTTCGAGAAGCCAAGCTCAGCGGTGCCGTGCTCCGTGGGGCAAGCTTCCTATACACGGACCTCAGCGATGCGGACCTTCTGCGCGCGGACTTGAGGGAAGCGGACCTTGCCGTGACCAGCAGGCAGTCCCAGCATGGATATCTGGAACCCACTCAAGTCGTCAAAGCGCGAATCTACCGGTCGACAAGACTGCCAGCAGCAGTGGCCGGGAAGGCCGAGGTCCAGAACCGTATCGCGATGTGCGAGGCGGGCAATTGGTGATCACAATGCGATTCAGCTTTTGGCGACGCTTTGGCTCCTCGGCGACGATCAAGGTCACATCAGCGATTGACTTCGAGATTTGTCAGGACGAGCAGGGCACGTAGGAGGCGCGTGGCGCGAGCGGGATTGGTACGGAGCTTGGTGAGGGTCCGCCAGTTCTTGAGGTGGGCGAAGCCGTGCTCGACCGGCGCGCGCCCGACGGCGAGGACACGGTTGGCGGTCTTCTGGGCGGGGGTGAGCCTGTGGGTGCGGCTGGCGTGGAAGCCGGTGACGATCACGGGCTCACGTACGTCGTTGTCCAGGCCGCGAAAGCCGAGGTCGGCCAGCGCCCCGAGGCCAGCGGCGCGCAGGTGGGACAGGATGTGGTCGTGGCGGGCAGCGGTGTTGTCTTGGGTGCGGCCGGGCCGGGCGGCGGATATCCAGATCAGCCGGCCCCTCTCGTCGGTCAGGGCGAGAAAGTGCAGGCCGTGTTGGTGGTGTTTGCCGGAGTAGTTGCGCCGGTCGGCCTTCCCGGCGCGGCGCTGGGTAGGGATGAGGGTGCCGTCGATCAGTACGGCCTCCCCGCCCTGCTTGGCGATCTTCTTCAGGACGCGGTCCAGGCGCGGGGCCTGCGCGGCGAGCAGGGCGATCAGCTCGTCGCGCCAGCGGCGGACGGTGGTCTCGGACACGTTGTTGCTGCCGGCCATGTCGGCCAGGCGCTGGTCGTGCCGCAGTACGGCCAGGACGATCACCGCGATCCTCCCGGGCGACAGGATCCGCCACCTGGAACGGATCACCTTCAGGTGACGCCGTAGCAGATCGGCGAGGTGGTTGACGGTCCGCGTGGACAGCGGCAGACGGCACTGGTAGACAAGCGGGCAGATGTCCTCGGCGTGCCTTTTGGTTTTCGTCACACAATTCCAACGGCCGTCGGTGGCAACGTGGTTACGCCGCATCACAGGCGGGTGGCGAACCTGCCGTCGGGCAGTTTCCGCAGCCAACCGCGGTCGACCAGCCTGACCAGCTTCCCGCGCAACGGCTCCAGCTTGCCCCGCACGCTGATGTCCACGCCCAGCATCTCGCCGACCTGACGGGCCATGACCGGCCCGGCGGCCTGCCGCACGGCGGCGAGGATGCGCTGGTAGTCCGGCGGGAGCATGGCCTCCTCCACGTCCGGCGCGCGGTGCGGGATCAGCATCACCGCCCGTCCACCCACCTGCCCGGGCGCCGACATGGCCGACGCACGCTCGTCGGTGAGCTGCTCGCTCACACGCTCAAGGACACGTTCGGCGACGGCGAGTTCGTTCCGCTCGGCCCGTACTTCCGACAGCTCCTTGACCAGCTGTTCTTCGAGTTCATCCAGTTCCGCGCGCCGCGCGGTGATCCGTTTCACTAACTCGGGGTCCATGCAGCGGATCGTAGAAGGCCGCCGGCCCACAGCGAGCCGGAACTGGTGAACCGACTGCCTCGTCAGACGATCTACTCCGCAGACTGCCGCCCGTGACCAGCGTGAGCACCCAGAGAATCGGTCACACCAGCCCTTTGACCTGCGTCTTCAGGTTGGCGGAGGCTCAGTGAAGCGGGGTCCCCACGATCAGGAGTAATGCCGCTAGGTGAGCGATGGCCCAGGCCACGCGATAACTGACAGTGCGCCGATTCCTGATCATGAGCAGGCGGTTGAAGGAGTCTTCCGTCTGATCGAATTCGTCCGTGTCCGTCCACTGAACCCAGACGACCGGTAAACAGAGCATCGACGAAACGCCGCTGGTGGCCAGTGCCGCGATGATCAAACCATTTCCCACGGACGTCCCGTCGGGAACCACGGACAGCACGATCGACGTGGCGGCCATGATGAGTGCGTCGTATCCCAGGAGAACCTGTGCCTTCGTGTCGAGGACGCTGAGACATGTGTACAGGTATTCGTGGATCTCCTCCGTGCGTGGCTCCAGCCGACGGATGGCGGCAAGGTGCTGATGCAGCTCTTGCCCTCGGTAGGTGCCCTGGTAAAGCCAGGACATCAGATGTCCGCATGGGTTCCGCACAGCGCTGTCCCCCTCCAGTCGCTTGCTCTATTGAGCAGCAACACTCCGTAGAGCACAATGGCGGGATGGACTTCGATCAGGAACGGACCATGCTCCACGTTGCATTGGAGGAGGCCCGTGCCGGGCTGAAGGAGGGCGGTATTCCGATTGGGGCTGCGCTGTACAGCGCGGACGGTGTTGTACTCGGGCGTGGACGCAATCGGCGCGTACAGGACGGCGATCCCTCCGCGCACGCGGAGACGGCGGCGTTTCGCGCGGCCGGTCGGCAGCCTACCTATCATGGTACGACCATGGTCACGACACTCTCGCCGTGTTGGTTCTGCTGTGGGCTCGTGCGCCAGTTCGGAATTTCTCGCGTGGTGGTGGGCGAGGCCCGGAACTTCGTCGGCGGGCAGGCATGGCTTGCAGAACAAGGCGTGCGCGTTGTCGTACTGGATGACCCCGCATGCGTGGCGTTGATGCATGCGTTTATCGCGGCCAAACCCGCACTCTGGCAGGAGGACATCGGGCAAACGACCCCGTCGTAGTACTCTTCGCCCCCCTCCGGTTGCACCGACGACGGCCACCTGCCCGGGCATGGCGTGGCCCACGCTGGGCTGGGCAACACGGTGACGGACTGCCCGACACTGTCGCGCCCCATCTTCGAGATCGACAAGTTCTGCTGTCGCTGGCGTGTGCGATCGCGGGCTGCGGGGTCTGCTTCACAATCCAGCTGTGGACACATCTGATGAGGGACAGCCGCTCGATCCCATCTGGCTCGAGATCAACAACAACGTGTGTGGTGGCCTGGCAGGAGCCCCGGGTGCATCGTTGGTGGCCGAGCGGTTCATCGGGGCTGGCTGGAGGTCCAGATCAGGCTCGTCGTGGGAGTCGTACGAGGTCGAGACCAGCTGGTGCCGCATCGAGGTCGACCCGACCGACGGGGACACGCTCCTGAACGGAGTTGTCGATCCGCAACGGTTCGAGGATCTGGCTGCGCTGCTGACCCGGTTCGGTCTGCGGTTCAGTCTTGAGCTCTATGACGATGAGGGGGAACTGCTGCGGGAGATCGCAGATGGATACTCGTCAGCGCCCCATGACGCAGCTCCGCGGTCTCTCAGCCGGCTGCTCGCTCTGCTCGGGCTCGGGTCGACGCGAGCCGTTGGGTGACAACACGCCTGCCTCTGTGACGCCTGTTGCGCTTCGGCTCACGTAGACAGGTGTGACTGAGAGCCTCAGTTGGCGAGTTGAGCGTTGTGGTTCGGTGAGCAAGCCGATCTCGCCCCGCGACACAAACTCTCGCCGCTCGGATTGACCGGGACGCTACAGCCCGGCCGGACCGGGCTGGTGGCGCATGAGTACACGAGGTTCGCGTGTCGGGGGGCGGACAAGGCTCCGCGTCAGGACCGGGCGAGAACGCAGAACTCGTGACCCTCCGGGTCGGTAAGACACGTCCACGGAACGTCGCCCTGACCGACGTCGAGGTCGGCGGCGCCGAGGGTCCGCAGCCGGGCGACCTCCGCTGCTTTGTCGTCACCAGGGTCCGGCACCAGGTCAAGATGGACGCGGTCCGGCACGGTCTTCACGTCGGGCGAGCGGAGGAACTCAAGATACGGGCCGACACCCTTGGCCGAGCGCCACACCGCATGGTCGTCCGTCACCTCGTGCAGGGTCCAGTCCATTGCCTCGTCCCAGAACCGGGCCATGGCCCGCGGATCCGCGCAGTCGACCACCACCCGGGCGATCGGCCCGGTGTCGCGGTACATCTCCCGAGGCTCCAACACGCAGAACTCGTTGCCCTCCGGGTCGGCGAGGACCGTCAACGGCACCTCGCCCTGGCCCACGTCGACGGGCGTCGCACCGAGAGCTTCAAGGCGTGCGACCAACTCCGCTTGGTGGGCCGCAGAGGTGGTGGCGAGATCGACGTGCACACGGTTCTTCGTTGCCGTCTTGGGTTCCGGGACGGCAATGACGTCGATGCACATGCCGACCGGGTCCAGCCAATCGAAGCCAGCGGGTTTGGCGGCGGTCGCGCCCGATCCCTCGCCGGTAACACTCCATCCGAGCGCCTCTCCCCAGAACCGGCCGACCGCCGAGTCGTCAAGGGCCTTTATGTTCACCAGGACAGGTCGCAGTGTCATGCTCGCGATCCTATGCACCCCCTCTGCAACGGCATCCGCAGATACCGACGCCAAACAGAGATCAACGCCCTCACCAGCCGCAATGCTCAGCTCGCCAACCAGAGCGCTCAGCCCGCCCGGTCGGCTGCTCACTCGCCGAGTCACAGGGAGCGAGCCCGGACCAACGGGTTGTGGCTGAGAAGTCTGGACCCAGGTCATGCACGGCGAAACCCAATGCGCCCCCCAACCGGCCGAAGCCCGAAACGCCCCCGAACTCGACGAGGCATGGAGTCAGGACTGGTTCACCATCGGACACTGGATCCGGCAGAACGAGGAGCCCTTCTACCAGCAGATGAAGCCGTTTCTCGACGCCTACGCCGTCCAGCTCGCCCGAGCTGTCGACACCGTCCGCTGAACTCGCCAACTTGCACGCTCACTCGCCAACTGAACTCAGTCACGCCGGGCTCGCGTGCTGTTCGGGGCACGGCTGCTACAGCTCGAACTCGAGGTGCTCGATGTCGGTGAACCGGACCTCTTCCAGGCTTCCGGCGCGGCGGCCGTTGTCCTGGAAGTAGACCTCCTTGAGTGCTTCGGCGGCGATCTGCTGGAGCTGCTGGTCGGTGGCGCCGGCCTCCTGGGCGTCGAAGAGGCGGGCGGCGTACCGCGGAGGCAGGGCGACGGTCAGGTGGCGGATGCGGTCCTGGTCCGTCGCCCCGATGGGCGCGGTGTAGCCCATGCGGGCGCGGGTGTCGATGACGATGCCGCCGGTGGTGGCGGCCTTCTGCCGGGCCTTGGCCCGGATCTGCGGCTGCCAGCGCTTCTTCACCTCGTGCTCCAAGCGTGCGGCGAGGTCGGGGCGGGGCTTTTTGATCTGGTCCTTCACGTACCGTTCGACGGTGCGCTGGGAGATCCGCAGCGTCTGGGCTACCGCCTTGGTGCCCTTCATCTGCCGGACCAGGTACCGCATCTGCGCGGGTGCGCTCTTGGGCGCCGGGCGGGTGAACGTCTTCTGCACCGCCGCCTCCAGGCCGTGCCCGAACAGGCTCATGGTGGCCTTCTCCTACTCTCCGTTGTCGGCGTCGGTGACGGTGCCGTCCTTGATGTACCGGGCCAGGTTCAGTTCCGGGGCGTCGAACCGCTCGCGGACTTCCTCGCCCCACAGCACGGACTGGGTGCCTTCGTGCTTGACCAGGCCGGGGTTGATGCCGAGCTTGAAGCCGCCCGGCAGCGCGGTGCCGTCGCGGTAGGGCAGGAAGTCCAGCGGCGAGGGCCCGTTCGAGGCGTAGACGACGCAGTCGGACAGGATCGCGATGGGGTACTGGCCGGTGAACGCCGCGTGCTTGACGATCTTGCGGTGGAGGTTGATGCGGGTGCGGGAGATGACGGCCGCGCGGATGTCCGGCCGCCATGTCGGGCGGGACAGGGCGCGCCACGGCTCGCCGGGCTTCCAGCCCTCGCCCCGGGGCCGCTCGCGGAGCTTGCCGATGCCGCCCTTGACCGTGGCCTTGATCGCCGAGACGACGATGGCCAGCTCCGGGTCACGCTGCTTGTATCCGTTCATCGCGGCGAGGAAGTCGGCCGGCGCCATGTCCGTGTGCACGCCGAGGTCGGCCATCGTGGCGAGAAAGGCGTCACGCAGCCGCTGGTACCAGCCGTCCAGGTAGCGGCCGTTCTCGTACCGGATCCACGCCTCGATCGGGCGCACCTCGTAGCCCAGCTCCACCGCGTAGGCGACGGTGGGCGTGGCGTACCAGGCCGGTCCCTCGGGGCGCTCACCCTTGGGCGTGAACGGGCTGGGCAGCAGACTCGGGTCCAGGTCGGCCCACCTGTCCTTGCCGATCTTGACCCGGGACAGGTCGACGTGGGAGAGGTCCACGAGCCATGAGCCCGGTAGCTTCGGGTCGAACACCGGGTTCTTGACGTGGGTGGGGGCTCCGAGGCCGACGGTCAGGCCGTTGGCGCCGGCGCCGAACGCGAGGTTCACGTCGATGCCGACCAGGTAGCGCAGCATGCACTCCGCGTCGGTCATCGGCCGCGCCCAGTCGTACGCCTCCTCGAACAGCTTCTCCGCCGGGCCGCGCACGTGGAACCGGGGCATGCCCTTGAGGACGGGGTGGCCGTCGGGGGCCTCGCACGGCGCCGGGTCGACCGGGTCCTTGCCCAGGCTGCCGGGGTTGTGCTCGGAGTGCCGCTTCCCCGTCGCGTCCGGCTCGGAGGCCCGGGTCGCCGGGTGCAGGGCGGTCATCAGCTCCAGGCCCGTCACGGCCGTGGAGCCGCGCGGCGTCATCACCCGGGACGCGTACACGCCCAGGATCCGGGCGAGTTCGGCCGGGGGAAGCTGGCCGGCCGCGCCCCAGTGCCGGGTGTCCAGTGCGTGCCACGACGGAACGCACAGCTGCACGCAGGCCCGCTCCGAACCCTGCGCGGGGCGGTAGATCCGCGCCCACGGGCCGAAGCCGCGCTTGGTCAGCTTCCAGTCGGCGCGGGCCAACTGCTTGATGACCTTGTGGGTCTCCGGGAGCCGCCCGGCGAGCCGCTCCTCGTGGGTGAGCGTGACGGGGAGGCCGTAGCGCTCCAGGGCGGCCTCGGTGAGCACGAGCAGCGGGTCGGCGTCCTTGCCGGGCCCGGAGAGCTTCGGCTGACCGAGCTTGGCCTCGCGCAGCGTCCAGTCGACCAGGGCCGGGATGCTCTTGGCGGGCACGTCCAGGACCAGGCCGCCGGTGCAGTACGCCAGCACCTGCCCGTCCTCGACGTCGACGACCGCCAGCGGACCGTTCTCAAACCGTGGGTCGGTGCCGCCCGCCGGGGTGCCGGCAGGGGCCGCCCTCCTCGCACCCGGGCGGCGCGACGTCGATGACGTTCTGGTGGTGCGCGCCGGGCGGGGCGCGGCCGCCGGAGCAGCGGCGGCGACGGGAGCGGGGACAGGGGTCTGGGTGTTCTCGTGGGCAGTCATGTCCGCAGCGTCGGGCGCCTGGCCTGTGGACAGAGTCTGCGGCTTCGCCTGGGCGGCGGTGAACGTCTCCGGGATACCGGTGGGTGTCTCGGAGACGGCAGGAGGCGGGTACATCGCAGCCCACCCGTCCAGCAGGTGCTTGTAGGCCGCCAGGCGCGGCGGGCGGGGCATGGTGCGACCCGTTTCCCAGCCGTTGACCGTCTCGCGTTTCGTCTCGAGTGCGACTGCTACGTCCTGCTGGGTCAGGCCGGCGGCTTCGCGGAGCCGCTTGCGCTCGGCCGGCGGCGGCAGAAGCGGGCCACGGGCCAGCAGCTCCGCAGCGCGCGCGATGAGTTCCTCTTCAGTGGGCACACTGCACCTCCTTCACCCAAGTTAGCCGAATCTCACAGTCAAACAAACCTCGAAAATCACTTCCAACGTAACTTTCAACACCACTCCAGTGATGATCGGCTCGTTCGTCATCTCTTGCGCTGGTCGGAAGGCGTGCGGCGGCAGCGACCTCCATCCGTCCGGTGGCGTTGCCACGGGGGGCCGTCCGGTGGCTGACAAAGCGCTGTTGCCGGCGCGGTGAGCGGCCGTGACCATCGAGTGGCACCCACCGAGCGACCGGGAGGTCACGCCAATGACGGTCACGGCCGAACAGCCCGTTCCCTATCCGTTCAACGAGCCCGACGGGCTGAGCCTGGCGGACGCGTACCAGGCGGCGCTGGAGGAACCGGGCCTGTTACGCGTGCGTCTGGCGTACGGGGAGCCCGCCTGGCTGGCCACCCGGTATGCCGACGCGCGCCTGGTTCTGGGTGACCGCCGCTTCAGCAGGGCGGAAGCGTTACGGCATGACGCACCACGTCATTCGGAGGGCAGCCAGGACAGCGGCATCCTGAGCATGGACCCGCCCGGGCACACGCGGCTGCGCACGCTGGTGGCGAAGGCGTTCACCGTGCATCAAGTGGAGAAACTGCGTCCGGCGGTCCGGAATCTGGCGCACCGGCTGCTCGACGAGATGGAGGCGATGGGGCAGCCCGCCGACCTGGTGGAACACTACGCGCTGCCGATCCCGGTCGCCGTCATCTGCCGCATGCTGGGAGTGCCGGAGGAGGACCGCCCCAGGTTTCGGGCCTGGAGCGACGCGGCGCTCTCCACCAGCTCCCTGACGGCTGCGGAGTCAGAACGCAACAGGCAGGAACTGCGGGCCTACATGACCCAACTGGTGGCGGACCACCGGCGCAACCCGCGGCCCGACCTGATGACGGGCCTGATCGAGGCACGTGACACCGGTGACCGGCTGAGCGAACTGGAACTGGTCGATCTGTGCGACGGCATCCTCGTCGCCGGTCACGAGACGACGGCCACACAGATCCCCAACTTCGTGTACACGCTGCTCGACCACCCCGAGCAGATGGAGGTACTCCGCAAGAGCCCCGAGCTGCTGCACGGCGCGGTCGAGGAACTCATGCGCTTCGTGCCCCTGGGCAGCGGCGCGAGCTTCCCCAGGTACGCCACCGAGGACGTGGAGGTCGGCGGTACCCTCGTCCGTGCCGGTGAGCCCGTCCTGGTCGCGATCGGCGCCGCCAACCGCGACGCGCTGAAGTTCGCGGACCCCGGCCGGCTCGACATCACCCGGACCGGCGTCCAGCATCTCGGGTTCGGGCACGGGGTGCACCACTGTCTCGGCGCACCGCTCGCCAGGCTGGAGCTTCAGGAGGCTCTGGGGGCCCTGCTCGAACGCTTCCCCGGTCTGCGTCTGGCGGGCGACGTGCGGTGGAAGGACCAGATGCTGGTCCGTGGTCCGCGCGAGATGCCGGTGGGGTGGTGAGGGCGGTGTCCTGGACGACCGGGGTGGACCGCGCCCTGTGCATGGGATCGGGCATGTGCGCCGGTATCGCACCCGAGCTGTACCGGCTGGACGACGAGGGCCGGGCGGAGCCGGTCGCCGCGGACATCCCCGAGGACGAACGTGCGCTGGACGCCGCGGACTCCTGCCCGGCGGCGGCGATCTCAGTACGTGCCGGGCAACGGCTGATCGGGCCACGCCCGTGAGCGGTGCGTCCGGAGCCTGCCCGCCGTGACCGTGACGCCTCGTCGCGCGGCTTCGCGGTCGGGCGACGGCCCGGGCTCAGGACCATGGTCCTGGATCCGCAACCCGGTCAGCAGCGCCAGCTCGCACGCCGCCCGGTTGCGGTACGGGCGCCAGCCCCGGAACGACTCGTCCAGCCCGACGTCCGGCGCCAGGCCGCCGGACCCCACGTCCCGGCAGAACAGATACTGCTCCAGCTCCATGTGCCGCACCCGCACGTCCTGAGCGAAGTCGCTGGCCAGCGACATGCTGCCCCGGACCGGGCGCCACGGCCGCGCGGTCACGTACCCGGTGTCGACCAGGTAGTCGCAGAGCCGGCCGACCGCCGCGGAGTCCCGGTCCCAGGCAGCCCCGGGACGACCCCTGCCTTCGGAGCCTTCCGCCGGTCGGTGGAGAACAGATGCACCACGCCTCCGAGCACTGACCCCCACCGAGATGACCAGCAGTGTTCCCGGGCGGCGAAGCGTCAGCAAGCACCGACGTGAGACACATCTACGTGTCACCTGTTCCACCTGCGCCGCGGCGAGTTCCGCGACGCCGACCACTGGATGCGCCAAGCCCTCGACGTGGACTACGACACCATCCTCACCCACCCCCGCACCCGCCCCGGCCAGCCACCCCCCAGCCGCACGCCCTGCGCGAAGCCGTGGAGCGCCTCGAAGTCGACGAGGCGTGCGGAGAGTTCCACCACCCCGACCAGCAACCGGCCGACCGGATCGAAGAACTCGCCGCCACGCGCTGACCCGCACGCGCACCGCGGATTCCGCAGAACAACCGGGCCCGCCCCTCCCCGCTGGAGAGGCGGGCCCGGCGTGTGCCAGATGGTCAGCGAGCGCCTATCCGCCCAGGGAACGACGGAGGATGTCGTGTTCTTGCCGGCGTTGACCGCTTGGCTGATGGGCGGTGACACGGCTCTGGGCGGGCTGTTCGGCGCGTACCTGTGCGCCGTAGGTGTCGGTCGTGCACAGGACGGACGGCGGGGCGGGCGGGGCCGGCCAGCACTGGAGCAGGTAGTGCTCGGTGATGGTGTCGGGGACAAGGTCGACGGCGAGATCACGACCGCGGGCGTGAACGCGCAGCCGGTAGCTGCCGGGGCCGGCCGCCGCCAGGGAAGGCAGGTCCTCGTCCCAGGTCGGTCATGAGGGACATCACGCGGAGGGCGCCGGTGGGGGAGTGGAGGGAGATCTCCGTGATCTCCGGCCAGCCGGCCGCCCGTACGCTGCTGCCCGGCGGCGGGACAGCCCGGCCGCCGGGGGACGCAGGCGTCGCAGGGGCAAGCAGGGCCGGGGGCCAACGGGGGAAAGCCGCGCCAGAGCTGGGCCGCTTTGTCCGCGCCTCCTACCACCTGCTCCTCGGCCACGGCCTCGCCACCCAGGCCGTCCGGGCCGCCTCGGGCGACGCGCGGATCGGTATCGTCAACAACCTCTCCACCGTGGCGCCCGCCTCCTTCTCCGAGGCCGCCGCCGCGCGCCGCATGGACGGCCACACCAACCGCTGGTGGCTCGACCCCGTCCACGGCCGCGGCTTCCCCGCCGACATGCGCGAGGTGTACGGCGTCGACCTCCCCGAACGCGCCGGGGACCTGGACACCATCGCCCAGCCGCTCGACTGGCTCGGCCTCAACTACTACTTCCCGGCAGTGGTCACCGACGACCCGCACGGCCCCCACCCGTACGTCCGCACCGTCCGGCGGCCCGGCGTGTCCCGCACCGGCACGGACTGGGAGACCGACGCGGGCGGCGTGGAGACGCTGCTGAGGCGTCCCACCGAGGAGTACGGCGCCCGCCGGATCTACGTCACCGAGAACGGCTCCGCCTACCCGGACGTCGTGCTGCCGGACGGCACCGTCGACGACCCCGAGCGTGGCGACTACCTCCAGGACCACCTGGCCGCCTGCGTCAGGGCGGCCCGCCGGGGCGCGCCCCTCGCCGGGCACCACGCCTGGTCGCTGCTGGATAACTTCGAGTGGGCGTACGGCTACGACAAGCGCTTCGGCCTGGTCCACGTCGACTACGCGACCCAGCGCCGCACGGTCAAGAGCAGCGGCCGCCGCTACGCCGAAATCATCCGCGTCCGCCGAGTCCCCGAACCGCGAGCCGCCTGACCACCGGGCCCCGCTTGACCCCGGGGTCCCGCGTGCCGCCGGGCCCTGCTTGCCTCCGGTGCCCCGCCTGGCCGCCGGGCCCCGCCCGCCGCCGCGCCCCACGCTGGGCGCGGGGGCCGGTCACCGGCGGCACCGGCGCGCTCGGCGGACATCTGGCCCGCCGCCTCGCCCGGCAGGGCGCGGAGCACATCGTGCTGGCCGCCCGCCGC
>NZ_JBEZUP010000064.1:0-15080 GCF_040636485.1 Streptomyces sp. NPDC038707
TCCGGCCGCACACCCAGCCACTCCACCAACCGGAACAACGCCACCTCCAACGCGAACACCCCGCCCTGCGTGAACAGCGTCTGGTCCAGCACCCCCTCCCCGTCCTCGAACAACACCTCCACCGGCAACCCCAACAAGCCACACACCTCGTCCAACACCCGCGCGAACACCGGAAACACCCCGTACAGACCCCGCCCCATCCCCACCCACTGACCACCCTGACCGGAGAACACGAACGCCGACCGACCCGGGGAGGCAGTGCCCGTGACGATTCCGGACTCTCCGTCGACCAGCGCGTCCAGGCCGGCCGGGTCCGTCAGCACGGCGCGGTGCGGGAACCGGGCCCGCGCGGCCAGGTCCGCGGCCACCTCGGCCGGTGTGACCTCGGGGTGCTCGGCGAGGAACCCGCGCAGCCGACGGGCCTGGTCGCGCAGGGCCGCGTCCGACTTCGCCGACAGCAGCCACGGCACCGGCACCGCAGCCGCAGGGGCGGGCGTGGGAGACGTCCCCTCGGCCGGGTCTGGGGCCGGTGCCTCCAGGATCACGTGCGCGTTCGTACCGCTGATGCCGAACGCCGAGATGCCCGCGCGACGCGGGTGGCCGTGCTCGGGCCAGGACCGGGCCTCGGTGAGCAGCCGGATGTTTCCGGACTCCCAGTCCACGTGCGAGGTCGGCGCGTCGACATGCAGCGTCGGCGGCAACTGCCCGTGCCGCATCGCCATCACCATCTTGATCACACCCGCCACACCCGCCGCCGCCTGCGTGTGCCCGATGTTCGACTTCACCGACCCCAGCCACAACGGCTCCACCCGGTCCCGGCCGTACGTCGCCAGCAACGCCTGCGCCTCAATAGGGTCACCGAGCGTCGTCCCCGTACCGTGCGCCTCCACCACGTCCACGTCCGCCGTCGACAGTCCCGCGTTCGCCAGCGCCTGGCGGATCACCCGCTCCTGCGACGGACCATTCGGCGCGGTCAGCCCGTTGGACGCCCCGTCCTGGTTCACCGCCGAACCACGCACCACCGCCAGCACCCGGTGACCATTGCGCCGCGCGTCCGACAACCGCTCCAGCAGCACCAACCCCGCGCCCTCACCCCACGCCGTACCATCAGCAGCCTCGGCGAACGCCTTCACCCGCCCATCGGCCGCAAGCCCCCGCTGCCGCGAGAACTCCACGAACCCCGCCGGCGTCGCCATCACCGTCACACCGCCCGCCAACGCCAGCGAGCACTCCCCCGAGCGCAAGGCCTGCGCCGCCAGGTGGATCGCCACCAGCGACGACGAGCACGCCGTGTCCACCGAGACCGCCGGACCCTCCAGCCCCAGCAGGTACGACACCCGCCCGGAGGTCACACTCGTCGCCGTGCCCGTCGAGAGGTAGCCCTCCAGGTCGGGCGGCTGGGTTCCGGCGCCATAGCCCGAGGACCAGATGCCGGTGAACACGCCCGTCTGGCTGCCCCGCAACGACGTCGGATCGATCCCCGCGTCCTCGAACGTCTCCCACACCGTCTCCAGCAACACCCGCTGCTGGGGATCCATCGCCAACGCCTCACGCGGCGAGATCCCGAAGAACGCCGCGTCGAAGCCGGCCGCACCCTCCAGAAAACCACCCGACCGCGTGTACGACGTCCCCGGACCACCGGCCGGATCGTAGACACGACCCACATCCCACCCACGATCCGACGGGAACTCCCCCACCGCGTCCACCCCACCCGACACCACACCCCACAACTCCTCCGCCGACCCCACCCCACCCGGATACCGGGCCCCCAACCCCACCACCACCACCGGATCACCCGACACCACCACCGGAACCGGCACAGACGCCACCGCCCGGCGTCCCTTGCCGAGAACCACCTCACGCAGATACCCGGCCAGCCGGACCGGAGTCGGATGGTCGAAGACCAGCGTCGCCGGCAGCCGGGTCCCGACCGCCGCGGACAGCCGGTTACGGAGTTCCACCGCGGTCAGTGAGTCGAAGCCCAGCTCCTTGAAGGCCCGCTCGGCGCTGACGGCCGCGGTGTCGGTGTGGCCGAGGACCGCGGCCGTCTGACCGGTGACCAGTTCCAGGACGCGGCCGTGCTGCTCGGCCTCGGGCAGGGCCGCCAGTTCCCTGCCCAGGTCCGACCGGTCCGCGCGCCGGGCGGGCCTGGTTCGGGTGAGGCGGCTGAGCAGGGGGCGGGTGGCCGCCGCCGACAGGTCGAGGTGTGCGGGGACCAGCGCGGGATCGGCGGCGCCCAGGGCCAGGTCGAACAGGGCCAGGGCCTGGTCCGTGGGCATCGGCAGCACGCCGGCGCGGGCGAGGCGCTTGCGGTCGGTGTCGGTGAGGTGTTCGGTCAGCCCGCTGGCCTCGGCCCATTGTCCCCAGGCCAGCGACACGCCCGGCAGGCCCAGGGCACGCCGGTGCACGGCGAGGGCGTCCAGGAAGGCGTTCGCGGCGGCGTAGTTCGCCTGGCCCGGCCCGCCCAGCACACCGGCGGCGGACGAGAAGAGCACGAACGCGCTCAGACCGAGGTCTTCCGTCAGCTCGTGCAGGTGCCAGGCGGCGTCGGCCTTGGGCCGCAGCACCTGGTCGATCCGGCCGGGCGTGAGGGATTCGACGACGCCGTCGTCGAGCACGCCGGCCGCGTGGACGACGGCGGTCAGCGGACGCTCGGCCGGGATCGAGTCCAGTACGGCCGCCAGCGCGTCCCGGTCGGCCACGTCGCAGGCCACCACCTCGGCGTCGAAGTCCACCTCCGCCGCGGTCCTGCCGAGCAGGAGCAGGTGCCGGATGCCGTGCCGGTCGCGCAGGTGCCGGGCGACGAGGCGGCCCAGTGTCCCGGTGCCTCCGGTGATCAGTACGGTGCCGTCCGGGTCGAGCGGGCCGGGTGCCGGGGCCGTTTCGGCCCGTACCAGGCGGGCGGCGTGGGCGGCGCCGTCGCGGACGACGAGCTGCGGCTCGTCCCCCGCGACGAGGACGCGGTCGTCGGTGTCCACGAGCACGAACCGGTCGGGGTGTTCCGCCTGGGCCGCGCGGACCAGGCCCCAGGCGACGCTGGACGGCAGGTCGACGGGGTCCGGCCCGACCGCCCCGCGGGTCACGACGGCCAGCCGGCCGTCCCCGTCGCGCAGGAAGTCCTGGAGCACGCCCAGCGTCTCGGCGGCGACGGTGTGCGCGGCCGCCACGGGGTCTCCCGCCGGGGGCGTGACGTGGTGGACGGCCGGGGGTTCGCCGGTGCTCTCGACGGGCACCCAGTCGAGGCGGTAGAGCTGCTGGGTCCCGGCGGCCGGCAGGCCCGGCGGCCGGTGGCGCACGGTCAGCGCGTCGATCACCGCCAGCGGGCCGGACTCGTCGGCGAGCGCGACCCGGAAGGTGTCGGGGCCGGTGGGGGTGAGGCGGACGCGGGCCGTGGAGCCGGCTTCCCGCATCGACACCCCGGCGAAGGAGAACGGCAGGCGGCCGGCCGCCAGCAGGGTCAGCGGCTGGAGTGCGGCGTCGAGCAGCGCGGGGTGGAGACCGAAGCGGTCGCGGGTGCCGGCGGGCAGCGCCACCTCGGCATAGAGCTCGTCGCCCTGCCGCCGGATCTCGCGTACGCCCGCGAACACCGGCCCGTACTCGTAGCCCTGGGCGGCGAGGTCGTCGTAGAAATCGGTCAGGTCGACGGGCTCACCGGCCGGCTGCCAGGGCTCGCCGGTGTCGTACGGGTGGGGACGGTCACCGGTCGCGAGCATGCCGGTGGCGTGCCGCAGCCAGGCGCCGCCCGTCCGGGAGTGCACGGTGACGGGGCGCCGGCCCGTCCCGTCCGGTGCGCCGACGACGACCTGGACCGGCACGGAACCGTCGTCCGGCAGGACCATGGGGGCTTCCAGCACCAGTTCGTCCAGGATGTCGCAGCCGGACTGCCGTCCGGCGTGCAGGGCGAGTTCGACGAACACCGTGCCGGGCAGCAGCACGGAGCCCAGGACGACGTGGTCGGCCAGCCATGGCCGGGTGGCCGTCGAGAGCCGCCCCGTGAGCAGGACGCTCTGGTCCCCGGCCAGTTCGACGACGGCCCCGAGCAGCGGGTGCCCGGCCGAGTCCAGTCCCGCCGCCGACACGTCGCCCTTCGCGGCGGCCGGGTTCAACCAGTACGGCCGGTGCTGGAAGGCGTACGTCGGCAGCGGGACGTGGTGGGGCTCGCCGGGGAAGACCGGTGTCCAGTCGACGGCCACGCCCTGCGTGTGCAGGCGCGCCAGGGCGAGGTGGAATTCCTGCCTGCCGCCGCCGCGGCGCAGCGTGCCGGTCACGACGCCGTCCATCACCGGCACCAGTACGGGGTGCGGGCTGACCTCCACGAACACGTCGTGCCGGTCCTGTACCAGGGCGTCGACGGCGAGGTCGAAGCGTACGGGTTCGCGGAGGTTGCGGTACCAGTAGTCGGCGTCGAGGGTGGAGGTGTCGACGGGTTCCGCGGTGACCGTGGAGTAGAACGGGACCGCCGCCGGACGCGGTGTGATGCCGGCGAGGTCGGTCAGCAACCGCTCGCGGACCGCCTCGACCTGGACCGAGTGGGCGGCGTAGTCCACCGGCAGACGCCGGGCGCGGACACCCTCCGCCTCACACGCCGCCAGCAGTTCGCCCAGCGCGTCCACATCACCCGACACGACGACCGAACCCGGCGCATTGACCACCGCCACCGTCAGCCGACCGCCCCAGCGGGCCACGAACTCGACGGCCCGCTCATGCCCGAGACCGACCGACACCATCCCACCCTGACCCGCCAGGGCAACCAGGGCCCTGCTGCGCAGGGCGACCACCCTGGCCGCGTCCTCCAAGGACAACGCGCCCGCCACATACGCCGCCGCGATCTCCCCCTGCGAATGCCCCACCACGGCATCAGGCTCCACCCCATGAGCACGCCACAACCCCGCCAGCGCGATCATCACCGCGAACAGAGCGGGCTGCACCACATCCACCCGCTCCAGCGAACCACCACCCGTCAACACCTCCACCAACGACCAGTCGGTGTACGGGGCCAACGCCGCGTCACACGCGTCGACCGCCTCCCGGAACACCGGCTCCGAGCCGTACAACTCCCCGCCCATCCCCACCCACTGCGCACCCTGCCCCGGGAACACGAACACCGACCGGCCCACGGAACCGGCCACGCCCGTGATGACGCCGGGGTCTCCGTCGGCGAGGGCGGCCAGTTCCGCCATGAGGCCGGTCCGGGTGCTGCCCGCCAGGGCCGCCCGGTGGGTGAGCAGGGTGCGGGTGGTGGCGAGGGCCCGGCCGATCGCGGCCGGCCGGAGTCCGGGGTGGGCGGTGAGGTGGTCCGCGAGCCGTCGGGCCTGGGCGCGGAGGGCGTCGTCCGTCGTGCTGGACAGCAGCCACACGGTGGGCTCCGCGGAGTCGGCCGCGACGGGTTGTCCGGGGGGTTCCTCCGGGAAGTGTTCGATGACGACGTGGGCGTTGGTGCCGCTGGCTCCGAAGGCCGAGATGCCCGCGCGGCGGGGGCGCCCCGTCTCCGGCCACGGCCGGGCCTCGGTCAGCAGCCGGATGTCGCCGGTGTCCCACTCGACGTGCGGCGTGGGCTCCTGGACGTGCAGTGTCGGCGGCAGTTCGGCGTGCCGCATCGCCATGACCATCTTGATCACACCCGCCACACCCGCCGCCGCCTGCGTGTGCCCGATGTTCGACTTCACCGACCCCAGCCACAACGGCTCGTCCCGGTCCCGGCCGTACGTCGCGAGCAGCGCCCGCGCCTCGATGGGATCGCCGAGCGTCGTGCCCGTGCCGTGCGCCTCCACCGCGTCCACCTCGGACGGCTCCAGCCCGGCGTTCGCCAGCGCCTGGCGGATGACGCGTTCCTGGGAGAGGCCGTTGGGTGCGGTCAGCCCGTTGGACGCCCCGTCCTGGTTCACCGCCGAGCCCCGCACCACCGCCAGCACCCGGTGACCGTTGCGCCGCGCGTCCGACAACCGCTCCAGCAGCACCAACCCGGCGCCCTCACCCCACGCCGTACCGTCAGCCGTCGACGAGAAGGGCTTGCACCGGCCGTCGGGGGCCAGGGCACGCTGGCGGGAGAACTCCGTGAACTGCAGGGGGGTGACGCTCACGGTCACCCCGCCGGCCAGGGCGAGTGTGCACTCCCCCGAGCGCAGTGCCTGGGCGGCCAGGTGGATCGCCATCAGTGACGAGGAGCAGGCGGAGTCGACGGACACGGCCTGGCCCTGGAGGCCCAGCAGGTAGGAGACCCGGCCGGAGGTGATGCTCGGCGAGATGCCGGTGGCGAGGTAGCCCTCGGTGTCGGGGGGTGCCTGGTCGGGGCTGCCGACGTAGCCGGAGGACCAGATGCCGGTGAACACACCCGTCTGACTGCCCCGCAACGACGTCGGATCAATCCCGGCGTCCTCCAACGTCTCCCACGCGGTCTCCAGCAGGATGCGCTGCTGCGGATCCATCGCCAACGCCTCACGCGGCGAGATCCCGAAGAAGGCCGCGTCGAACCCCGCGGCATCCGCCAGAAAACCACCCCGCCGCGTGTACGACGTCCCCGGATGATCCGCGTCCGGATGGAACAACCCCTCGACATCCCAGCCACGATCCGACGGGAACTCCCCTATCGCATCCACCCCGTCCGACACCAAGTCCCACAGCTGCTCCGGCGACCCCACCCCACCCGGCAACCGGCACCCCATCCCCACGATCACCACCGGATCAGCCCCATCACCCCCCGACACCGACGACAGCGCCGGCACCGCTTCGCCGGCCGCTCCGGAGAGTTCGGCCGCGAGGTGGTCGGCGAGGTCGGCGGGGGTGGGGTGGTCGAAGACGAGGGTCGCGGGCAGCCGCAGGCCGGTGGCGCCGGCGAGGCGGTTGCGCAGTTCGACGGAGGTCAGGGAATCGAAGCCGAGGTCGCGGAAGGCGAGCTGGGGGGAGATCGCGGCGGTGTCGGAGTGGCCGAGGACGGTCGCGGTGTGGGCGGCGACCAGGGACAGCAGGTCCGACGTGGAGGTCTTCGGCGTCGGCAGGGTCTGCGGCATCGAGAGGTCGGCCGTGGTCAGCGCGGGACGTCCGGCGGCCAGCGCGGTGTCGAACATGGCCAGGGCGCGTTCGGTGCCGATGGGACGGATACCCTTGCGGGCGAGGCGTTGGCGGTCGGCCGCGGTGAGGTGGGCGGTCATGCCGCTCTCCTGCTCCCAGTAGCCCCAGGCCATCGACACGGCGGGCAGTCCGAGGGTCTGCCGGTGTGCGGCGAGCGCGTCGAGGTAGGAGTTCGCGGCCGCGTAGCCGGCCTGGCCGGCGTTGCCGAGGACACCCGCGGCCGCGGAGAACAGCACGAAGGCGGCGAGGTCGTGCTCGCGGGTCAGCTCGTGCAGGTGCCAGGCGCCGTCGGCCTTGGGACGCAGCACCCGGTCGAGCTGCTCCGCGGTCAGCCGTTCCACGACGGTGTCGTCGAGCACACCGGCCGCGTGGACGACCGCGGTGAGCGGATGTTCGGCCGGGATCGAGTCCAGTACGGCCGCCAGCGCGACCCGGTCCGCGACGTCACAGGCCATGACCCGCACGTCGACGTCCCCGTGCGGCTCCGGGTGCGGCACCGCGCCGCCGCCGCGACTGACGAGCAGCAGGTGCCGTACCCCGTAGCGGGACACCAGGTGCCGGGCGACGGCCTGGCCGAGGGTGCCGGTGCCGCCGGTGATCAGCACGGTGCCGTCGGGGTCGATCGGCCGGGGGACGGTGAGGACGATCTTGCCGATGTGGCGGGCCTGGCTCATCAGCCGGAAGGAGGCGACGGCCTGGCGGAGGTCCGCGACGGTGACCGGCAGCGGCGCCGGCGTCCCGTCGGCGACCATCGCCACGACCTGGGAGAGGATCTCGCCCTGCCGCGCGGGATCGACGTCGTTGAGGTCGAAGGCCCGGTAGATCAGGCCCTCGGGTGAGCGGACGTCCGTCTTGCCCAGCTCGACGAACCGTCCGCCGTCGGCGAGCAGCCGCAGGGAGGCGTCGGTGAGTTCCCCCGCGAGCGAGTTGAGGACGACGTCCATGGCCGGGAACCGGTCGGCGAACCGGGTGTCGCGGGACGAACCGATGTGGTCGTCCGCCAGTCCGAGGCGCCGCAGGGCGTCCCACTTGGCGGGGCTCGCGGTGGCGAAGACCTCCGCGCCGCTGTCCAGGGCCAGCCGGACGGCGGCCATGCCCACTCCGCCGGCTCCGGAGTGGACCAGGACCCGGTCGCCGGGGCGCAGTTCGCCGAGGTCGAACAGCGCGTACCAGGCGGTGGTGAACGCGATGGGCACCGACGCCGCCTCGGTGTAGCTCCAGCCGTCGGGGATCGCCGTCAGGAGCCGGTGGTCGGCGACCGCGCTCGGCCCGAAGGCGCCGGGCATCATCCCCATGACGCGGTCGCCGGGCCGCCAGGCCGTGACACCGGGGCCGGCCTCGATGACGGTTCCGGCCCCTTCGCCGCCCAGCGGGGGCCGGTCCGGGTACATGCCGAGGGTGATGAGCACGTCGCGGAAGTTCAGACCGGCCGCGCGTACGGCGACCCGTACCTGTCCGGGTTCCAGCGCGGCCTCGGGCCAGGGCAGCAGGGCCAGGTCGTCCAGTTGCCCGGTGCCGGACTCGCTCAGCCGGTACGCCCCGTCGGGGGCGGTCAGTTCCGGCGTGTACCGGGCCTGCCGCGGCACGAGGACGCCTTCCGGGCGCAGGGCCAGTTCCGGTTCGTCGCCGGCCGTCATGGCGGCCCGGACCGCTTCCTCCTCGGACGCGTCGCCCATGTCGACCAGGACGAACCGGCCGGGGTGCTCGACGGCTGCGCTGCGGACCAGGCCGCGTACGGCCGCGCCGGCCACGCCGCGGGTCAGGACGGCCAGGCGCGCGGCCGCCTGCTCCGGCTGCTCGGCCAGGAAGTCCTGGACGAGCACGCGGGCCCGCTGGAGGAGGGCGTGCACGGAGTCCGCGTCGGCCTCCGCGGTGAGTACCGGGCTCGGCACCACCTCGGTGGGCGTGCTCGCGCTGAGGGGCACCCATTGGGTGTGCAGCACCGCGGCCCGGGTCTCGGCGGCCGGACGGACGGTCAGGGCGGTGATGTCCGCGACGGGGTTGCCGGAGAGGTCGGTCAGTGTGGCGCGGTAGGTGTCGGTGCCCGTGCGGGTCAGGTGGACCCGGGCGGACGACACCCCGGTGGTGTGCACGGCGACGCCGGAGAAGGAGAACGGCAGCCGGACCCGGGTGTCGGGGCTGAGCAGGATCAGCGGCTGGAGTGCGGCGTCCAGGAGCGCGGGGTGGATGCCGAAGCGGGCGCCGTCGGGGACGGACACCTCGGCGTACAGTTCGTCCTCGCCCTGCCACAGTTCCCGCACGCCCCGGAACGCGGGTCCGTACTGGTATCCGAGTCCGGCGAGGAAGGCGTAGAACCCCTCGGGGTCCACGGGTTCGGCGTTCCGCGCGGGACGGCCGAGGTGTCCGGCCGTCACCTGGCCGCCGAGCGTTCCGGACGCGTGGCGGACCCAGCCGTCACTGCCCTTGGAGTGCACGGTGACCGGGCTGCGGCCGGCGTCGTCCGGGGCACCGACCGAGACCTGGATGTCCGTCGGTGTGTCCGAGAGCGCGAGGGGCTGGTGCAGGACGAGGTCGTCAAGGGTCCCGCCGGTCAGGGTGGCGAGTTCGAGGAAGGCGGTACCCGGCAGCAGAATCGTTCCGTCAACGGTGTGGTCGGCCAGCCAGGGATGGGTGCGGGTGGAGACGCGGCCACTGTGCACGGTGCTTCCGTCGGGCAGTTCGACGGTGGTGCCCGCCAGCGGGTGCCCGGTGCCGTGGTCACCGGCCGCCGGGGTGAGCCAGTAGGTGCCGCGCTGGAAGGCGTAGCGCGGGAGTCTGACGCCGTGCGGGCGGTCGTGCGGCCAGGTCACGGCGGTGCCCTGGACGTGGAGGCGGGCCAGGGCGGTGTGGAACTCCCCGATGGTGCCGTGGTCGCGGCGCAGGGTGCCGGTCGCCACGCCGTCCAGGTCCTGCACCAGCACCGGGTGCGGGCTGACTTCCACGAACACCTCGTGGCCGTCGGCGGTGAGCCGGGCGGTGGCCAGGTCGAACCGTACGGGCTCGCGCAGGTTGCGGTACCAGTAGCCGGCGTCGAGGGCCAGGGTGTCGGCCGGCTCGCCGGTGACCGTGGAGTAGAACGGGACCGTCGCCGAGCGGGGCCGGATGTCCGCGAGGTCGGTCAGAAGCCGCTCGCGGACGGTCTCGACCTGGGCCGAGTGCGCCGCGTAGTCGACGGGGACGGCGCGGGCCCGGACGCCGTCCCTGGCGCAGGCTGCCAGCAGTTCGTCCAGGGCCCCGGGTTCGCCGGAGACGACGACGGTCGAGGCGGAGTTGACCACCGCGACGGTGATCCGGTCGCCCCAGGGGCTCAGGTAGCCGACGGCGTCGTCCGCGGACAGCGCGACCGAGACCATCCCGCCGTGTCCGGCCAGGGCGACGAGGGCCTTGCTGCGCAGGGCGACCACCCTGGCCGCGTCCTCCAAGGACAACGCGCCCGCCACATAAGCCGCCGCGATCTCCCCCTGCGAATGCCCCACCACGGCATCAGGCTCCACCCCATGAGCGCGCCACAGCTCCGCCAGCCCCACCATCACCGCGAACAGGGCAGGCTGCACCACATCGACCCGCTCCAGCGAACCACCACCCGTCAGCACCTCCACCAACGACCAGTCGGTGTACGGGGCCAACGCCGCGTCACACGCGTCGACCGCCTCCCGGAACACCGGCTCCGAGCCGTACAACTCCCCGCCCATCCCCACCCACTGCGCACCCTGCCCCGGGAACACGAACACCGACCGGCCCAGCGGACGGGCGGTCCCCGTGACCAGACCCGGCGCCGGCCGGCCCTCCGCCAGTGCCCCCAACGCCTCCACACCGCTCAGCACCGCCCGGTGCTCGAAACGCGACCGCCCCGCCAGCGCCCGGCCCACCGCGACCGCGCCAGCCCCCGGACGCCCGGCCAGGAACGTCCCCAGCCGGCGCGCCTGCTCCCGCAACGCCGCGTCCGACTTCGCCGACAAGACCCACGGCACCACCCTGTTCGCGGGCCCGACCGGAACTTCGACCGGCTGCTCAGCAGCCGCCTCGATCACCACATGCGCGTTGGTGCCACTGATGCCGAACGCCGACACGCCGGCACGGCGCGGACGCCCCGTCTCCGGCCACGGCCGGGTCTCGGTGAGCAGGGAGACATGGCCCGCCGACCAGTCGACGTGCGAGGTCGGCGTGTCCACGTGGAGGGTCCTCGGCAGCTCGCCGTGGAGCATCGCCATGACCATCTTGATCACACCGGCCACGCCGGCGGCGGCTTGCGTGTGGCCGATGTTCGACTTCACCGACCCCAGCCACAACGGCTCGTCCCGCCCCTGACCGTAGGTCGCCAGGAGTGCCTGAGCCTCGATGGGGTCGCCCAGGGTGGTCCCGGTGCCGTGCGCCTCCACCGCGTCCACGTCTGCCGTCGACAGTCCGGCATGCGCCAACGCCTGCCGTATGACGCGTTCCTGGGACGGACCGTTCGGTGCCGCGAACCCGTTCGACGCGCCGTCCTGGTTCACCGCCGAGCCGCGGACGACCGCCAGTACCCGGTGTCCGTTGCGGCGCGCGTCGGACAGGCGTTCCAGCAGCAGCAAACCGGCGCCCTCACCCCAGGCCGTGCCATCAGCCGCTTCGGCGAACGCCTTGATACGACCGTCGGCCGAAAGCCCCCGCTGCCGCGAGAACTCCACGAACCCCGCCGGCGTCGCCATCACCGTCACACCACCGGCCAACGCCAGCGAGCACTCCCCCGCCCGCAGCGCCTGCGCCGCCAGATGGATCGCCACCAGCGACGACGAGCACGCCGTGTCCACCGACACCGCCGGACCCTCCAGCCCCAGCAGATACGACACCCGGCCGGACGTGGCGCTGGTGGCCGTTCCGGTGGCGAGGAAGCCTTCGAGGTCCGGCGGCGGCTGGTTGCCGTAGCCGGAGGACCACAGGCCGGTGAACACGGCTGTGCGGCTGCCGCCGAGTGTGGTCGGGTCGATGCCGGCGTGCTCGAAGGTCTCCCAGGCGGTTTCCAGCAGCACCCGCTGCTGCGGGTCCATCGCCAGGGCCTCGCGCGGCGAGATGCCGAAGAACGCGGCGTCGAAGCCGGCGCCGTCGGCGAGGAAGCCGCCCGACCGGCTGTAGGTCGTGCCCGGCCGGTCCGGGTCGGGGTCGTAGACGACGTCCCAGCCCCGGTCCGGCGGGAATTCGGTGATCGCGTCGGCGCCGTCCGACACGAGCCGCCACAGGCCGTCCGGGGACTCCACTCCGCCCGGGTAGCGGCAGCCCATGCCGATGATCGCGATCGGCTCGCGCGCGGCCTCCTCCATGTCGGCGAGGCGCTTGCTGAGCACTCCCAGGTCGGCCGTGGCGCGCTTGAGGTAGGTGCGGAGCTTCTCTTCGTCGGACATCGCTACTCCTCAGCGTTGCGGGACTCGCCCGAGCGGATGACCTCGGTCCTGCGGTGCGCATCGTCCAGCAGGCTGAACAGCTCGTCGTCGCTGGCCTCGTCGACACCGGCCGCGGAGCCGGTACGTCTGGCGGTCCAGGCCGCGAGAAGCGCTTCGAGGCGGGCCGCGACGGTGTCGTAGTCGGCGTCGGCGGCTGCCGCGTCCAGGGTGGACTTCAGCTGGTCGAGTTCGGCGAGCAGGGGATCGGGTGCGGTGCCGTCGCCGTGCAGCCGTGTGTGCACGAAGGCGGCGAGGCGGGTCGGTGTCGGGTGGTCGAAGACGAGCGTGGCGGGCAGGCGCAGGCCGGTGTCCGCGTCGAGCTGGTTGCGCAGTTCCACGGCGGTGAGCGAGTCGAACCCGATGTCGGTGAAGGCCTGGTCGGGGTCGACCGCCTGCGGTGACGAGTGCCCCAGGACGAGGGCGACCTGGCCCACGACGAGTCGCAGCACGTCGGCCTGCGTCCACGCGCGGTGGGCGGCCTGCCTGTGCCGGGGTCGTACCAGCTCCCGCAGCAGGGCGGGCGGGTCACCGGCGCGGCGCAGCGCCGGCAGGTCGAACCTGACGGGGGCGAGGGTGGGGGTGCCCGCGGTCAGCGCGGTGTCGAACAGGGCCAGCGCGTCCGTCGTCGGCAGCGGCCGTACCCCGGCCCTGGCCAGGCGGTGCCGGTCGGTGGCGGTCAGGCCTGCGGTCATGTCACTGGCCTCCGCCCAGTAGCCCCAGGCGAGTGACACGGCCGGCTGTCCCTGGGCGTGCCGGTGCGCGGCGAGGCCGTCGAGGTAGGCGTTCGCCGCCGCGTAGTTCGCCTGGCCCGCGCCGCCCAGCACACCGGCCGCCGACGAGAACAGCACGAACGCCTCCAGGTCCGCGGTCAGTTCGTGGAGGTGCCGCGCCGCGAGGGCCTTCGGCTCCCACACGCGCGCGAACTGCCGCGGGGTGAGGGATGCCACGACGGTGTCGGCCAGCGTGCCCGCGGCGTGGATCACCGAGGTGACCGGGTGCGCGGCGAGCAGCCGCGCCACCGCCTCGCGGTCGGACACGTCGCACGCCGCGATGGTCGCGGTCGCGCCCAGCGCGGCCAGGTCGGCGGTCAGCGCGGCCGCGCCGGGGGCGTCCGGGCCGCTCCGGCTGACCAGCAGCAGGTGCCGCACGCCGTGCCGTACGGCGAGATGGCGGGCGATCGTGCCGCCCAGGGTGCCGGTGCCGCCGGTGACGAGCACCGTGCCCCCGGGACTGAGCGGTGAGGGCAGCGGTTCGGTCCGCGCCCGTTCGAGGCGGGGGACGTGCACGGTGCCGGCGCGGATCGCGAGCTGGGGTTCGTCGCCGGCCAGCCGGACCTCGTCGCCGTCGCCGCCGTCGACCAGCACGAACCGGCCGGGGTGCTCCGTGGCGGCCGACCGGACCAGGCCCCAGACGGCGGCGGCCTGCGGGTCGACGTCCTCGCCCGGCCGAACCGGCACGGCGTTGCGCGTGGCGACCACCATGCGCGGGGTGTCCGTGGTGAGGAAGTCCTGGATCACCCGCAGGGTCTCGACGGGCGAGGTGGCGTGGTGGACCGGGATGTCCGGTTCGGTGGCCGCCGCTTCCAGGACCGGCCACGCCACCTGGTACGGCACGTCCTGCGTGGCGGGCCCGGCCGGCCGGCGCAGGGTCAGCGAGGCGATCTCGGCGACCGGCGCGCCCGACTGGTCGGCGAGGGCGATCGCGCAGGTGTCCTGGCCGGTCACGGTCAGCCGGACCCTGGCGTGCCCGGTGCCGCGCCACCGGGAGATCCCGGCGAAGGAGAACGGCATCTTCGCCCGGTCGTCGGCGACGGTCACGGTCTGGATCGCGGCGTCGAGCAAGGCCGGGTGCAGGGCGAACCGGGTGTCACCACCGGGTGGTACGGCCACCTCCGCGTAGAGGGTGTCGCCGTCGCGCCAGGCCGCTCGCAGACCTCGGAAGGCGGTGCCGTAGGCGAATCCGGCGTCGGCCAGGTTGTCGTAGAAGGCGTCCAGGTCGACGGCTTCGGCGTGCGGCGGCCACTGCCGCGCCCAGGGCTCCTGTGGTGGTGCGACGGGTACGGCGCCCAGGGTCCCGGTGGCGTGCCGTACCCACTCGCCGTCCGCGCGCGAGTGGATCGAGACGCCGCGCCGGCCCGCCCGGTCGGGGCCGACGGTCACGGACACCCGCACACCGTCCGCGACGACCAGCGGTGTCTCCAGCGTCAGGTCCTCGACGGCCGGGCAGCCGATGTGTTCGCCGGCCCGGAGCGCCAGGTCCACGAACGCCGCACCGGGCAGCAGGGGCGAGCCCGAGATGACGTGTTCGGTGAGCCACGGCTGCGCGGCGGTGGCGAGTCGTCCCGTCAGCACCACGCCGTTGTCGTCGGGGAGTTCCATGGCGTCCCGCAGCAGCGGGTGGTCGATCCGGCCGTCCCCGGTCGGTGCGGGGGTGGTGGGCTGGAGCCAGTAGTGCTGGTGCTGGAAGGGATACGAAGGCACCCGCACGCCCGTCCGGGTCCCCGTGGTGACGGGTGGCGTCCAGCGGGCCGCACCGTCCGCCCACAACCGGCCCAGCCCCGCCAGCAACCGCTCCGGAGAATCCCCACCACGCCGCATC
>NZ_JBEZUP010000065.1:0-14026 GCF_040636485.1 Streptomyces sp. NPDC038707
CCCTGACGACACGACCAGGGCACTCGGCGGCCAACAACATGGGGGGTCAGTTTTCAGAGACTCGCCGGGGGTCAGATTTCAGAGAGCGTTGACACCAGCTGATGCATACGAAGATCGAGTTCTTCAATTGGGGCTTCACAACTCCATTTCTCGAATAACCAGGGCACCGATTCTTCATCTTTCGCCTGAAGGGCTACCCCCTGTTGGGTCATTTTTGTCCGGTCCGTGGAGCTAGTCGTCGCTAACGCGAGGGCCTGGCTCCGTATCAGGAATCGAGATCTGATGGCCATCATCCGTTCCCGAACTCTCCCCCACTGGGAGCCTGCCTGGGCACCGGATACACCCGGCGTTCCATCTCCTTCGAAGGGAGGATGACCAGCCTTGGCACGTCCCAACAAAGAACTGCCCGATGAGCAAAGTTTTCCGTGTATGGCGCTCGCTGGGGAGCACTGTCAATGGCGCAAGGCGGAGTCGGCGTGCCCAGCGAAAAGACACTCAAGGCGTTCGTCGAAGCCTGCGGCGAGACGGACACGACTCCGTGGCTCGTCCGACGCGAGTCTTCGCCCCTGCGTGGGGGACGTCCGGCATCGGCAGGCCCACGCACCGAGCGCATGGCCGGGCTGGTCTGCTTCGACGTACAGCAGAACCGGCTCAGGCCGTGGGGAGAGCCGCCAGTCGGCAGTAGCTGATGAGGGCTGCGGCCAGGCCGACGAAGGCGAGGAAGTGTTCGGCCTTGCGTTCATTGCGGCGGTGAAGAAGGCGGCAGCCGGCCAGCCAGGACACGGCTCTCTCTCCACCACCCACCGATGCCGGCCCAGCCGCTGCGAGGAACTCGACACCCTTGCGGGCGATGCGGTGGCGGATACCGCGCAGGCTGAGCACCTTGCTGGGGCGTCCGGGGCGCCCCTCCGTGTCGCGAGTGTTTCGGCCCTGGCATCCAATCAGCCGTCTACGGCGTCCGCGCTGACGCCGTTAGCGCGGACGCGCGGTATTCCTCCTGCACCACTACGGGCCATTGCGGCATGACTCCGCCCCGCTTTCTCATGTGCACGGGGTGATGAGCTCCCATGCATTCCCCGTGGTGAGCACGTACTCGCTCAGATACATGTCCGTGTCCTCATTGAGGTCGTCCCCCAGGTCCCAGACGGACTCGCACTCGGGGCAGAGCAGGAACTTCTGGCCCGTGTCCTTGCGCTCGTAACAGCGCACCCAGTCCTGGCCACAGTGCGCGCAGGCAACCTTGTCCATCAGTTCCAGCTCCTCGGGAAGGCCGTGATCACTTCATTGCCGTGTTCGACAGTGATCGAAATATAGTCCTCTCCGGGGTTGTAACCCACCTGTCGTCCCATGGGGATGATGTAGGTGGTACGGGCCCCCTGCGGGTTGACCGAGACCGCCATGGCGCGTCGGCTCCATGCTTCGTCAACCGATTCCAGCACGCCCTGGTTGCCCGTGTCGAAAACTCCGTGAGCGGGCTTTGCGGGGTTCTCCCGCGTGTGCTGCATGACGTGGATGATGCGGTGCCCCTCGGCCGCGTTGGGACCGTAGTCGAGTCCTTCCGGCGAGCGGTACCAGCCGTCCCCGAGGTCCGTCAGCTCACAGCCGTACAGCCCCAGCGGGTCCGACCAGGTCCCGGGGTGGCGGATGTACGCCGAGGGATTGGGGCCCGGCTTCAGGCCCAAGGGGTCCTGGCTGAGGTAACAGGCTGTCTCGGGGTCGTAGTAACGGAAGTAGTTGTAGTGCAGACCGGTTTCCGCGTCGGCGTACTGCCCCGGGAACCGCAGCGGGCAGTCGGCGGAAGAGGACTCCGCCGGTCCGGCGAGGAAGGTTCCCCACAGAGTGGTACGACTCTGCCATGTCGTCTCGCCCTCTGCGGTGACCAGTTCGGTGGGCGTGCCGACGGCATCTGTGATGACTGTCTGGAACACGGACGCGTGACCGGGTGCCGACTCCTCTGCCAGCCGGGCGAGGAATGAGGCGTCGCGTCCGATGGCAGACCGCCAGTGATCGGTCTGGGCGATCGGCCGGTGTGTGCCGGGTTCGTAATCCCAGGTGGTCACCCTGCCGTCCGCGCCCCTCTGTTCCGCCAGCCTCGTGTCGTCCCAGGAGAAGTCGGTGCGATCCGCCTGCGTCCCGTCTTGCATCAGGCGGTATTTGCACAGGCGGCGTCCGAGCGGGTCGTACGTGTACCTCCACCGTTCGCCGTCCGGCGTACCGACCTCGATCAAGCGATCCTCGGTGGTCCAGGTGTATGTCCAGGTCCGGGTCTGACCGTTGAGCAGCTTGCGGATTTTACGGACCAGGCGTCCCTGAGCGTCGTGCTGGTAGGTGTCACCACCTGCACGGCGGAGGAGAGAGCCATCGAAGACACGCTCACCGGCACAGCAGTGACCGGGTGCCGTCGCCTGCACGAGGTTGCCTGCCTGATCGTAGGCGTATGTCTCGGTCCAGCCATGGGCGCGTACCCGCATGACGCGGCCCATGGGGTCCAGGTCGAAGCGGCGGGTGCCCGTAGTGAGCTCGCGGATCTCCGTCTGATAGCCGTCACTGCGGTAGGCGTAGAGGCGGTGCTGAAGCAGGCTCTGCGCATCGGTGGGACCCGCGGTGAGGGACTGGAGAGTCAGGCGGCCAGCTGCGTCCCAGGCCTGGGTCAGCACGACATCGGGGCCGATCTGGCGGTCGGTCTCGTGTCCGGCGGCATCGTGGGCGAAGGTCAGGGTTCCCGCGTCCGAATGAAGTTCCGAGGGCCGCCCTGCGGCGTCGTAGGCCCACCGCGAAACCAGTCCAGAGGGAGTTTCACGGCGAACACAGCGGCCCAAGGGATCGTAGGCGTAACTCGTGACGCGGTCGTCGACCGATTCACTGAGAGTGCGCCCGAGAGCGTCCCTGACGAAAATCACCTCGGCGTCTCGGTTGACCGCCCGGGCAAGCAGTCCGTCCGCTCCGTACTCGAAGGTCGTCGTCTCACTGACACCCGTGCGCTGCTCCACGACGCGGCCCGCCGCGTCCCGGGTCAGACCGCACGTCTCCCCGGCCCCGTTCGTGCGCGAGATCAGCCGGCTCGCCGCGTCGTACCCGTACGTCAGCGTACGTCCGTTGAAGTCCGTCTCGGCGACCAGACGTCCGGCCTCGTCGTAGGTGTACGACCATGTCCGGCCTTGCGGGTTGGTGACGCATGTCAGCCGCAATTCCGTGTCGTACGAGAACAGGTAAGGGGAGCCGTCCGGATCGGTCCGCGTGGCGGGGACGTCGAAGTGAGTCGCCGTGTGCCGGGTCGTGTTGCCTGCCGCGTCGGTGTAACCGAGCAGGTTGCCCTCGGCGTCCCAGATCCACGACTCGCGGCCGCCGTCGGGCTGCTCGCGCCAGGACGGTTTCCCTTCCGTCGTCCAGCCCAGACGGGTGTTGTTGCCCAGCGGGTCGGTTACCTCGATCACCCGCCCGAACACATCGCGACGGATGGTTGTCGTATGACCCAATTCGTCCGTGAGGGTGAGAGGCAGACCCGCCGCGTTGTAGACCACCGTGCGGGTATGACCGAGGGCATTGGTGATGGTGGTTGGGCGGCCTCCAGCGTCATTCGCGTACCGGGTCTCGGCGCCGGTCGGATCCACGGTCCCGAGCAGGTTGCCCCGCTCGTCGTACATGTGGCGCCAGACCGCGCCACCCGGCTCGATCACCTCGGTCGGCAAGCCGAGTGCGTTGTAGGAAGCCTGGGCCAGCGAGCCGTCGGGGAGGGTGAGGGCGGTGAGGTTGCCCGTGTCGTCGTACGTGTACCGCGTGGTGTGTCCCAGCGGGTCTGTCACGGTGACCGGCCGGGCTCCGTACTCGTCCCACTCCGTACGGGTGACGTGCCCGAGTGGGTCCGTCTCCTCCACTACCAGGCCGTCGGCGTTGTACCGGTGGGGCGAGACGTGGCCCTGGGAATCGGTGTACGTCGTGGTGCGGGCGCTGTCGTCGTACGTCAGCGTCCCGGACAGGATGCCGTCGACGCCCTCGGTGCGGGTCACCCGGCCGCGGTCGTCGTAGACGTACGAGAACCAGGTGCCGTTGCGGTCGGTCCAGCGGGTGACGCGGCCCTCGGTGTCGTAGGCGAAGCGCAGGGGCTCGCCGCTGGAGTTGATGACCTCGGTGAGGTTGCCGGCGGTGTCGTAGCCGTAGCGCATCACGACCGTGCCCTCGTCGGGCGCGGGGGACGGGTGGTAGCGGGAGGGCGGCTCGTCCAGCAGACGCAGGGCGGTGACGCGGGGGCCCTGGGTGTCGACGGCGAGGTAGTAACCGCCTGAGTGGCGGATGCCGAAGGGGATGCCGTCGTCGTCGCGTTCGATGTCGACGCGGTTGCCGTTGCGGTCGCTCCAGGAGTCCAGCGCCAGGTGGAAGACGCCGAAGGTCGGGGAGGGGACGGGGGCGGCGAAAGTGCGCGTCACACCGGTCGCCGGGTCGGTGACCGTCATCGCGCCGTCCGGCTTGCCGTCCCACTCCAGCGGCCAGCGCGGACCCTTCACCGGCATCGTGGGCACACCGGGTTCCGGTACCGGGTACACCAGGCGCATACCGTCGGCTGCCGCGAAGACGACGCCCTCGCCGTCGATCTGGAGGCACTCGTCCAGGGCGGAGACCCAGGTCGGGCCGAAGCAGACTCCTCCCCGGTAGGAGGAGAGGTGGGTGCGGGTGAACTCCAGCGGCAGACTGCCCGGCAGGGTCAGGTCCGTCTGTGTCATCAGCATGGCGCCGGTCGTCACGTCGATCGGCTCGCCCACGCAGGGGGTGCGCTCGGTGTTGCGGGCGGCCGGGCCCAGCTCTACCAGGTCGGGGCGGAGCGACGGCGGGCGCAGCAGCAGTGGGGTGGTATCGGCGAGGCCGCCTTCCATGCTCGCCTTCAGCAGGCCGCCGCCCGCTCCCAGCGCGCCGCCGAAGATCATGCCGTCCTTGGCGGACTGGTTGACCTCATCCAGGCTGAAGCCGTGCTGCATACCCGTCGCCATCTTCAGCGGCTGGGCCACCGCTAGGTCGACCGCGACCGATTCGACCCCGCCGAACGCGGCGGCGACGAGGGTGCCCGCGGTGATCTCGGCCACCGTTGTAGTGACGGCGATGCCCATCGTGGCGCCGAACTCGATGACCGCGTCGGCCGCCGCGACGGCAGCCCCCGAAGCGAGTCCCGCGGTGAAGAAGGCAAGCGCCACCCCGCCCGCGATCACGGCCGCGTCGATGCCGATGCGTGTCCAGAGCTTGTTGATCGCGTCGTCGATGGCGTCGGCGAACTTCTCCAGCGCCTTGGCCATCTCCCGCGAGGATTTCGCGAGATCGCTCAGCCAGCCACCGTCCTGGTCCTTGGCGTAGCGGCCCCAGAACTTCTCGAACGCCTCGATCGACTCACCCGTGTTGTGGTGGATGATCGAGGACGCGCTGCGGTGCACGGGGGAGCGGACGTCGTCCACGGCATTCGCGAAGGTGCGCCAGGCTTTCGCCGCGTCACGCAGCTTGTCGGAGTCGGCTTCCGGCCACCACAGGCCCAGCTTGAGAAGGATGTGGCGGGCTTTGTCCTCAACGCTCACCGGCACCGTCGCTCTGCTGGGGGGTCTTCACTTCCGTGAACATGCCTGCGATGAGCTGGTCGTTGTCCACGTGTCCGTCCGACAGGTCCACCATGGCCTCGTGAATGCTCGTCAGACCGAGCACCAGGATGCCCGCCGCGCTTTCGATCTTCTTCTGCTGCGGCTTGTAGACATTGCCGAACTTGTCGCCCTGCTCGTCGTGGCCCCAGGGCTCACCGAGGCCGTCCAGAGTCTGGATCAGTGTGGTCAGCGCCTTGCTCAGGTCGATGGCCCCTTGGTGGAAAGCCGGTGCCGCAGCCTTGATGTCAGCGGTCTTGATGTCCAGTACCTTGCCGGGCACCTTGCCGTCGCCCATCGCTGTCGCCTCCCCCGTTCGCTGATGCGGCTCCGACCATAGGACAGACGGGTAAGGAAGTGTCATGTCGACCGTGCGGGCGTCATAGTGCCCGTCGAGTGTTCGCAGAAGCCTGGGGTGAACAGGCGGCGCGTAGGCGCGCAGAGCTTCGGACGCACGCCATGGGAGCCATCTGGGAGCCGGCCAGCTCTCCGAGCCCCTTCCAGGCCACGCGACACCACTACAGCCCAACGCTTTGATCAGCGCAAATACCAACCGCACTGGCGAGATCACCAACCGAGCCTCCTTCGGGACGAAGAGGTCGTGGGTTCAAATCCCGCCAGCCCGACAGCCGCAAGACAGGTGCCCAGCCTACTCACGTGAGTAGGCTGGGCACCTGTCTCATATGCGCGTCCGTCGGTTCCTGCGTGTCTACGACCGTCGCGGGTCGGTGCCGAAGATCGCATTCGACCGGGCGAGGGCTGTCGGGCGCATAGTCCCAGGTTGTCACCCAGTCGTCTGCTGTGGCCTGCTCGGCCAGGCACAGGTCCTCCCAGAAGAAGTGTGCGCGGTCGGCCGCGGAGCAGTCGTCGGCGACCCGGTGTTTGGAGATGCGTCGGCCGAGCGGGGCGTACGCGTATCGCCGCTGGATTCCGTTTGGGGTGATCACCTCCTCGCCTACGGCCCCGCTAGGTTGGGCCCGTGAGCGAAGACGCCCGTCTCCTGGCGAACTACCGAGTCCACGTCGTACCCGTAGTCCTGGCTCTGGCCAATCCGCCATGGCAGCAGGACGTCTGGCTTGACCCGTCGGTGTTCGAGAACCTGGGCCACGTCTTTCACACGCTTTTCGATGACTTCTGCGATGCCGACGAGCCCGAGCGATACCTGGGAGTCAGCCTGAGGACCGAGGAAGAGGTCACCCTCATGCGTGAGCTCGGCACCATGCTCAACGCAGCGGCGGCCGAGGCCCCCAACGACGCCGATGCGGAGTATCTCCGGGCACCCTCCTGGCCAAAGGTCGTGGCGGTCGCGGGTCGTCTCGCTCAGGTCATGGTCGCGAACGACCTGAAAGAACTCGCTGCGCTGCACGACGCCGATCCGAGCACCTCAACGTGAGCCGCAGCGTGGAGTGTCCGACTGCGTGACAATGCGGACAGACAGTGGCGGACATCCCTGAGTGGTTTCCGGAGATTGTTGCGTGTTCGCGGATCCGCAGCATGCGAAATGCACTACCTGTCCTCTTGTTGTCGGGCTACCTCGCGCCGCCCCGCTGCTACGGTCCCGTGCATGACGCTCCCGGTCGCCATGAGTCAGGCTGTTGATCTGCGCGTGCAGCCGGTTGACGAGGTTCTGGGGCGCGTGGCGCGGTCTCTGCAGGTGCGTTTCCTGCCGGAGACGGTGGTGCGCAAGCGTCGGTCCGTGGGAGCGCGGACCGACCGCGGGACCTGGGTCCGCGTCGAGCGGCGCTTGCCCGGCAAGATCACGGATCAAGGATGGAACGGCGGGGAGTGCGCCGCCCGCCTGGACGGCGTCGCCCAGCCGGCATGGCGGGGGTGCGTGGTCTGGCGGGACACGAACGAACAGGTGGTGTGGCGGGCCGACGAGACCGACCTCCTGCCCGCCGCGCCCGTCGGAAACGCCATTCTGCGTGAGGCCCCGGAACTCCCGGACGAGTGGTGGGACGGGTTGAACGCCTCTCTGGACTCGCTGGCCGCGCACAAGACAAGGCGGGTCGCCACACCTGACACGGAGACCATCACCCAGACGTCGGTCACCGAAACCATTCGGGCAGCCTTTCCCGGCGATTTCGATACCACCGTCCAGCGCTGGGTGCCGGCCCACGCCGATCTGAACTGGGCCAACGTCACGGCGCCGGTGTTCAGCCTCTTCGACTGGGAGGACTGGGGGAACGCCCCGCAGGGACTGGATTCCGCCTCCCTGTGGGCGAGCTCGCTTGCCGTCCCTTCTCTGGCCGATCGTGTACGGCAGGAGCGCCGGCGGGACTTCGAGAGCCGGGACGGCAAGCTGATGACGCTGTTCGTCTGCTCGAAGATCCTCGGGCCGTACGCGCACCCGGAGGATCCTCGGTTGGAGCCCGCACGGCGCATGGCCGAGCAGGTCGTTGAAGATCTTCAAGGGCACTGATCACGCGAGCGGTCGTCCGGACAACCAGTCCGCCGCGTTGTCGTAAGGCTGCGATGCCATGTGATGGCGCGTGGTGCCGCGTGGTGCCACGTGGTGGCAGGTGATGCCAGTGTGGTGTCACTTGGTGCTGCGGCCCGTGTGGAATGGGCTGCCCTATGGCCACCAGGCGCCAGTTGGCGCCCTGCCACTACGGCCTTAACCTGCCCTTACGTCTGCCCTTGGGAGAGAGGGGAGGTGCTGACGCCACCACGGGGTTGCCGATGGCGCCACGATGGTGCCATGATGGCGTCATGGACCTCACGCCCTACGTGGAAACCCTTCGCCGCGAGCTCGCGGTGGCCGCCGAAGCCGGCGGGACCGATGCCCGGGAGCTCGCCGAGCGGCTGACCGCGCCCCTGGAGTCGGCGACTCGGCTGACCATGCTCAACGTGCTGTCCGCAGCCATGGACGAAGTCACCCGGGAGCTTGCCCCCGGGTCGGTGGATGTGCGGCTGCGCGGGCTGGACCCGGAGTTCGTGGTGGCCTTGCCGGCCGTCGATGCCGGGGCCCCCTCGGCGGTGCCCGCGCCCGTCGAGCCCCTGAAGGCACCGGTCGAAGGGGACGAGGGCGGGACCGCTCGCGTCAATCTGCGACTGCCCGCTCACCTCAAGGCCCGCGCCGAGGAGGCCGCGAGTCGCGAGGGGCTGTCGGTCAACGCCTGGCTGGTCCGGGCCGTGGCGGCGGCGGTCGACGGGGGCTCCCGGCCGCGTACGGCGGAGAAGAGCCAGACCGTCGGACAGCGCTTCACGGGGTGGGTGCGCTGAGCGCACCCCTGCCCGGACCGCACCGCTCCACTGCACCGCTCCACCTCACCTCAGTTCGCCCACACACCACGTCCCACCAGCGGGGACGTTCCCACGACTCACGAGGACGGGACAGCCATGCCTTCTTTCGACACTCCTGAAGCGATCTCGGTCACCGCACGGGTCGAGGCCGGTTCCATCCAGTTCGCCGCGGGCGACCGGCTCGACACGGTGGTGGAGGTACGGGCCCGCAACCCGAAGAAGGACCTGGACGTACGGGCGGCCGACCAGACCGAGGTGTCCTGCACGAACGGCACCCTCACCATCCGGACGCCCAAGTCCGGCCTGTTCGGCCGCTCCGGCGTCGTGGACGTCACGGTCGAGCTGCCCGCGGGCTCCCGTGTCGACATGAGCGGGGCCTGGACCCAGGTGCTCGGCGAGGGCCGGCTCGGTGAGGTCCGGGTGAAGACCTCCTCCGGTGACGTCCGCCTCGATACGACCGGCCCGCTGGAGCTGACCGCCTCGCACGGCTCGATCACCGTCGGCCGGGTCGAGGGCCGGGCCGAGATCAGCACCAGCACCGGCAGCCTGCGCGTCGGCCTCCTCGACGGCCCGGCCGTGCTGAAGAACTCGCACGGCGGCACGACCGTCGACGTCGCGACCGGCGCGCTGCGGGTGAGCAACGCCAACGGTGACATCGAGGTGCGGCGCGCCGAGGACTCGGTCACCGCCACCACCGCCCACGGCACCGTGCGCGTCGCCGACGTGGCCCGCGGCACCGTCCAGTTGGAGACCTCCTACGGCGCCATCGACCTCGGTATCCGGGAGGGCACGGCCGCCTGGCTCGACGTCAGCTCCGAGTCCGGGCAGGTGCGCAACGCCCTCACCGCCTCCGGCGCCCCGGAGGCGACCGACGACACCGTCCAGGTCCGCGCCCGCACCCGCTACGGCACCATCGACATCCGCCGCGCCCACAGCTGAGCACCCGCCCGGCCGGCCTCCACGACACCGGCCCGCCCCCGGCCGGCCTTCACGACACCGGCCCGCCCGGCCGGCCTCCACGACACCGCCCCGCCCCGGCCGGCCTTCACGACACCGCCCCGCCCCGGCCGGCCTTCACGACACCGGCCCGCCCGGTCGGCCTTCGGTACACCGGCCCGCCCGTCCTCCGGGGCACCGCACCACCAGCCGCGCCGGCTCCCCCTCACTTCCCCGACTCCGACTCGAACGGGAGGCTCCCGTCGTCATGTCTGTCATGCCCACGTCCAATATGCCCCAGCAGGCCGCCGCCGTCTCCGCCGCCGGGCTGCGCAAGTCCTACGGCGACAAGACCGTCCTGGACGGCATCGATCTGCACATCCCCGCCGGCTCCGTGTTCGCGCTGCTCGGGCCGAACGGGGCCGGCAAGACCACCACCGTGAAGATCCTCTCCACGCTCGTCACCGCCGACGGCGGACAGGCCCGGGTCGCGGGCCACGACCTCGCCACCGAACCGCAGGCCGTGCGCGCCGCGATCGGGGTCACCGGGCAGTTCTCCGCCGTCGACGGACTGATCACCGGTGAGGAGAACATGCTGCTCATGGCCGATCTGCACCATCTGCCCAAGCGCGAGGGACGGCGGGTGGCCGCCGAGTTGCTGGAGCGGTTCGGTCTGGGCGACGCCGCCAGGAAGCCCGCCCAGAGTTACTCCGGCGGCATGAAGCGCCGTCTCGACATCGCCATGACCCTCGTCGGCGACCCGCGGATCATCTTCCTCGACGAGCCGACCACCGGCCTCGACCCCCGCTCCCGGCACACCATGTGGCAGATCGTCCGGGAGCTGGTCACGGGGGGCGTCACCGTCTTCCTCACCACCCAGTACCTGGAGGAGGCCGACCAGCTCGCCGACCGGATCGCCGTGCTCAACGGCGGGAAGATCGCCGCCGAGGGCACCGCCGACCAGCTCAAGCGCCTCGTTCCCGGCGGACATGTCCGGCTCCGCTTCTCCGACCCGTCCGCCTACCGGTCCGCCGCCGCCGCGCTGCGCGAGGTCACGCCGGACGACGAGGCGCTGGTGCTGCGCGTCCCCAGCGACGGCAGCCCGCGCGAACTGCGCTCCCTCCTCGACTGGCTGGAGGCCGCCGGCATCGAGGCGGACGAGCTGACCGTGCACACCCCCGACCTCGACGACGTCTTCTTCGCCCTCACCGCCGGCGCCGACCAGCCGGCCCTGTCCACGGAGGTGGCCCGATGAGCTCCCTGTCCCTCGCCGTGCGCGACTCCTCGACGATGCTGCGCCGCAATCTGCTGCACGCCCGCCGCTACCCGTCCATGACGCTGAACCTGCTGCTCACGCCGGTCGTGCTGCTGCTGCTCTTCGTCTACATCTTCGGTGACGTGATGAGCGCGGGCATCGGGAACGGCGGGGCGGACCGGTCCGCGTACCTCGCCTATCTCGTCCCGGGCATCCTGCTGATGACCATCGGCGGCACCACGATCGGCAGCGCGGTGTCCGTCGCGACGGACATGACCGAGGGCATCGTCGCCCGCTTCCGTACGATGGCGATCCACCGCGGCTCGGTGCTCATCGGGCATGTCGTCGGCAGCGTGCTGCAGTGTGTGATGAGCGTGGTGCTCGTGGGGGCCGTCGCGGTGGCCATCGGGTTCCGGTCCACGGACGCCACCGCCCTGGAGTGGCTCCTGGCCGCCGGGCTGCTGACCCTCGTCTCCTTGGCGCTCACCTGGATCGCGGTCGGGATGGGTCTGTCCAGCCCGACCGCCGAGGCGGCCAGTAACAACGCCATGCCGCTGATAATGCTGCCGTTCCTCTCCAGCGCGTTCGTGCCGGTGGACGCGATGCCGGGCTGGTTCCGGCCCATTGCCGAGTACCAGCCCTTCACTCCGGCCATCGAGACCCTGCGCGGGCTGTTGCTCGGCACCGGGATCGGCTACAACGGGTGGCTGGCCGTCGCCTGGTGCGTCGGGCTGGCCGGACTCGGCTACGCCTGGTCCACCTCGCTCTTCGCCCGCGAACCGAAGTAAGGGCCGGGGCCCGTCCCACCGGCTCGTCCCACTCCGGGGCGGCGTACGTCCGGCACCACGTCGGCGGGCGCCGCCCCGGGGCCGTTTCCGTAGGGGGACGCGGGTGGCCGTATCGGGGAGCCCGTTCGGATGCGCCGCGGCAGCGTCGTCGTAGTCGCGTCAGGGCAGCGTCAGGGTTGCCGGTCCCGGCTTGCCCGGGGGTGTGCGGGGCGGCTTCGATGGGCGGTGTGAACAGCGCCCGGCCCCTCCCCGGCCGGCCGCCGGGTCCGCTCACCGGACGAGTCCGCTCGGCCCGGCGAGTTCCGCTCGGCCGCCGCGTCATCGGCCGGCGCTGACCGGAAGCGCCCGCACCGGGCGGACGCCGTGTCCCGTCGGCGCGGCCCGTCTCCCGGTGCCGCGTCCCGCCGACGCCGGCTTCCGTGGTCCGAGGGGTGCCGAGCGGCTCCGGCACCCCTCGGCTTCCCCTCGCGACACTCAGGGCACCCCAGCACTCAGGGCACCCGCGGCACTCAGGGCACTTGCGGCACTCGTGGCACCCGCGGCGCTCGTGGGCGGAAGCCGGAAGCGCCCGGTATCGCGCACACCCCCGCGTCAGTGGCCGCGGACGCGGGACAGGTTCAGCGGGTAGTTGAGGCCGCCGGTCACCGGGAGGACCGCCCCGTTGATCCACTCCGACGCGGGGCTCGCCAGCAGGGACACGGCGTTGGCGATGTCCTGGGGGGTGCCGAGCCGCCCGGCGGGGGTGGCGCCTGCCAGCGCGTCGCGCGCCGGCTGCGGGACGGCCGCGGAGGCGTCCGTGAGGACGAAGCCCAGGGCCAGGCCGTTGACGGTGACGCCGTCGGCGCCGAACTCGTCGGCCGCGTACCGTACGTAGCCCTCCAGCGCGGCCTTCGTCACGCCGTGCGCGGCGAGACCGGGCGCGGTCGGGCCCCAGGAGGAGCCACTGGAGATGACGACGAGCCGCCCGTACCCCCGCTCCCGCATCGCGGGTACGAAGGCGGTGGTGAGCCGGTGCAGCAGGACGACGTCGTTGCGGACCTTGTCGCCGAGCGCGGTCGGGTCCAGGTCGGGCAGCGGCACGCGCGGGTACGAGGCGCACGCGTTGCTGACCACGACGTCCAGGTGGTCCACCCGCTCCCGCACGGCGGCCACCAGTTCGGCGGCGCCGTCGGCCGCGTCCAGGTCGGCCCTGAGCAAGGTGGTCCTGACGCCGTTCTCCGCACAGGCGGCCGCGACCGCCTCGGCCTCCTCCCGCGCGCTTCGGTACGTGAGCACGATGTCGGCCCCGAGCCCGGCGAGCGTGGTGGCCGTCGCGGCCCCGATCCCCCGGCTGCCGCCTGTCACCAGTGCGGTCCGGCCCTCCAGCGGACCGGCCGCGGAGACGCTACGAGTCATCGGCAAGGCACCTCTCTTCGACTGCTTCACTTCCTGGTAATTAAACGACCAGGAAGATAATGGCTGACGGCTAGGCTAGACCCATGGGTGATCGCCAGCAAGCCGTCGATCGCGTCGACGTGATCATGAAGCAGGTCGCGCAGGTCTCCACGGCACCCGACCTGACGTCCAAGGAACTCTGCCAGCGGCTCCAGCGCGTCGCCCACCACCTGGAGACCCGGCTCCGCCGCGAGCTGGCCGTCTTCGGCATCGAGCCCTGGGAGATCGAACTGCTCGCCTCCCTGCGCCGGGTCGGCCCGCCGCACCAGGTGACCGCCGGTTCGCTGCAGGACATCATGCAGCTGACCACCGGCGCGGTCACCAAGCGCGTGGCCGCCCTGGAGAAGAAGGGGTGGGTACGCCGCGAGGTCGACGCCGGCGACCGCCGCCAGGTGCTCGTCTGCCTCACGGACGAGGGGGAGCAGCGGGCGCTCGAGGTGTTCGCCACCAAGACGGAGACGGAGGCGCGGGTGCTGTCCGCCCTCGGCCTCGCCACCCAGCGACGGCTGAACGACGACCTGCGCACGCTGCTGATCGATCTGGAGGGAGCGGTACAGAACTGACCGCTCCCCCGCGCCTCAGTCCTTGATCTCGCAGAGGGTGGCGCCGGAGGTGAGGGAGGCGCCGACTTCGGCGGTGAGGCCCTTGATGGTGCCGCTCTTGTGGGCGTTGAGGGGCTGTTCCATCTTCATGGCTTCCAGGACGACGACGAGGTCGCCTTCCTGGACTTCCTGGCCTTCCTCGACGGCGATCTT
>NZ_JBEZUP010000066.1:0-14024 GCF_040636485.1 Streptomyces sp. NPDC038707
AGTTCCTCCGCGTACTGCTCCAGCAGCTGCGAGACGCGCCACAGCACCACACCGCGCTGCGCACCGGACAGCCGCGTCCAACGGCCGTCCTCGAACGCTTTCCGGGCGGTTCGCACCGCCGTGTCCACGTCCCCCAGGTCGCCCTCGGGGGTGCGCGCGACCACGTTGCCGGTGCCGGGATCGATCACGGAGGAGGTCCTGCCCGACCGGGCCGGGACCCAGGAGCCGCCGATCAGCATGCGCTCCGGCTCGACGAGCGCCCCTCTCCCCCGCGGTATCCCGTCCACCGTCATCGTCGGCTCCCCCTGTCCGCGCTCCCGTACGCGCTGTCGAGCACATCCGTCAACGCAGCTTCATATATAATGTATGAACTGTCAACGGTCTCACCTCACCGCTCGGAGAGGCAAGCCGAGCGGTGGTGTCATATCAGCGAAGCGAAGTCGACCGGCTCCGGGGTGAGCGGCTGCTCGGCCCAGATGGTCTTGCCCTGCCGGCCATAACGGCAGCCCCACCGGGTGCTCAGCTGGGCGACCAGGAACAGCCCTCGGCCGCCCTCGTCGGTCCAGCGGGCCCGGCGCAGTCGCGGCTGGGTGTTGCTGGGATCGGTGATCTCGCAGACCAGTGCGCCGTCCCGGATGAGCCGGAGGCTGACCGGACCGCCGGCATAGCGGACCGCGTTGGTGATCAGCTCGCTGACGATCAGTTCGGTGGTGAAGGCCATCTCCGCCAGCCCCCAGGCGTCCAGCTGCTCGGCGGCCGCCCGCCGGGCCGTGGCCACGACGGCCGGATCGGCGTCGAACTCCCAGTGCGCCATGTCGTCCGCCGGGATCGCCCGGACCCTGGCGAGGAGCAGCGCGGCGTCGTCGCGGTGCGCGGTCTCGCCGAACCGGGACACCAGCGCCCGGCCCGCCTCGTCCAGGGACCGGCCGGGGCCGCACAGCCGCGCGAGGTCCTCCGCCAGCGTCCGCACTCCGGCGTCGAGGTCACCGTCCTCGCGTTCGATCAGACCGTCGGTGTAGAGGGCGAGGACACTGCCGGGTTCCAGGTCGACGACTGTCATCTCGAAGGGCATGCCGCCCACACCCAGCGGCGGCCCGGGGGCCACGCCGATCACCTCGGTGGTGCCGTCGGGCCGGATCACCACGGGCGGCGGATGACCGGCGCTGGCCAGCGCGCAGCGCCCGGTGACGGGGTCGTGCACGGCGTACAGGCAGGTGGCACCCACCGGGCTGTCGAGGTCCGCCTCCCTGGTGAGCTGCTGCACCCGGTCGTCGAGGTGGGTGAGGAGTTCGACCGGGTCGAGTTCCAGGTCCGCGAGCGTGCGCACGGCGGTGCGCAGCCGGCCCATGGTGGCGGTCGCGTACAGCCCGTGGCCGGCCACGTCGCCGACGACGAGGGCGACCCGGAAGGAGGGCAGGGGCACGACGTCGTACCAGTCGCCGCTGATCTCGGTGCCTTCTCCGGCCGGCAGATAGTGACCGGCCGTCTCGGCCCCGGGATGGTCACCCACGGGCCGGGGCAGCAGGCGCTGTTGCAGTGCCAGCACCGAGCGGCGCTCGCGGGTGTAGCGGCGGGCGTTGTCCACGCTCAGCGCGGCCAGCGAAGCGATCTCGGCCAGCAGGTCGGCGTCCCGCTCGTCGTAGGGGTCCTGCTGGTCCGTGCGCCAGACGGTCAGGTTGCCCAGCACCAGTCCGCGCGCGAAGAGGGGGGCCCACACCCCCGAGTGTCCGCCCTCGGGGACGAACATCCGGACCAGTGACTCGTCGCCGTCCAGGACGTCGGACACCACCGCCCGGTTCAGGATCACCGCCCGGCCCTCCTGGACGGCCCTGAGCGTGGTCGAGGTGGGCACCCTCGGGACCTGCTGACCGAGCTGGAGCAGTCCGGCGGGCCACGGGTCGTCACCGGCGGAGGCCATCGCCGCCCGGTGCACGTGCAGTTCTCCGCCGCCGGCCAGCCTGGGGGGCTCGTCGCCGCCCGGCACGGCGTCGGCGAGGTCCACCCAGGCCAGGTCCCCGAAGGCGGGCACGAGGATGTCAACCAAGTCCCGCACCACACGGGTGACGTCCAGGGAGCCGCCGATCCGCGTGGCGGTCCGGTGCAGCAGGGCCAGGTCGCGGCGGACGCGTTGCTGACCGAGTGTGTCGAGGTACAGGGCCACGACCTCCACCGGGGCCCCCTGGTCCACTCCCGTCCGGAAGGCCGACAGGGACACTTCCTCCCGCTGCGGGATGCGCGCCGTCGTACCGAGGTAGTCCCCCACCAGCGGGACACCCGTCTCGAGCACCCGGCGCAGCGCCGCCTCGACGTCCCGTGCGGACGTCCGAGGCGCCGGCCCGGTGACGGAGTGGACGACCGAGGAGCCGGCACCGGAGGGACCGGAGTGGACGTTGCTCAGGACGATGTTCAAGTTGGCGTCGTGGACCCGGAAGGCGATGCGGTCCTGGCTGAGCAGACCGGCCAGGAGGTGCGCGCCCTGTTCCCAGTCGACCACCCGCTGGGTGGGCGCGAGAAGCATGAGGTGGTCGGCGGAGGGCTGTAGCCGCACCACGCGGTAGGTGACGTCGACCGGATCGGCGGACCGGCGCCGCAACTGCGCCCGGCCGTCGGTGGGGATGCGGGTCTCGTCGGTCTCGCCGGCGGGTTCCCCGGCGAAGAGGTCCCTCACGGGACGGCCGCACACCTCTTCGGCGGTCCAGCCCAGCAGTTCCGCGGCCGCCTCGGACCAGCGCACCACGACACCCCGCGCGTCCAGCACCGCGGTCGCGACGTCGGCGGTTGCGTGCGGGGCCCGGCCGGCTCCAGCGGTTGTCCCGCCCATCTTCCTCCTCCGGGAGGACATCGTCGTCGTCCCAATTATTACGTCTATTGTTTATGGGCGTCTTGTCGACTGTTCGTCGCGGGTGGCCGGCCAGCCACCCGCGTCGGCCGCGGCACGGAGGTCGGGTCGGGGTGCCTCACCGCGTCACGTCGAAGCCCTTGAAATTTTTTATATGATACGAGATTCTCCGGCACCAGGGTCTGATGGAAAACCACCGCCCGAGCCGCTGCACCACGGCACGCCGGACATGCCGGACCGAACGCGGCACGGCCGGATGCGCACAGCCTCGCACTGGGGCGGGTCGTTTCGAGTCGGCACGGGAGCCGACACCGACGACAGGAGGGGCCGACATGCACGAGAGTCCGTTAGAAGAGGCGGGACCGTCCCGACCGGTGATCGAGTCGTCGTGGGCCCGGTCCCGGCGGCACGGGCTGCGCGCGGACGCGGCGCCCCGCCTCGTCCGGTCCCCGATCGACGAGGAGAGCGGACTCGTCCGCGCGGCGGACCCGGTGCTGGGACGGACACAGGACGAGCTCGATGGCCTTCCGGCCGCGCTGCTGCTCGCCGACCGGTCGGCTCGTGTCCTCGACACGCGCTTCACTGACGTGCCGTTCAGCGACGCGGTGGCGGACATCGGCATCGCGCCGGGGGTCCTTGTCGAAGAGGAGCAGATCGGCACCAACGGCGTGGGTACCTCGCTGGAGACCGGGCAGGAGCTGTTCATCCGTGGGTCCGAGCACTTCCTGAGGGCGTTCGATCCGTTCTCCTGCTACGGGCATCCGGTCGTACATCCGGTGACGCGCCGGGTCGAGGGCGTCGTCAACGTCGCCTGCCTCGCCGGGGCGGAGCACCCGCTGCTGCCGTCTCTGATCCGGCACGTGGTCAAGGAGATCCAGGACCGGCTCCGGCAGGACTCGCCCCTCGGCCAACGGCGGCTGCTGGCCGCGTTCCAGGCGGCGGCACGCCATCGCGGGCGTGCGGTCGTCGCCCTCGGTCCGGGACTCGTCCTGGCCAATCCCCCGGCGCTGGACCTGCTCCAGCCCGCCGATCATCCGGCGATCCAGGCGTGCGCCGACGCGGTCGGTCCCGTCCGCGAGCGGACCCACCGGCTGGTCCTGGCGTCCGGCTGGCCGGTCGAGCTGACCTGCACGCCGGTCGAAGGGGCCGACGGGGTACTCGTCGTCATCGTCCCGCAGCGCGGACCCCGCCGTGACGGTGCCCGCACCGAGGCGGCGGCCCAGTGGCCGCTGCTCGTCGTCGGCGAGCCCGGCAGCGGCCGGACCACCGAGGCACGGCGGGCGGCCGGGTCCGGCGCCGTCACCCTCGACTGCGCCGCGGTGGTCCTGCGAGGCGAGACCTCCTGGGCCGGGGCCCTGGGAGCGCTGCTGGACGGAGAGGGGCCGGCGGTCGTCCTGGAGAACATCGAGTTCCTGTCCGAGCGGCTGACGATGCTGCTGGCCAAGTCCCTCCCCGGCGCACGGCGCGGCATCATCATGACCTCCACGCCCGGTGGCCACCTCGAAGGCGTGCACGCCCCGCTCGTGGGGGTGTGCGCCACGCGTCAGGATCTGTTGCCGCTGCGGCGCCGCAGGCACGAGATCCCACGACTGGCGCAGGAAATGCTGAGCGAGACCTCGGCCTTCGGCCGCGTCCGGCTCACCACCGAGACCCTGCGCCTGCTGGCCGCGCAGCCCTGGCCGGGCAACCTGGCCGAGCTGCGCAGAGCGGTGCACGGCCTCGCCCAGGTCCGTACGGCCGGGGACATCCTCCCCTCGGACCTGCCGGTCTCGCACCGTGACCGGCCCTCCCCGGCCTCGCCGTTCCGTCAGGCCGAGCGCGAGGTCATCATCGCCGCCATCGAGGCCGCGAACGGGAACAGGCGCGAGGCGGCCCGGGCGCTCGGCGTGAGCCGGTCCACCCTCTACAACCGCATGCGGGCGCTGCGCATCCACTGACACCGGGCCGGCCCGGTCAAGACCGGTCCGGTGCGCATGCCCGCAATTGTGTTCCGGGCATGCGCACCGGACGCCTGAATCGGTGAAAGCATGCGGAGCAATTCATGGACGCCAGATTCGTCCGACACCCGTGCGCCCTCGATCACCGAATCCCCACGGCATCGTCGAAAACTTACCGCGCGCTCTTAATTATTTGTGTCACCACCATAATCCTTGCAGGTCAGATCAGGTCGACATATGCGCCCAACGCGCCCCTCGTCCTCTTTGCCGCAAGCCCGTGAAGGAGTGTCCAATTCTTTGGACAGGTGGACACCGAATTCCTCCCTACTGTGAAGAACGAGCCGCAGAGACACAGTCCGCATTCCCACCAGGCAACGCGGTTCCGCGTCAGTGATCCACCCGCACATTCCACTGCACAGCCCCGCGACCACATGGAGCACCAGATGGCAGGCATCACCACTTCCGAACTCCCCGGCACCTGTCCGCAGCAGTCCGGTCCGGGCCCCGCCCGCCGGGAGGGCAGGTCGTACCGGAGGCGCATGGCGTACGCCGCGGCCGGCGCCCTGGTGCTGTCCCTCCTCGGCACCTCCTCGCCGGCCGCCTTCGGCGCCGACGGTGCCACGTCCGCGTCGGCGTCCGCCGTGAACCACATCTACGTCGGCGGGGTGCTGTCCAACAACCTCGCGGCCGTCAACGTCACCGACGACGAGGGCGCCGCGCCGCAGCGCGTCCCGGGTTCGCCGTTCGCCTCCGGCTACGGAGCGTTCGTGGTCGCGGCCTCTCCCAACGGCCGGTTCCTGTACACCGTGCCCAACATCGACGCCGGCGAGATCCTGGTGTACGCGGTCGCCGACAACGGGCAGCTCACTCGGGTGCAGACCACGAAGATCCTGATCCCGGGCAACGCCACGACGATGGGGCTCAGCTTCTCCCCCGACGGCCGGCACATGTACGCCACGAGCGGCACCGGCTTCTTCGACAAGGGCGGCATCGTCACGACGTACACGGTGGCGGACAACGGCATCCCGTCCCAGACCGGGCAGCCGGTGAACATCGGGGCCTCCAGCGGTCTGATGATGTCCACGGTGTCGGCCGACGGCCGGAACCTGTACGTCAGCGACTACCGCCAGGGGCAGATCGTCCGCCTCGCCCTCGGCAGCGACGGCACCCCGTCGGCGCCGCTGGAGCGGGTCCCCACCGGCGCCGGGCCGTGCTTCCCGACGATCTCGCCGGACGGCAAGCACTTCTACAACGTCAACGAGCTCGGCGGCAACGTCTCCGGTTTCAGCATCGCGGCCGACGGATCGCTGACCCCGGTGTCCGGTTCGCCGTTCGCGGCGGGTTCGACGCCGCACTCCGTCACCATCACACCCGACAACCGCTACATGTACGTCCCCAACGTACTGTCACACACCATCGACGGCTACGAGGTCCAGGCGAACGGCGCGCTGACCAAGCTGGGGAACTCGCCGTTCCCCAGCGGTGCCGACGGCGACAGCCCGGCCCGCACCTTCCTGAGCCCGGACGGCAAGCACCTCTACGCGGTCGACATCGCCTCGGGGGCCGCGCCGCACACCGCGAAGCTGCACACCTTCACGATCGGTGCCGACGGCCGGCTCACCGAGTCGGCACCGGCGTACGACACGGGCATCACGGGAGCCGACGGACCGTCGTCCGTCCTCGTGCCCGGCCACTGACCGTGAGCTGAGCGCGTGCGGCCCGGGTTCGGCCCCCGGGCGGTACCTGGACCGCACGCGGCCCGGCCCCCGCACCACAACACCGCTCCCCCACGGGCACCACCATCACTCTCCCCATCAGGCATCGCCTGGGCGACAGACGAGGCAGGCCGTGAAGTTCATCGACATCTGGGACCTGGAGGTCACAGCCGGGCAGCTGACGGTATGGCGCCCGACAGCCGGTCCACCCCACAGCTCCGACTGGATGCCCGACGCGCGGCCCGCGTCGTACCTCCAGGAAGCGCACCTCAGCGAGGCCCTGAACTCCGCGACCAGCGGCCGGGGTCCCTCCTGGCTGGCCACGGCCTTCGAACTGCCCGGCCGGCTGGACGAGTACGCCCTGTGCAAGGCGTTCACCGACTGGATCAACCGGCACGAGGTGCTGCGCAGCCGACTGGAACCGTACGCCGACGGCGACCTGCTCGGGATGTACCGCAGCACCGTGCGGCCGGGCGCCGTCGGGCTGGTGCGCACCGAGCACGGGCACTTCGACGACCCGAGGGTGCTGTCCGCCCGCCTCGAAGCCGTCCTGGACGGTCACACCGATCCGCTGGCCTGGCCGTCCTTCGTGTTCCTCACCGTGCGGCACCCCGACTCCACCACCGTCTGCGTCGGCCTGGACCACCACAACGTGGACGGCTACGCGGTCCTCCTGATCGCCCACGAGATACGCGAGTTGTACGGCGCCGCGCTCGACGACCGGCGCGCCCGCCTCACCGAGGTGGGCAGCTACCTGGACTTCGCCGGTCCCGAACGCCAGGACGCCGCCCGGCTGCACGGCGACCACGAAGCCGTCCGGCAGTGGCGGGAGTTCGTGGCCGAGGGCGGCGGCAGGCTCCCCGAGTTCGTCCTCCCGGTCGCCGACGGGGACGCCCCGGCGCCGGTCCCCCAGACCGGCGGCCTGGACTGGCTGCTCGACGCCGAGGGCGCACGTGCCTTCGAGGCGGTGTGCAGACGCGGTGGCGGCGACTTCTTCTCCGGTCTCCTCGCCTGCCACGCCCTGGCCGGTCAACGCCTGTCGGGCCAGGAGAGCTTCCGCACCGTGACGCCGTTCCACACCCGCGGCGAACGGCGCTTCCACCGGTCCCTGGGCTGGTACGTGGGGATCGCGCCGGTCAGCGTCGCGGTGCGTGGCGGGGACGGCTTCGAACAGGTGCTGAAGGAATCCGGCGAGGCCCTGCGGCGCGCCCGCCCGCTCGCCTGCGCACCACTGGCCCGCCTCACCGAGCTGCTCGGCCTCCCCCTCGAACCCCGGTTCATGGTCTCGTACATGGACATCCGCTCCCTGCCCGGCGCCGGCCGGTGGACGGAGTGGAACGCCACCGCACTGCGCAGCCGCCGCATCCACCCGCACGAGGTCTACCTCTGGCTCATGCGCACGCGCGAGGGCGTCTACGTGAGCCACCGCCACCCCGACTCCGGGACCGCCCGGACCGCCGTCCGTTCCTATCTCACCGAGACCAGCCGCCTGGTGCGGCAGACCGCCGCCGGCGACCTGCCGTCCGCCATGCCCCGTCCCCGTCCGCACGCGTCCGCGGCCTGTACCTGCGGCGGCAGAGGAAAGGAACCCACCCCGTGCTGATGACCTTCCTGTCCGAGTACGTGCCGCAGGCCGGTGAACTGGTCGAGTTCCGGGTTCCCGAAGAGGCCGTCGAGAAGGCCCGGCGGGCACCGGTGCATCCGGTGCCGCCCTCCCCGGTGCAGGAGAACCACCTCCTGCGCTACCTGGCCAACCTCCGGGCCGGACGGCCCCAGTCCCCGTGGGTGGGACTCGCCTTCGACCTGCCGGGGCGGATCGACACCGCGGCCATGGCCGCCGCCTGGAAGAAATGGGCACTGCGCCACGAGACGGTGCTGACCTGGTTCTCGGCCGAGCCGGACAACCCCGCTCCCGACCGGGGCACCCCCGGCGGGACCCGCGACGAGGTGGCCGCCGCGGGCCCCGCTGCCCCGGACGGCGTCCGTACGGCGCTGATCCGGCACAAGGTCGCCGCCGAGGACGTCGACATACAGCCGGTGCCCCGCGGCGAGTTCGCCTCCCCCGAGGCCGTACGGGAACATCTGCGCGAGCAGTTCGGCAGCGGCACCAGCCCGATGGCCTGGCCGCCGTTCACCGCCGGGGCCGTTCTCGGCGAGAACTCCTCCACCGTCTATTTCGCCATCGACCACGCGCACAGCGACGCCTACTCCGTCCTCCTCGTCTTCGACGAGCTGCGCACCCTGTACCGGGCCGAGGTGGAGGGTACCGAGGCCGTGCTGCCCGAAGCCGGCAGCTACGTCGAGGCCGGCGCCCTCGAGCGCGAGCGGGCCGCCACCCTGCAGGCCGATTCGCCCGGGGTGCGGAGCTGGGTCGAGTTCCTGCTGTCCGGCCCGCTCCCGTCCTTCCCGCTCGGTCTCGGGGTGCCGGCGGGCGAGACGCGTCCCAGTCTGTCCTTCGAACTCGATCTGCTCACCGCCGACGAGGCCGACGCCTTCGCCAAGGTGTGCCGGCCACACGGTGCCGGCTTCTCCGCCGGTCTGCTGGCCGCGCTGGGTGTGCTCCACCGGGAACTGGGCGGACGCGAGGTGTACCGCGGTCTGTCCGTGGTGCACACCCGCAACGAGCCGCGCTGGCTCACCGCACAGGGATGGTTCATCAACCTCGTGCCGGTCGCCTTCCCGCTGACCGGGGAGGAGGACGGCCGGCCGCTGTCCCTGCCCGGACTCCTGGCGGCCGCGGGCGCCGGATTCCGCGGCGCCTGCAAGCTGGCCCGGGTCTCCCCGCTGCGGGTGGCCGAACTGGCCGGGCTGCCCCTGCAGTCCGACGACTCCGCCGTGCTGCCGATCGTCTCCTACATCGACGGCAGACACGCGCAGGGCTCGCGTGACTGGGCGGCCGCCAACTGCAACGGACTCTACGACTCCAGTCCGAGCAGCGAGGTCATGATGTGGGTGAACCGCTGCTGGGACCGCACTTACCTGAAGGTCACCTGTCCGGACACGCCCGAGGCCCGTGTCAACGTGCCGCGTTTCCTCGACCGGCTGCAACAGGTGGTCCGGTGGATCGCACGGGGTGGCGACGCGGATGCCGCCCTCGGACCGGCGACTGAGTTTTCCGTGCCGGCCGGAGACAAGATTCGCGCCAACACTGGCGCGAACTGATCTAATATTTTATATATGTAGAGCCTGGTGGACGCCGGATCGGCTGACGTCCACCAGGTCTGCCCGCCATGCCTGCTCCGGACACCTCCGGAGCACGACTGAGGACATCCTTCATGACCGCCCCTGAAACGACCGGCGAACGCTTTCCCCTTGCCGTCACCGTGCTCTCCACCGCCGTAGTCAGTGGCCTCGTCGCCGCGGTGGTGGTCGCGGCCGCGTCAAGTGGGACACCCGCCCTCGCCGCCTGGGGCGGAGGCTGCGCCGTGCTCCTGGGCACGGCCGGCGCCCTGGCCGCCCACGGCCGGCGTACGACCGTACGGGCACACCGCGACCTGGAGCGCATGCGCCGGGACACCGACCAGCTGCGGAGTCAACGCGCGGCACTGGAAGAGGAGTTCGCCCGGGAGCGCGCCCGGCTGAGCAGCGAACTGGCAGCGCAGCGCACTCTGCTCGGCAACGAACACGCCGACGACCGCGACCGGTTCGCCGCGAAGGTGTCGAAGCTCGAGGAGGAGAACGCCTTCCTGTCCGGCCGGGTGCGTGAGGCGACCACCGCCCGGGACGCGGCGGTCTCCGTGATCGGCAACATGGCGGGACGGTTCCAGGCCCTCGCCACCGGCATGCTGGCCGAACTGCGCGCGATGGAGGAGCGGCACACGGACGAGGAGGTCCTCGCCGACCTTCTGCACCTCGACCACCGCACCGCCCAGGCGGGACGGCTCGCCGACTCCCTGGCCGTCCTCACCGGCGCCCGCTCCGGCCGCCGCTGGGCCCGGCCCATCCCGATGGAGTCGATCCTGCGCGGCGCCATGGGCCGTATCAGCGGCTACCAGCGAGTGCGTGTGCACGCCTCCGGCGAGGCCGCGGTCGCCGGCCACGCCGCCGAGGGTGTGATGCACGCCCTGGCCGAACTCCTCGACAACGCGGCCAACTTCTCGCCGCCGACCGCCGAGGTCCACGTGTACGTCGAAGAGGTGCCGTCCGGCGCGATCGTGTCCGTGGAGGACGCGGGTCTGGTCATGAGCGAGGTGCAGCTGCGCCGCGCCGAGCACGCGGTCTCCGGCGCCGTCACCGATATCGGCGGCCTCAGCGGTACCCGGCTCGGCCTCGCCGTCGTCGGCGGGCTCGCCCGCAAGTACGGCCTGCGGGTGTCCTTCCGCCCTTCCTCCCGCGGCGGCACCGGCGTACTGCTGCTGCTCCCGCAGGAGATTCTGACCCGCCCGGCGACACAGTCCGCGGCACAGCCCCCGGCGGTCCGTGCGCCGGCCCCAGGCACGCCCGTGGACCCCGGTCGTCCCGTCTCCCGCTCCGCGGCCGGTCCCTCGTGGAGTCCCGGACGGGACGGCCCCGCCCCGGGGAACCGCGGAACGGACACGCCGGCCCTCCCCGCACCGGACGCACCCGCGACCGCCGCCCCCGACGGCACCGGCGCCCTCCCCCGCCGCCGTCGCGGGCAGGCCCTCGCCGCGGCCGAGCACAGCCGCGACCGGGCCACGACCGGATCCGGACGACGACCGCTCACCCCGGAGGACGCCAAGGCACGGACCGCCCGCTTCAGCAGCTTCCGCCAGGCCGTGCGCGGTACCGCGCGGGAGCGCGCCGAAGGCCGCGCCGCACCGGCGACCGCCGCCGACCCCATCCGGACCGCCACCCCCCACGAAACGGCCGACACCCCTTCGCTCCCGGAAGGCAGAACCACCTCATGACGGGCATCCACACCGCTGACGACAGACTCACCTGGCTCATCGAGGGCCTGCTGGAGCGCACCCCCGGCGCCCGGCACGCGCTCGTGCTGTCCCGGGACGGGCTGAAGCTGTGCCGTACCCCCGGCCTGTCCGCCGACCAGGCCGACCAACTCGCCGCGATCGCCGCCGGAATCCAGGCCCTGTCCCAGGGCGCGTCGATGGAGTTCGGCGACGGCACCGGCGGCGTGCGCTCCGCCATGACCGAGTTCTACGGCGGGGTCCTGTTCATCGTGGAGGCCGGCGCGGGGGCCCACCTCGCCGTGGTCACCGCGGACGACGTGGACCCCGGTCTCGTGGGGCACACCATGAGCGAACTCGTCGAGCAACTCGGCGAGCACCTCGTAGCACCTCCCCGGGCGTCATGAGCCGGCCGGGCAAGGACGACACTCCCGACCGCCTCTACACCATCACCGGTGGCCGCAGCAGGTCGGACCCGGCGGTCCGGTTCGACCTGGTGACGCTCGTGGTCGCGGAGTGCGCGCCGGCCCCGGGCATGCAGTCGGAGCACACCGCGATCCTGCGGATGTGCGACCGGCCCACGGCGGTCGTGGAGATCGCGGCCACCCTGCGGCTGCCGGTGAGCATCACGAAGGTCCTGCTGTCGGACCTGGTCGCGTCGGGCCGCGTGAGCGCCCGTCACCCGCGGGCCGCCGCACTTCCCGATTCCCGTCTCCTGGAGCAGGTGCTCGTTGGACTCCGCAAGCTCTGACACCCGCGTACCGCTGGGTGCCCAGGCCGACAACGGCCTGAAGATCGTGATCGTCGGCGGCTTCGGCGTCGGCAAGACGACCCTGGTCCGGTCGGTCAGTGAGATCCGGCCGCTCAGTACCGAGGAGACGATGACGCGGGCCGGCGAGTCCGTCGACGACGTCAGCGCGGTCCGGGCCAAGTCCGCGACCACGGTCGCCTTCGACTTCGGCCGCATCAGCCTGGACGCCCGCAACGTGCTGTACGTCTTCGGCGCGCCGGGGCAGGAACGATTCTGGTTCCTGTGGGACCGGCTCTTCTCGGGGGCCCTGGGGGCGGTCGTCCTCGTCGACACCCGGCGCATCGACGACTCCTGGTACGCCATCGACCGGCTGGAGGAGCAGGGCATCCCGTTCGTCGTCGCCTGCAACGACTTCGGCGGCCCCCGCCACACGGCCGCAGAGGTCCGTGCCGCCCTGGACCTGGACCCGTACGTCCCGCTGATCGACTGTGACGCGCGTGCACGGGAGTCCGTCAAGAACGTGCTGATCGAGCTGGTCGAGCATGTGCGCCGGCTCCTGGAGTCCCGTGGTCCGGCCTTCCGGAAGGAACTGGTATGACCGAGCCCGTCCCCCTGAGCGGGACATCGTTCCTGGCCGAGTCCGACCTCGACTACCGGGCGCTGAGGCGTGAGCACGGGGCCGTGGTGCCGGTCGTCCTGGACGGCGGTGTACCGGCCTGGCTGGTCATCGACTACCAGGAACTGCACCAGGTGACCGGTGACCCGGTGCTGTTCAGCCGGGACTTCGCCCTGTGGAACCAGTGGCAGTCCCTCCCCGACGACTGGCCGCTGCTGCCGATGATCCTGCGGCAGTTCCCGCCGGACCCGGGCGCGGGCGGCAGGCACATCATCGAGCGCAAGGCGGCGCTCAACTCGAGTCTGGACGGGGTCGACCTGTTCCGGCTGCGCCGCGACACCGAGTACTTCGCGGACGAGTTGATCAACGCGGTGTGCGCGAGTGGGAGGGCGGACCTCGTCACCGACTACGCGAAGCTGCTGCCGATGCGCGTCCTCGCCGTGCTCTTCGGCTTCCCCGAGGAGGACGGCCCGGCGCTGGTGGCCGCGCTCAACGACATGGTCGACGGCAACGAGCGCGCGGCCGCGGGCATGCGGCACCTGGCCGCGGCGACGGCCGGGCTGGTGGCCGCCCAGCGGCGGCGTCCCGGGGACGGCCTGGTGGGCCGGATGCTGGCGGCGGACACCGGTTTCACCGACGAGCACGTCATGCACGACCTGCTGGAGATCGCCGCGGCGGCCCATCAGCCGGTGGCCGACTGGATCAGCCACTCCCTCCGGCTGATGCTGACCGACGACCGGTTCGCGGCCTCCCTGTTCGGTGGCCGCAACAGCGTCGCCGAGGCCATGAACGAGGTGCTGTGGGAGGAGGCGCCCGTACAGATCGTCTCGGGCCGGTGGGCCGCGCGCGACACGCTCCTGGCCGAGCGTCACATCCGTGCGGGGGATCTGCTGCTCCTCGGCTTCCAGGCCGCCAACAACGACCCGTACGTGCGCACCCACCAGTCGGCCCCGACCGGCGGGAACCACGCGCACTTCGCCTTCGGACACGGCGAACACCGTTGTCCGTTCGCGGCGCAGGAGATGGCGGAGGTCATGGCGAGAACGGCGATCGAGGTGGTGCTGGACCGGCTGCCCGACATCGACCTGGCCGTCCCCGCCGAGTCGCTCACCCGGCGCCCGTCCCCGTGGCTGCGCGGCCTGACGTCGCTGCCCGTCGTGTTCACGCCGTCACCCGCCCCGCGAAGTCCCTAGGCCCCATGGACCAGTGGTCGCAGGCGAGCCATCACCGTATATGATGCTTTGTGTTCCGGAGGGGCCGGACGGTGATGGCGAACGAGGGACCCCATGACACGCGACCGC
>NZ_JBEZUP010000067.1:0-13702 GCF_040636485.1 Streptomyces sp. NPDC038707
GGCGCCAGCCGCAGAGGGCGAAGGTCGATAAGTCACCCCGATAGCCTCCCACCCACACCGCCACCACGCCCACTGAACTTACGAAAAGATCAGTAAGAGGGGGTTTGCATTTTCTTGACCTGGGGTGCGGCGGTCATACGGATTAGGGTGAGGCCGTCGAAGTCGACGGGGGTCCGGCGGCGGGATCCTGCGGTGCGGATGGCGTAGCCCTGTTCCGTGGCGGCGGGGTGGACGAGGATGGCAGCACCGTCACCGACAACTTGCGTGACGTTGTGCCAGAGTTCGTCGCGGACGCGGGCCGAGACGCTGCCGACGAAGATTCCGGGGACCACTTCGCTGGTCCATCGGCTGAGGGCGCCGCGTAGGTGGGTGGGGACCGCGGTGGTGGCGATGACGACCATGGAAGGCATCAGTGGTCTCCGTTGGCGTAGTTGACGCCTGCTGGGAGGACTCCGGTTTTGGGGTCCCAGAGGTGGACCATGCGCACGTCATGCCGTTCGGAGGTTTCGTCGTCGGTGTCGTCGTCGGTTGCTGCGGTGTGGGTGTGGGATGGGGACAGCAGGGACTGGACATCGCGGATGATGCGGGGCAATAGGCGCAGGAGTCGGAGGTCTTCGCGGAAGCGGCGGCGGGCTTCCTGTTCGGGGTTGTCGGAGTTGTGGAGGGCGAATGCGAGGGGGAGTGTGGTGTCGGCTTTGTAGAGGTCGGCGATGTCGTAGACGAAGGCGTGCTGTGTGCCGGCGTGGACGTAGCCGAGGGCCGGGGAGAGTCCGAGGGCGAGGAGTGCTGCGTGGACGATTCCGTACAGGCAGGTGTTGGCGGCGGACAGAGCGAGGTTGACGGGGTCCTGGGTGCCCCATTGGTCGGGGCGGTAGTTGCGTCGGAAGCGTCCGATGCCGTGCTGCTGCGCGAGGATCTTGTAGAAGGCTTTCATGCGCTGGCCTTCCATTCCGCGGAGTTTGTCCAGGTTGACGGATTCGGGGATGTCAGCGTCTTCAAAGCGCATTTGGTACATGCGGACGGCGATCTCAAGGCGCTTGGCCGGGTCGGCCCACGTCGCGACCTGTTGTTCGAGCCAGTGGGTGGTGAGGGAGTCCGGGAGGATGCCGGCGTAGGCGCGGATGCCGCCGGCTCCGACGCAGACGACGCTGGTGCCGTGGCGGGCGAGGGTGGTCAGTGCTGGGGTGGTGATGGAGACGCCTGGGCCGAGGAGGAGGCAGGACAGGGCGGCGGTGGGGATGTAGACGAGGTCGGTGCGGTTTTCGTCGGTCTTGATTTGCGCGCACACACCGGTGTCGTCCTGTACCACGCGGACCATGTCCAGGTAGAGGAAGGACAGGGAGTCCGCGACGCGCGGGAGCATGGCCAGAGTGGGGGCGGCGAGGCGTCTGCGCGCGTCGCCACTGCGTCGCGGCGCGCTCATTTGCTTCGCGCGGGTGCGAGGGTGAGCAGGCCGGCGCCGTAGGGTTTGCCGCGTCCGATGCCGTGGAGGATGGCGTCTCGCAGGGCGTCGGGGTCTGTGACGGTGGCGGTGCCGTCGTAGCGGAGCAGACTGTGTCGCATGGGGTGGGCTTCTCGGTTGCGGGGGCGGGACGGCTCGATGCTGGTGGGGGTCAGGACGTGGATGTCGAGTCCGGCTTCGGCGGCCCGGCGCAGCCACCACTGGTCGGCGTCGGCGCCGGAGAGCGCAACGATCCGTCCTCGTTTTCCTTTTTCCTCCAGCGAGAGTCTTTCCCGTTTGGTGGGGTTGAGGACGATGCGGTAGCGGACGCCGAGTCCTTTGCATAGGGCGGTGAACATCGGGGCGAGGCTTTTGACTTCGGCGTGGCCGTAGCCGGTGGGCAGGCGTGACGGGTTGAGGCTGGCAGCTTGAACGAGGAGGGCGCTGGAGGTGTCGGTCTCGTCCAGGCGGTAGAGCAGCCCGGCTTGGTGCCGGGGGGAGTTGCCGAGGTCGTCGGGGGCCATCCGCATGACGGTGCGGTGCATTTCGGTGGCGTCGCGCAGGTCCCGCTGCACGTCGCGGCTGTGCGGGTTGAGGCGGATGCGTGCGATCACCGGGTGGTCGTTCATGCGCTTTCCTCGCGGTGGGCGTAGTCGATCAGGCGCTGCATCAGGGTCTTGGGCGGGCCTGCGAGGGATCGGGGAACTGTTTCCACGGTGCGGTAGAGGCGGCGGCCGGTGTGGCTGCGGCCGTGCTGGGCGAAGCTGACCGGCATGTCGTTCACGTCGATGGTGTCGACCGGTGCAGGCGCGGTGGGAGTGCCGGTGGGCCGTGGCTGTTCCTGGAGGAAGTCGACGGTGATCGTCCCGGTTTCCCGGCTGTGGGCGTCCTGTGCCGGTGGGGGGGTGCGGCTAAGCGGCACGCGTGTGCGCAGTTCTTCCTCGGGGTTGTCGACGTGGTGGCGCAGGAGGAACGGCTCGTCGGGGACGCAGGAGCGGCGGCCCAGGTAGGGCGCCCAGTGAGGGTGGCTGAGTGCCGTGGCCAGGCGGTCGATGGTCTCTTGTGGTGCGGTGACCGCGACGACGAACACGGCGTCGGACAGGTAGTGGCGGCGGGTGATGACGGCGGCGCCTTTGTTGCTGCCTCCGCTGGTGGCCGCGGTGCGGTCCTTGGGGAATCCGCCGCCGGCGGTGTGGTAGTCGACGAGGCGGACGCCTGGCCGGTCCACGCGCACGGTGAGCCGCAGGTCCCGGTAGCGGTCCAGGTCTGCCTGGTCACGGCTGTGTCCCTCGGCCGCGGCGAACATTCCGATCAGCGCGGAGCGGGTCGGGAAGGGCGCGGTGTCCCTGACCGGGGTGAACGCGGACCGTTCACCCCAGGACTGCAGGGGACCGGCCAGGCGCAGCAGGAGCCCGCTCACTGCTGGTCCTGCACTGCGGGCACGGCGGCCTCGACGGCGGCGTCGATCAGCTGCTCGAAGGAGTCATGGGCGGTGCCGAGCCCGGCGTATTTCTCGTCGGGGTTGATGACGGTGTGGCCGTGGAAGCGGCGGTTGCGGTTGCCGGTGAGACGATTGATGTTGCCGGCGTAGGCGTCCAGGGCCTGGCGGGATGGCTGGGAGAAGCCGCCTTGCCGGTCGCTGGTGACGGGTGTTTCGAAGGCCGCGGCCAGGGACAGCGGCCGGTGTTCGCGCACGGCGAGGTAGGCCAGGTCCGGAACGGTGTGCGGGGCGGTGCTGTTCTTCTTGGCCTGCGGGAGGGAGAGCAGGAAGTGCTCGGCGAAGGAACTGAGTACGGTCCGGGCGGCCTTGGCGTCGCCGGCCAAGTTTGTCAGCAGGTCGGCGACGTTGACGGTGGCGTACCGGTAGAACACTCCGGCGCTGAACTCGGCGGTGTCCAGGTGGCCGCTGCCGGTCTCGGCCTCGCCCAGCCAGTCGTCGACGGCGGTGAAGTAGTCCCGCTGCGGCTCGGCGGCGTGCGTGGTGAAGGCGTGGGCGACCTGGGCCGCGCCGTCTACGTTGGCGTCCGGGAGTTCGGCGAGCATGCGGCCCAGCAGGCTGATGGAGGCGGTGCGGCGCTTGAGGATCGCCTCGATCCTCTCGGGCGGCAGTACCTGGCCGGGCTTCTTCTTGTGCTGCGCCGCCTCCAGGGCTTCGCGGTGCTCGACGCAGACGGCAGCCAGTTCGTCGATGGCCGCTTCCGGCAGGAACAGCAGCACCGAGGTGTGGCCGGCCGATTCCGTGCCGATGCCCTTCTTCCCCGCGCTCGCGGCAACCTGCGATCCGGCGAACGTGGCCAGCTCGGTGGGCCAGCCGGCGCTCTCAAGTGCGCGCTGCACCTTCGCCGGCACCAGACGGGTGCGGGCGGCTTTCTCTCCGAGATCCTGCTCGACGCCGAGCCGGATGACGCGCTTCCAGGACTGGCTGGAGACCCTGATCCGTGGAGCGTTGCCGTAGCGGACCTGCTTGGGAGAGCCGAGGTCGTCACGGTTGAGATTGGCGGCGGGCACCGACTGCAGGGCGCTCAGGTCCAGGTAGAGAGTCATCGGCCGGTCTCCTCGGCGGGATTGAGGTGGGTGGGGTCGGTCGTGCCGCTGGCGGTACGGAAGTAGCTCTCCAGCCAGCGGGTGGCGATGCGGTCGCGGTCGCGGTTCCACCGGGCGAGGTCCACCAGGAGGACCGCCCAGTCGACCGTGATGTTGCCGCTGAGGAGCTGGCGGACGAGGGCGGGCAGGCCCGGGTGGACGGCGTCGCTGCTCTGGCGGGCCATCAGGTGCAGGGCGCTTTCGGCGGAGTTTTCCTTCAGGACGCCTTTGGCGACGGCCTGGCCGAGTGAGGCCCCGAGGTTGGGACGCTCGAACCAGGAGATGGACGTCCCGTCTTCCGGTGTGGTGTCGCGGGCCGAGCGGGGACGTGCAGCGATCAGTGAGGCCACCGCGTAGTACGCCCGCCGCACATCGGCATGGTGCTGGTCGTCGTGGTCGCGCAGCCACGGCACCAGGTACCGGTGCATGTAGTTGCAGCGCTCCACCGGGAGGCCGAGCCCGCGCCGCAGGGCGGCACGGGCCTGTTTCGACTCACACACACGGTGTACGTAGGCGACGAACCGGTCCGAGACACGGTCGGGTGTAGAGGCCGTCGGTGCGGACACCGTCGGCACGGAATCAGTCATGAGGCATCCCTGATGCGGGTGATGAGGTGAGGTGACGAAGCGCCGACGGTCGCCGGTGTGGGCGTAGTCGGGCGGATTCAGTCGGGCGCGGACGGCTGCAGCAGTGCCAGGAGGAGGCCGCGGGCGCGGTGCCGGGCGCGTGCCACCCGGATGTCCGCACGGTTGGCGTGACCGATGGCCTCGTCGAGCGCGGCCAAGGCCGCGTCGACGAACGGCCTATCAACCTGGGCCGTGGTGTGGCCGGACTTGGTGAGCTTCCAGAACTCTTCTTCCGCAGCCGGCCAGTACCGGGTCAGCGCGGCAGAAGCCCAGGGGCCAGGTTTGCGGGAGTCCAGTTTGATCTTAGCTTTCGGCGATGGGTCCGCGTTGGTGTCGGTGGCGAGTTTCCAGGCGATCCTCGCGGCGAAGTCCAGCCGGTCGCCGGTCTTCTCCGCAGCGGTGTGACAGCGCTTGACGTGATAGGCCATCTCCGCATCGTTTTCTTCCTGCCACTGCAGGACCTGCGGACTCGTCGCCCGGAACCAGACACTGTCCTTCTGCTGACCGTCCTGGTCAAAGCCGTAGGCACGCACCCGCAGCCGGGACAGCAAGGACCTGGGCAGGTGCTCAAGCGCCGGGGGCCGCCGGGCGTCCTGCCGGCTGTCCTTCAGCAGCAGCGAGTCGAGATCCCGCCACAGTGCTCGCGCCCCGTCGGCCTCCCGCGGCTGGAAATCTCCGTCCTTGCGCCGGTCGAGGATCTGATACGGGTCACGTACCTTCTGCGGCGGCTCGTGCGTCGACCAGGTGAGGTAGGCGTCGACCACCGTCCGGCCGTCCTCGGACGGCACCAGCAGCGCGGCATGACGGAACCGGCCGGTCAGCATCCGTCCCGGCCACGTGACCGGCGGCAAAGGTCCCAGGGGAGCGGTGAGATCCTCCTCCCACGGGCATGCGTCCTGCGCCTCCCAGTCCAGGTCGTCCTGTGGGCTCGGCACGGCCAGCACCAGTGTGGTGAACAGGTCGGGGCCCCAGGGGAAGTAGGAGATGGACTTGCGCAGTGGGGCCGCGTCACCGCTGCCGGTCCGCTCGTCGGTGATCCGGCGGGGCGTGCACTGACCCGACGGCCCGTAGTACAGCTGCGCGATCAGATGCCAGGTGGCCTCGGCGGCCGGTACCGGAACGGGCGCGGTGTCGGTGAAGTGGCCGAACAGCACGGCGCCGTTGACTCCCGTGGGGCGGCCCATCACGAGCTTGTTCACGCCGGACGGGTTCGGTTCCCCCTTCGGGTCGACGCACTCCACGCGCAGCCGAGGGTCCTGAAGGAAGGGCCGTGCGGGATGGAACAGGTCGAACCGGCCCGCCAAGTCCTCCCGGCCGAAGTAGGCGTCCACCGCGTCCGGATCGAACTGTACGGCCTTCAATACGCGCTCTCGCAGAGAGAACCAGTCGCCGATGTCCTCCGCAACGTCCGGGTCGTCGAGCCGGTCACCGTCATCAGCGGCGATCCTCGCCACGATCGGCGCGAGAATCCGCAGCAAGCCCGCCGCCGCCGGCGGCACCGGGACCTCCAGGTCACCGATCTCGTGAGCCCGCTTGAACAAATCGCACAAGCCTAAGCGGTCAGGTTTTCCGTTCAACAGACGCACAGGAATCCACGGCTCGACTCTCAGGTCGAATCCCCCGCTCATGGCCATCTCCTCCAATGCCCCTGCTCCTCCTTGCCGGCGTGACAAAGGACGCGAGCGGACCTGCGCTCAGCGTCCCGACATTGAAACAGCCGCCACTGACAACGGATCCGTTTCCCGCCAGGAACAGCACCAGTAGAGCGCATCCGGCCCGCACGTGTAGCCCTTTTCAGAAGGTTGAAGGACAGGGAGGGTGAGGGAGTTTCGGAGGGAGCGGGAGGGTGAAGATCGACTTGCCCGTGCCCGTCGGAGTGGACTACAGCCCTGCCCACGCCGGTCCGGTAAGGGACTTGGCCAGCCCGAACTTGAGGAGCGCCCATGCAGCCGTCCCTTCCCGCCCCGTGGGCTGCCGCAGGACCGTGGGTTCTCGTAGTCGCCGTCATCGTGATCGTGATCGGCATGCGTCCGGACCCGGTGACGGTCGGATCGTGTAGCGCCCTGTTGCTCGGAGCCGCTGAGGCGCACCGCCGCCTTGCCCGGTAACCTCCACGGAGGTGGCCCTCGGTACTCCGGAGGCCACCTCCCTGCCGAGGCGGGGGTGTTTCAGTCGAGGGGCAGGGAGGTTGACGCCAGCCTCACGCCTTCCCCGCCGATGTGGGGGTGCCCGTCTGAACCCGGGTCACTTACGGACCAGTCCGAGGTCCTTGTCCAGCCACAGCAGCTTGGCACCGGCCTTTACCGGCCGCACGCTGCCGCCTTCCACGGGCTGGCGAAGAACCCGCAGTTCTCCAAGCATCGGATGCTCCGCCCACGACTCCGGCGGGGTGACACTGCCGGGATCCGCTTCCTTGAGCCAGTCGGCGCGGACCGGAATCGTGCGCCGCATCACTTCCCGTACGGACGAGACCGGCATCTTGCCGTCCGAGGTGGCCTGAGGCAGCAGTAGCTCACCTCCCGCATCCAGGGTGACCCGGCCGTCCTCCTGGGCGTAGGCGCACAGCAGGCGCACCGAGTCGGCGCCGAGTCTGGTGGACACCTCCCACTCGTCCTCTTCACCGGGCAGGTCGTGCAGGTCGTGCAACGCGGAAACGCTGCGCGCACGCGGAATGGCGAGAAGACCGGCCATGCTGCGCTCCGCCGTCTCCTTGCCCTTGTGCACCGCCCAGGCTTTCACCTCGCTGGCGCCCGGACTGTTCCAGTCGAAGTCCGGGTTGTCACCGTGAACAGCTTCGACCAGTTCCTGCACGTCCCCTGGGATAGAGATGGTGCCGCCCTCGATCCCGGCGATGGCCCGGGAGGTGGTGGCGAGGAGATGCTCGGAATACACCTCACCCCACTGCTCCGGCGTCTTCCCGCCGCCCGCGATCGGGTCGAGCACTACAAGACGCGGCCCGCTCGCCCAGGCCGGCCGGCCACGGCCACCGGGATAGCCGTGCGCGGTCCAGTGGTTCTCGTGCCGCCAGCACCGTCCTGCCCTCTGCAACAGCAAGGACAGCGGTGCGAGATCGCTGATGACGATGTCCGCATCGAGATCAAGAGACTGCTCGACGACCTGGGTGGCGACGACGATGCGGCGCACCGGACGCGGGCCTTTGCGGCCCAGCCCCTCGGTGACCTCCCGGGTACGGGCCTCGCGCACGTCGCCGGGGAAACGGGCGTGCAGCAGTTGCACGGTCCCACCCTCCTCGTGGGAGCGCTGGTCGAACCGCTGACGCAGCTGCAGGTAGGTGTCCTGTGCATCCCCTACGGTGTTGCACACCACCAGGGCGGTGCCGCCCTCCTTTTCACTCACTGGCTTCAGCACCCGCTCCAGCACCGCCAGGCGTACCTGGGCGCCACCGCCACGGCCGTGGAGGACCGGTTCCACCGCGATGTCGAGTTCCATGCTCCGGGCGCGCGCCTGCTCATGCCGGCGGGCACACGAGATCGACGTCTCCCGGCCGCTCTCCCCATCCACATACAGCCATCCGGGATAGGGTGCGTTGAACGAGCGCCTGCTCAGGTCGCGCTTCTTGTGGCCGGCGCCCTGCAGATACTCCTTGATCAGCCGGTCGCTGACAGACGCGGGCAACGTCGCCGACAACAGAACGACCGGGACGCCGTACGCCCCGAGCCAGTTCAGCAACCGGCCCAACAGCACCTGCATGTACGGGTCATAGGCGTGGGCCTCATCGACGATGAACGTCTTCCCCGACAGCGCCAGCAACCGCAGCGCGTTGTGCCGCACCGGCAGCACCGCCATCAGGGCCTGGTCGACCGTGCCGACCGAAAACTGTGCGAGCAACGGACGCTTGGACCCGCGCAGCCACCGCTGCGGCCGCATATCGGCCTCCGCCCGCAGGCCGCTTTCTCCCACCTCGTCACCGTCACAGGTAAGGACGGACTGCGTTTCCAAGTCGTCGTCAGCGTAGGCGCTGTTCAGCCAGGCCATACTGTGGACCAGCGTCAGCCCGGCGTTCTCGCCCGCCTGGCGCAGCAACGCCTTCGCAACCCGCCCGTACATCTGGTCGCTGGTGGCCATCGTCGGCAGCAAAAACGCGTACCCCTGCGTACCGAAGCGCTCTGACAGAACGCGTTCGGCCTCCAGAGCCGTCTCACTCTTTCCATCCCCCGGAGCGGCGGTGACGAGGACGATGCCGCCACGACGACCCTCACCCACTGCCTTCCGCATCTCCTCCATCACGGACAGCTGGAGTGGATTCGGCGCACCCTGAATTCCGTACGCCTCCGCGAACCCCTTGCGCTGCAACCGCACCCGGGCCAGCCCGGCCCCGGCCAGCAGACCCGGCGCATCCTTCAGTGAGCGCTCGAAATGATCCGTCAGCGCCGGCTCAAGCCTCTGCTGCCGCCCTCGGAGGTAGTCCTCCTGGCTGACCAGCCAGTCCGCAAGAATGACCACACCCGTCACAAGCACTGCGGCCGACGCCTTGAACACACCCGGAGCTTCCGGCGCCCCCAGCAACTCGTGCACCGCAACTGCATGCGCAGTCCGCTGCCGCACCCAGGCGGACCCGCCGAGAAACGCCGGAGCGACACCGTCCTCAAGACGGTGATAGCGCCCATGATGACCACCGACGATCTCGGCCAGCCGCTCTGCGACCTTCAACTCTGCATCAGTGGCGAAGCCCAGCTCCGCCAGCACCTCCTGTACGACCTGCAGACCGGCCACGTCATGTCCGAACCGGTCTGCGGTCATCTCCCTGCGGCTGCCGCCCAGCTCAGCGCTGAGGTACTGGCTACCGTGCCAGGAACAGAACTGGAAACCTGACAGCTTCCCGATGTCATGCAGACCAGCACACAGCCCCACGACATTTCTCGCACGCTCCAAATCACCCGCCAACCCCATCCCGTCGGCAATCCTCACCCGCTGGTTTTCGGACAGGTAGGCATCCCACAGGTGCAGCGCCATCGCGGCAGCATCCAACAGGTGCCGAATCAACGGATACGGCCGCAGCCCTGGACCTAAGCCCCTCGACTTCCCCCACGCCGTCTCATCCGGCGGATCCCACTTCTTCGCCATCATCGCCTTCTCACCCCAGCCAGCAGATGCCGTCCCAGCACTGAAGCCGGCATTCAACCACCCCTCACTGACAGCCCTACCGTCCCCCGCCTCGGTAGGCTGACAACATGCATCCCTACCCGCCCCGACACGGCGCCCCCCGAAAAGCAAAGAACAGGCAAAGCCCCCTTTAAGTGCCAGGTCAGAAAGGGTCCTCCCCGCCGACGCGGGGGTGTTCCGGCGGCGGCATGAGCGAGTTCGGCAACCCCCGCGTCCTCCCCGCCGACGCGGGGGTGTTCCGGCACAGATGTCCGCCGCCGGCTTCTCGGCCGAGTCCTCCCCGCCGACGCGGGGGTGTTCCGGTGGGCGCCTTGGGGTCGGCGATCCACCGGAAGTCCTCCCCGCCGACGCGGGGGTGTTCCGGCGCGGAGAGCGAGGGACGCTGCGGTTGCCCGGTCCTCCCCGCCGACGCGGGGGTGTTCCGGCCACAGCAGCAGGCGAGATGCAGGCCCGCACGTCCTCCCCGCCGACGCGGGGGTGTTCCGGCAGAGAAGACCGCAAAGAAGCTGCCGGCGAGGTCCTCCCCGCCGACGCGGGGGTGTTCCGAATTTCGGTGCCATCGCCATCTCGGCGCTGCTGTCCTCCCCGCCGACGCGGGGGTGTTCCGCCCGACCCGTTGCCGCGCGGGCTGTAGCCCGCGTCCTCCCCGCCGACGCGGGGGTGTTCCGCCGGTGCCGTTGCCGCGCGGGGTGTAGCCCGCGTCCTCCCCGCCGACGCGGGGGTGTTCCGCCGGTGCCGTTGCCGCGCGGGGTGTAGCCCGCGTCCTCCCCGCCGACGCGGGGGTGTTCCGGCGATGAAATGCGCCGGCATCTCCTGGGCAAGGTCCTCCCCGCCGACGCGGGGGTGTTCCGCCCTGGAGGGCCGCGCACTCGGCGATCGTCGGGTCCTCCCCGCCGACGCGGGGGTGTTCCGGTCCGGTCCGTAGCCGACCCGGCAATTGGGATGTCCTCCCCGCCGACGCGGGGGTGTTCCGCCCGACCCGGCCGAGACGGGGCCCGCGCCCTAGTCCTCCCCGCCGACGCGGGGGTGTTCCGGCAGAGAACGGCCAGTGGGGCGACGAGCCCACGTCCTCCCCGCCGACGCGGGGGTGTTCCGCGATAGAGCTTCTGGCGGAGAGCGATCATCCTGTCCTCCCCGCCGACGCGGGGGTGTTCCGGTGGTGGCGGTGTCGTGCGTCATGGCGATCTCGTCCTCCCCGCCGACGCGGGGGTGTTCCGTTGCCTCCGGGGTTGCTCTACAACTTGCCCCCGTCCTCCCCGCCGACGCGGGGGTGTTCCGTCGGCAAATCGCCTGCGGAGTTACCGCAGATAGTCCTCCCCGCCGACGCGGGGGTGTTCCGCGATGATGGGCGCCATGACTGAGCGGACTGAGGTCCTCCCCGCCGACGCGGGGGTGTTCCGAACATGCAGCACCGACCCGCCGTCTTCGCCACGTCCTCCCCGCCGACGCGGGGGTGTTCCGCCACCCCGCGCGGGCGCCGCTGGTCATGAGGGGTCCTCCCCGCCGACGCGGGGGTGTTCCGCACTCGCGTCACCCGGGATCTTGATCGCGGCAGTCCTCCCCGCCGACGCGGGGGTGTTCCGGCGGCGATGAAACCGCCGTCCGCTCCTCCTTGGTCCTCCCCGCCGACGCGGGGGTGTTCCGGCGTTGTTGCAGGTGATGAGGTTCCAGGAGGCGTCCTCCCCGCCGACGCGGGGGTGTTCCGCCCACCCGCGTAGTCGAGACCCGGAGATCTGGGTCCTCCCCGCCGACGCGGGGGTGTTCCGCCAGCGAGGCGCCCGAGGTACCAGGGCGGGGCGTCCTCCCCGCCGACGCGGGGGTGTTCCGCCGATGATGGCGGCGCCGAGTCCGTCGTGCGCGTCCTCCCCGCCGACGCGGGGGTGTTCCGCCGATGATGGCGGCGCCGAGTCCGTCGTGCGCGTCCTCCCCGCCGACGCGGGGGTGTTCCGTACTCGGGACCGCCCCAGGACTTCAGGCCACGGTCCTCCCCGCCGACGCGGGGGTGTTCCGCCCGGTACGCGGGTCCGCGTAAGGGCCACCGTGTCCTCCCCGCCGACGCGGGGGTGTTCCGCTCTCTACGAACTCCTGCCGTGGCATGAACGGGTCCTCCCCACCGACGCGGGGGTGTTCCGGCGGACCAGGCGCCGGCCGCGATGTTCAGCACGTCCTCCCCGCCGACGCGGGGGTGTTCCGGCGGGCTGGACGTTCCACTTCTACATCGACGCGTCCTCCCCGCCGACGCGGGGGTGTTCCGGACGGGAGTTTCCGGAAGAAGCGTCGGGACGCGTCCTCCCCGCCGACGCGGGGGTGTTCCGACGGCCACGGGGGCGCCCGTCTCCATCATCACGTCCTCCCCGCCGACGCGGGGGTGTTCCGGTGATGAGCTGCTGGGCACGGACTTCGAGAAGGTCCTCCCCGCCGACGCGGGGGTGTTCCGTGCCGGGACTGGTGGAGCAGCAACCGCCCGTTGTCCTCCCCGCCGACGCGGGGGTGTTCCGAGCGTCCGCCAAGTCCTGAAGGACATCGATGCGTCCTCCCCGCCGACGCGGGGGTGTTCCGCTCGACTCGGCCGCCGCACCCATCGAGGCGTCGTCCTCCCCGCCGACGCGGGGGTGTTCCGGTGCGCTCGGACTTGTCGTAGCCGGCCTTCACGTCCTCCCCGCCGACGCGGGGGTGTTCCGTCGGCGCTGCTCCAGGTGCTGGAGTCTCCGTGGTCCTCCCCGCCGACGCGGGGGTGTTCCGACGAGCCGGTCCTTGGCGATGCTGATGGTGATGTCCTCCCCGCCGACGCGGGGGTGTTCCAGAGCGCGCAATCATGGTGACCCTGGCGGAAAGCGTCCTCCCCGCCGACGCGGGGGTGTTCCGCCGGGACACGTAGCCCTGGTCCATCCCGACCAGTCCTCCCCGCCGACGCGGGGGTGTTCCGCATGACGACGACCGGGACGAGCCGGTGTTCGAGTCCTCCCCGCCGACGCGGGGGTGTTCCGGCCGGGCAGGCGGCACTGGCCCGGTACATCGCGTCCTCCCCGCCGACGCGGGGGTGTTCCGTGCAGTACTGGAAGGCGGTGGCCTGATGGAGCGTCCTCCCCGCCGACGCGGGGGTGTTCCGAACTCGATGTCCGCGATCAGTGTGCTGCTGGTGTCCTCCCCGCCGACGCGGGGGTGTTCCGTCGTAGGCGGCGACCGCGGCGCTGGCGCTGCCGTCCTCCCCGCCGACGCGGGGGTGTTCCGCCGTTGGACTCCACGCTGCGGCGCCGGATCTCGTCCTTCCCGCCGACGCGGGGGTGTTCCGAGGATCGTCGCCCCGTCTGCGAGCGGGACGGTGTCCTCCACGCCGACCCGGAGGTGTTCCGCCGTGGAATGGCCACCACGCAGGGCGACACCAGACCACATTGGCTGCCCCAGACGGCCAGCCCGCATCAGTCACTCAGCGTGTCCACCGTATTGATGGGCCGGGAACACGCTGTCACTGGGAACTGGTCTCGGCGACGGATTCCCTGGGGAGTATCCGCGTCGCCGGGGAGCGCGTGGGGAGAATCGACCACGCAAGACGGCACGCCCGTGAAAGACGCTGAAAGACACAACTCCCCTGGTCAGCAGAGGGCACGGTGGAATCACCGCAGGTCCGCGCCCCTAACCGGACAACTTCACGACGAAGTCGCGTAGGTCCCCCGGCGGGCGCCGCCGGCGAAACAAAAGGGAAGCCCGTTGTCACAAAGACGATCACACGAACGACCAATGGTGATTCACTCTTGGCCTGGCCTCATCAGTGAGCCGTGTGAAACTGCCTCCGCCCTGCACCTGGGGTGTCATCCTCTCGCGTGATCCACGCGTGTCAACGCTCTCTGAAATCTGACCCCCGGCGAGTCTCTGAAAACTGACCCCCCATGTTGTTGGCCGCCGAGTGCCCTGGTCGTGTCGTCAGGGT
>NZ_JBEZUP010000068.1:0-11818 GCF_040636485.1 Streptomyces sp. NPDC038707
AGGGATTCGCGTGTGTGGTCGCCTACGCCGATGGCGAGCCGATCGGGTTCACGTACGGGGCGCCGGGCGAGCCGGGGCACGAATGGTGGCGTGAGTACCTGAGCGAAGAGCCGGCAGACCCCTCGACGTTCTCCGTCTCGGAACTGATGCTGAAGCCGCAGTGGCGCGGGCAAAGCCTTGGGGAGCGGCTTCACACCGTGCTGCTCGCCGGCCGGAGGCCCTGGCCGTGCTCACGGTGGACACCAAGCGGCCCCGGCTCCAGGCGATGTACGAGGGCTGGGGATACCGGAAGGTCGGCGAGCGCCAGCCGTTCCCGGACTCCCCGCTGTATGCCGTGATGCTGCTGGACCGCAAGCGCGCGGCCTGACGGGCGCCGCCTGCGGCCCGCTCCAGCGGCGTCCCGCCCGGCATGTGCCAGGGCGGAACGCCGCTGCCCAACTGCTGTTGCCCCACCCGGCCGGACGCGTCGGTCAGGCGAATGGTGGTCGTGATGGAAGCAGACCCGGTGCCGGCGGGCGGCGCGGCGCCGGACAGGCCGGCCATACAGACCAGCGTGGCCCTGGCCGGCGACGGCGGGGACATCGCCCAAGCCCGTCACCTGGCCGCCGGCTTCCTCACCCGGGTCCAGGCCGAGCACGGCCTGCCCGTCTCGCAGCGTGCCATGGACGTCACCCAGCTGGTGGTCAGTGAACTGGTCACCAACGCCCGTAAGTATGCGCCCGGGCCTGTGCTGCTGGACCTGAAGGTCACCGGTGACACGGTCGAGGTCGCCGTGTGGGATTGTGACCCGGTCCTTCTGGCCGACCCGGCGGACGCCGCCGGGTCGGCCAGCACGGCCTGGAGATCGTCATGGCCGTCGCCCAGGGCTTCGAAGCGCAGCGCGAGCCCGTCGGCAAACGCATCACCGCCCGCATCGCCCTGGCCGACGACCCGGGCGGCGCCGTCGCCGGGCACCGGCCCCTGTAGAACAATCGCGGCCAGCCGGCCCGGCTGGGGCGGACGCCGCAGTGGGGCGTACGCCGACCTGACGATGCGCGCGCCGGACGCCGGGGTGCCCGCGATGCTCTTGGAGGTCGACCGCGTCACCGAACCCGTCGACGACCTGGTGGACAAGCTGCGCCGCTACCACGACTGGTTCGAGCTCCTGGCGCCGAGGAGGGTCTGCGCAAGCGGCGACGACGGCTCCGAGATGCCGGACGGCGCCGCCCCGTGTCCGGGGTCGCGTCGGTCTCGCGTCTTGTTCCGGGCGCGGCACTCAGGGCTCGGCCTGGACCTCGCTCCGTGGCGGATACCGGTGAGGTGCCAGTCGGCTACAGCCAGGCCGCGAGACCCACCGCTCGGGGCAGGTTTTCCGCCGGGCGAGTGGGGAGTGAGAACCTGACCTTGGGCCGGGCTTCGGCTCTCGCGCGGTGGTAGAAGCGGATGGCGTCGGTGTTCCAGTCGGGTGTCTGCCACTGCATGTGTGTGGCGCCGCTAGCCGCTGCGGCGTCCTTCACGGCGTTGAGCAGGGCGTGCCCCCAGCCCTCTCCGCGGTGCGGTTCGGTGACGAACAGGCAGTCCAGGTGGACGTAGTCGGTCGCCTGCCAGGTGGAGAACTCCCGGGAGTAGGTGGCGTAACCGATCAGTTCGCCTCCGTGGTCCACCACGAGGCACCACGCTCTCGGATGTGCCGAGAACAGCACGGGCTCCAGGCGGGTGGCGAGATCGACGGGGACGGGTTCGGCGCGCTCGAAGGCGGCATGGGCGGCGCACAGACGGGCTATCGCCGGCAGGTCTGCCGCGGTGGCCGGACGGATCACGCCGCCCGGCCGTGCGGTGTCCTTCAGCATGCGCAGGAGATACCCGAGCGAGGGGCGGTCAGGTCGTCGACAGGGCGCTGCTCGACGCCCGTGGCGGAGTCGTAGGCGAATCCCTCGCGGACCCAGTACTCGAAGCCGCCGAGCATTTCCTTGACCTGGTAGCCGAGGCGGGCGAAGGCCAGCGCCGCGCGGGTCGCGCCGTTGCAGCCGGGGCCCCAGCAGTAGGTGACCACGGTCTGGCCCGGATCGATCAGCTGAGGCGCCAGTTCGGCGATCTGCGCGGTGGGGATGTGAAGGGCGCCGGGGATGCGGCCCTGGTCCCAGCCGGCACTGCTGCGGGTGTCGACCAGCACGACGCCGGGTGCGCCGGCTTCCAGGTCGGCGTGGACGTCGGAGACATCCGCCTCGAAGGCGAGTCGGGCGGCGTAGTGAGCGGCAGCCTCGGCCGGAGCGGCGGCGGGCACGCTCAGGACGGCGCTGGTGGTCTCGGCGGAAGCGGTGGCAGACATGGGGCGGGTACCTCTTGTTCCTGCTGGTCGGGACGGGATCCGGTGAGCCGTGCCGGGTTTCCCCGGTCGGCGATGACTCCATCCTCTGATCCCTGAGCCCGCCCTACGAGTGGCGTGAACGCCCGAAGTCACCAAGATTCCGCCACCCCTCGAAGTGACCTTTACGGGTGGGCGGCAACGCGGGTGAACGCCTTGCGGTAAGCCGTCGGCGTCGTCCGCATCTGGCGGGAGAAGTGGTGCCGGTACGTCGCGGTGCTGTCGAAGCCGACCGCGGCGGAGATCTCGTCCACGGTGCCCTCGCCGGACTCGAGCAGCGGCAGGCTGGCAGCCACCCGCTGGGCGATGACCCAGCGCATCGGGCTCACGCCGTTGCGGCGGGCGAAGTGCCTCAGGTATGAGCGTTCCGACATACGCGCAGCCTGGGCCAGGGCGGACACGGACAGTGGTGTGCGCAGATGACGCAGCGCCCAGTTCATGCTCCGCGTGACGCCGTCGTCGTCGGTACCTACGTCTCCCACCGCTGCCTCGATGAACTGGGCCTGTCCGCCCTCGCGGTGCGGGGGGACGACGAAGCGGCGCGCCACCGCGTTGGCGACGGCCGCACCGTGATCGGCCCGGACGAGGTAGAGGCACAGGTCGATACCTGCCGCGCTGCCCGCGCTGGTGAGGACATCGCCGTTGTCGACGTACAACACGTCGGGGTCGACCTCGATCCCGGGATGCCGTTCGGCGAGCGTACGGGCGTAGCGCCAGTGGGTGGTGGCACGCCGGCCGTCCAGCAGACCGGTCGCGGCCAGCGCGAACGCGCCGGAGCAGATCGACACCAAGCGTGCCCCCCGCGCATGCGCCTTCAGCAGTGCTTCCACCAGCGCTGGCGAGACCTGCGCCCCGGCCTCGGCCACCCCAGGCACGATCACCGTGTCCGCCGCGGCCAGCGCATCGAGCCCGTGCCCGACGCGCAGCGTGAACCCCCCGACCGCCCGCAGATCCCGGTCGGGCTCCTCAGCGCACACCCGCAGCTCGTACCAGGGCAGGTCTCCCAGCTCGGGCCGGGACAGACCGAAGACCTCCACCACCACGCCCAGCTCGAAGGGCGCCATTCCATCGAACGCCAGTACGGTCACCGCATGTCTCTTCGCCATGGCTGGATCCTAACAACCGCCAAGATCCAGCCATGGCGGTGCGGTGCGGGGGGTGGAAGCGTCGTCGGGCGACGGTGCCCAGGCTCTGGCCCAGAGGTCGCGGATCCGCCCGCTGGGTATCAGGGACCGGCAGCGGCGGGCACTTCGGACCCGGACGACTCATGCCCAACCCGACGACGAATCTCCGACTCAGGTCACTGGCGGCCGGCCGCGTCCGCGGCGCCGGGGCCGACGGGGCGGCGGCCTTCGGCGCGGGGGGCGAAGGGGCCGTGCAGGGCGGCCCATTGGAGGAGCAGGATGGTCTTGCCGTCGGCGATGCGTCCGTCGCGCGTCATGGCGAGGGCTTCGGTGAAGGGGAGTTCGAGGACCTCGATGTCCTCGCCGTCGTCCTCGACTCCGCCGCCGGTCCCGGTCCGGTCGCCGGGCGTGTAGGGGGCGGCGAAGAAGTGGAGGCGTTCGGTGACGGAGCCGGGGCTCATGTAGGCGTCGAGGACCCGGGTCAGGGGGCCGAGGTCGACGCCGAGCTCCTCGGCTGCCTCCCGGCGGACGGCGGCGACGGGGTCGTCCGCGTCGAGCAGCCCCGCGGCGGCTTCGACGAGCATGCCGTCGGGGTGGTCGTTGACGTAGGCGGGGTAGCGGAACTGGCGGGTCAGGAGTACGCGTCCGCGCGCGGCGTCGTAGGGCAGGACGACGGCGCCGTCTCCCCTGTCGTACGTCTCGCGCTGCTGGGTCTCCCAGCGCCCGTCGCGCCGGCGGTAGTCGAAGGTGGTGCGGCGCAGGACGTGCCAGCCCTGGGAGGTGAGTTCGACGTCGCGGACCACGACGTCCGGGTTGCGGTCGAGGTCCCGTCCCGCCCGGTCGAGCCCGGTCCGGCCGCGGTGGTCCGGTACGTCCACACCGGGGCGCGGCGTCACGCCGCGCCCCGCGGGCCGAGGGCGGGGATCTCCGCGACGTCGTGGTAGACGGGCAGGCCGTGGCGGCGTGCGGTGGCGACGTCCTGGTCGGCTCCCGTGGAGTCGCCGGGCAGGCGCAGTACGGCGTCGCAGTGGGCCAGCAGGCGCTCGGCGGTCGGGTACAGCACCTGGTCGGCGAGGGGATCGGTGGGGCCGGCGCCGGCCGAGCGCAGGACGGGCAGGGCGATCCATTCCCCGATGACGGGAAGGTGGCCGGCGGCGAAGACGGGCCATGCGGCCGCTTCGAGGCGCGCGAGGTTGGCGGCCATGGACTGCGGGTCGCCGTCGGTGCCGGAGCGATAGGGGCCGGCGATGAGGATCAGCATGGGCTTGTCGTTCATGGGCGCTACAATACATGCAGAAACGTGCAAGAACAGGAGAGAACGCGGATGCTGGCTGCCGAACGGCGTGACCACTTGCTGGACCTGCTCGCCCGGGAAGGCAAGATCGTCGCCAAGGATGTCGCCGCCGAACTGCGGATTTCCGAGGACACCGTGCGGCGCGACCTGCGGGACCTGGCGGGCGAGGGGCTGTGCCAGCGCGTCTACGGCGGGGCGCTTCCCGTGTCGCCGGCGGTGGCGGACTACGGCACCCGGCAGGCCGTGGCCCCGGACGGCAAACGCAGAGTCGCCTCGGTGGCCGCCGGACTGGTGCGGCCGGGCGGCGTCGTGATCCTCGACGGAGGCACCACGGCGCTGGCGGTCGCCCACGCGCTCCCGAAGGACCTGGGATGCACCGTTATCACCCACAGTCCGACGGTCGCCGCCGCGCTGCTCGACCACCCGAAGGCCGAGATCTTCGTGATCGGCGGCCGGCTGTTCAAGCATTCGGCGGTGACCTGCGGCGCCGCCGCCGCCGAGGCCGCGCAGAACGTCTCCGCCGACCTCTTTCTCCTCGGCGTCACCGGCGTTCACCCCGAAGCGGGTCTCACCACCGGCGACGCCGAGGACGCCGCGATGAAACGCGCCCTCGCGGCACGTGCCGCGGACACCTACGTCCTCGCCTCCTCCGAGAAGATCGGCACGGCCTCCCGGTACCGCGTCCTGCCCTGGGAGGAGATCAGCGGCCTGATCACGGACGCGTCACCCCAGAATCCGGTGGTCGAGCGCCTCGCGGCGGACGGGATCGAAGTGCTGTCAGCGGGCTGACCACCCGCCGCGGCGACGGGGCTGACCACCCACCGCGATGACGGGCCCGGCCCCCGCCACGGCGGTGGGGCCGCCCCCCGTCGTGGCGTGCCCGCCCCACGACGGGGCGCCCCGTCGAGCGTCACCCGCATGCCGTCGCCCCCGCGCCGCCGCGTCGGTCCGCGGCACGCTCCGGGCACGACGTCACACCGGCCCGCCCGGAACGACACGCCCAGGGGTCCGGACGGCGCTGCGCCGCCTCAGGGAGCGGTCCGCAAAGGCGCCTCCCGCCCGGTCCGGTCGTCCGCAGCAGGCCGGAGCGGCGGCCGCCGGCGGCCGCGCCGTCCCGCGCGGGCGGGCCGGCCGAGGACGACCCCGGCCAGGACCAGGGCGAGTCCGCCCAATTGCTGCAAGGTCAGCGACTCAGCCGCGATCACCACGCCCAGCAGCACCCCGGTGACGGGGTTGAGCAGTCCGAGCAGGCCCACGGTCCCCGCCGGCAGGCGCCGGAGCCCGGTGAACCAGGCGGTGAAGGCCAGTGCGGTGGCGACCAGCGCGACGTAGGCGAACCCGAGGAGGGCCGGTGCGGAGAGCGGTGGGGGAGCCCCCTCGGCGATCGCCGCCGCCGGGAGCAGCAGCAGGCCGCCCGCGGTGAGCTGCCAGGCGGTCGAGGCGAGCACGTCGGCGCCATCGCTCCACCGTCTGGCCAGGATGTAGCCGAAGGACGACACGAGCATGGCGGCGGCCGAGGCGGCCACACCACCCACGCTCACCTGTTCCGCACCGGTGAGCAGCATGAGGCACACACCGGCGAGCCCGACTCCGGCACCGGCCAGGTGGGTGGTCCGGGGGCGTTCGGATATCAGGAGCCAGGCCACGAGCATCATCGTCAGCGGGGACACCGCCATGACGGCCGAGGCGAGGCTCGTGGGCAGGGTCTGGGAGGCGGTGTAGACGAGGACGAAGAACACGCTCACGTTGAGCAGGCCCAGCGCGGCGGACCTCCACCACCACGCGCCGCGCGGCCGCTGTCGGCACAGGGCCAGCAGGAGGAGGCCGGCGGGCAGCGCCCGGCAGGCGGCTCCGTAGAGGGGGTGGTCGGCGGGGAGGAACTCCCGGGTGACGAAGTAGTTGGTTCCCCAGGCCACCGGCGCGACCGCGGTCACCGCCACCCACCGCAAATTAGCTTCCATGGAAGGCAATATACCTTCTCAGGAAGGTACTGTGGGTCGTATGGACAAACGGCAACCGCTTGACCACGTAGCCCGCATCCAGGCCGAATGGCGCCGACAGCGGCCCGACGTCGACGTCTCCCCGCAGGGAGTGATCGGCCGGCTGCACCGTCTGGCCGACCGACTCACCGGCGAACTCTGTCGCGTCTATGGCGACTACGGGCTCAGCGAGGGGGAGTTCGACGTCCTGTGCGCGCTACGACGCGCCGGCGAGCCCTACGAACGGGCACCGGGCGAGCTCGCCGCGCACACCATGGTCACCACCGGCGCGATGACGAAACGGATCGACCGCCTGGAGCGGGCCGGACTCGTCACCCGCCGACGGTCGGACGGTGACCAGAGGGGCCGGATCGTCGCCCTCACCGCACCCGGCCGCGAACTGATCGACCAGGTGTTCACCGACCACATGCGCAATGAACGCCGTCTGCTGGATCTGCTGACACCCGACGAGGCCAAGACGCTCGAATCACTGCTCACCACCTGGCTCTCCCGCGTCGAAGAGGGAGGATGAGCATGACCGGCCGCAGGAAGTCCTGTCCTTTGAGCCTGACCGGCTGGGGTCCGGCGGGCGGTCGTACAGACACGTCCCCGGGACACCGGCCGGGTGCTGGTGCCCACACCTCAGCGTGCGTATCCGCCGGCTCCCGGGCGGGTGCCGGCTGCCGGCCGCCACATGGTGGTGACGACGTGGCCGGTGGCGACGACGATCTCCTCCCGCGGGGTGAAGCCGACGCCTTCGTACCGCTGGAGGTTGGCCGGATTGGACGACTCCAGGTAGGCGGGGGCGTCGAGGGCGTCGATGTGAGCGAGGCTTTCGGCGAGCAGAGCCATGCCGAGTCCCTTGCCTCGGTGATGGTTGTGAACGCCGAGGAGGGTGAGGTAGAAGTGCGGTTGCTTCGGTCGCACGGCGGTGAACTGCTCGTTGATCGTCACGATGGCCTCGGCCACGTCCCGGCCGGCGGTTTGGCGCAGGAGGCGCGGGAGACCGTCTGATTCCTCGCTGGTCAGTTCCTCCCCGCCGGGCGGGATCCATACGGCTGCGGCCTTCGCTTCGTCGCTGACGAGCAGCCAGTGATAGCGCAGTGCCGATGACGCGTACAGCCGCCACATGGCCGCGGCCTGGGCGGCACGTCGTCCGGTGTCGGGGAAGGCCGGTCCCCACAGCGGGTCGTTGAAGAAGGCGGTGGTCAGAGTGCGGACGACGGCGTCGATGTCCGCGGCGGTCGCGACATGCATGCGAAAAGTGTCCGGCACCAGGGTCATCCGCTGGCTCCTGTCAGCAGGGCGAGGGCCGTCCGGGCCGCGGCGAGGTCCTGGGGGCCGATGCCGACGAGCTTGGCGACCGTGATGTCATCCGCCGTGCGCCGACCGGGAACCCGGCCGGCCAGGACGTCGCCGATCTCGCCGTCGACACGGTCCTCCGTGACCTCTTGGCGGGCGACGGCGGCGTGGACGTCCCCGTAGCGGAGGGCGAGTTCCCGACTGTCGACGATGACCCGGGTGGCGCGGCGCAGGCAGGCGCCGTCGAGTTCGCGCTTGGCCGGGTCGTCGGCGCCAAGGGCGGTGATGTGCTGGCCGGGGCGGAGCCAGGAGCCGAACAGGATGGGGGCGGGGCTGGCCGTCGCGGTGACGACGATGTCGCAGTGGCGCACGGCACGCTCGGGATCGGCGGCCGCGGTGATGTCGACGTGTGGTGGGTCCCGGCCGAGACGGCCGGCGAGGACGGCGGCCCGGCGGTGGTCGCGGCCCCAGACGCTCAGCTGCCGGACCGGACGGACGAGGGTGAGGGCACGAGCCTGCAGTTCGGCCTGCCTGCCGGTGCCGAAGACGATTGCGCGGCTCGCGTCCGGCCGGGACAGCGCGCGGGCGCAGACGGCTCCCGCGGCGGCCGTCCGGAGGTCGGAGAGGTAGTGCTCGTCCTCCAGCACCGCGGTGACGGCGCCGGTCGAGGCGTCGAAGAGCGCGACCAACCCGCCGCCTTCCGGTAGGCCGCGCGCCCGGTTTCCGGGGAACCAGTTGGCGATCTTGACGAGGAAGTGGCGGCCCCCTGGCAGGTGGGCGTCCTTGACGTGCGAGTCCCCGCAGTCGGCGACGGGAAGCACCATGGCCGGCGCCCGCGCTCCCTCGGTGGTGCTGAACGCGGTGAAGGCGTCGGCGACCGGCTCCACCAGGTCGGCGAGGTCCACGGCCGCGCGGATGCGGTCGGCCGTGTAGAGCGGGAAGTCAGGCATGCGAAAGGTCCTCACTCGGGCAGGAGTCCAGGGATCCGCGGGCCACCATGCTCACGTCGCCCCCGACCCGGATGTTGTGCAGTGCGTCGGGGCGTCCCTCGGGCAGGACGGTGAGACGGCTCGGACGGCCGGTGAAGCGTCCCTGTCGCAGGACGAACTCCTCCCCGACGGGCACGACGCGGTGCCGGGCCAGGTACGCGCCGACGCAGCCGGCCGCGCTGCCGGTCGCGACGTCCTCCAGGACGCCGTCGTTGTTCCAGTGACGGCCTTCGAGGGCCTCGACGTCGAGGACGTACGCGAACTGCGCGCCGTACCGCCCGAGCAGCTCCGCGAAGTCGCCGCGGACGATTCCCGCCTCGGCCAGACCCGCCACCACCGGCACGATGAGGTAGCGCAGGCCGGTGGAGACGACACGCAGAGGAAGGTCGGCGAGCACCCGGCCGGGCAGCTTCAGGGCCGCGGCGACCTCCGCCCTGCCCTCGGCCGGCACGGTCCCGAGGAACTCCGGCGCCCCCTGGTCAAGCGCCGCGTGATACCCGGTGGCGGTGCGCCGGGTGGACACCTCGACGGTCCTGCCGGTCATACGGAACGTCCAACGCCGCGGACCCGGGGCACCGTCGCGCTCATGCAGCACGGCGGCCGCGCCCAGGACCGGGTGCCCAGCGAAACCGAGTTCCTCGAAGAGGTCGAAGACCCGGGCGGTGACGTGGTGGGTCGCGTCCGCGTCGCTGAGGAAGATCGTCTCGAAGTGGCGGAGCTCCTGGGTGATCGCAAGCATCTGCGCGGCAGAGAGGCCGTGAGCGTCCGGGAAGACGGCGAGGGTGTTGCCGGTGTACGCCTGTGCGGCGAACACGTCGACATGGCGGTAATGCAGGGGCATGAGGGTGTCCAGGTTTGAGAGCGGGTGGGTACGACTCGACGCTAGACGGCACCGACCGCACTGTCGTGGTCCAATCCGTGTGAAGTGGCCCAGCAGATCGGGCGGAGCATGAAGATCTCACGGGCGTGGGGGTTCGGCCGGGACCGCACTGGTGAGCGGACGGCACCGGGGACCCGCCCGATCACCCTGCCGGGACGCCCCCGGCGGGGCGCGGGAACCGGTGTCGATCGCAGCACGGCGGTCCAATCCTCGTAAAGTAACCCTAATGGATCGTTTGGTGCGACGCGTTCCGGTTTCGCGTTGCCCCCGGCTGCTCGGCGACTGGCGTGCCGGCGGCGGCTCGCTGGCGGAGCGGCTGGCCGATGCCATGGAGAAGGCCGTCCGCGATGGCCGTCTCCCGCTCGGCGCGCAGATTCCGGCCGAGCGCCTGCTGGCCGGCGAGCTCGGTCTCGCGAGGGGCACCGTGGCGGCGGGTTACCGGATCCTGCGGGCCAGGCAGCTGATCGTCACCCGGACCGGTTCCGGCAGCACCGTCCGTGTGCCGCCCCAACTGCGCGACCGGCTCTCGCCGTGGGCCAGCGACCGGGGCGAGGCGGGCAGGAACGGGGCGCCGCTGGACCTCACCGTCGCGGAGCCCGCCGCACTCCTCGACGAACTGCTCCAAGCCGTGCGGGAAGCCACCGAAACGCTGCCCGCCGCGCTGCTGGCAGACACCCCCGGATACAACCGTGCGTCGGCACTGCACACGGGTATCGCCGATCTCTACAGCGCCCAGGGACTCGCGACCGACAGCGGCCACCTCCTGCTGACCAGCGGTGCCGACGCCGCGTTGAGCCTGATCAGCGCGGCATACCTACGGCCGAACAGCAGGGTCGTCCTGGACTCGCCCACCTACCCGGGTGCGCTCGCCCTGTTCCGCGGAGCGGGCGCCCGGCTGGTCTCCCAGCCCCTCACCCCCACCGGCTGGGACATGCCCGCCCTGAACGACACTCTCGCGACGATCCGGCCGTCCCTGACCTACCTGGTCGCGGACTTCCACAACCCCACCGGCCTGGCTGATGGGGGAGGAAGACCGCACCGAACTCCGCCGCCGGCTGCACGCCCACGACACCCTGGTGGTCTTCGACGAAACCATGCGGGACCTCGACCTGCGCGAGGACCCCACGCCGCCGGCCCGGGGCGCGGCACGCGCCGGTGACCGGCACGTCGTGTGATGGGGGCTCGCTGAGCAAGTCACTGTGGCCGGGCCTGCGGGTGGGCTGGATCCGCACACACCCGGACACCGTCCGCCGGCTGGCGGAGCACCCGCTCGCCGGTACGCTCGCGCCCTCGCCGTTCGACCGGCTGGTCGCCACCCGGATGCTGGAACGCAGACAAGCGGTGGTCGACCGCCGGCGCGCGCAACTGCGGAAAAAGCGCGACCACTTGGCCGCGCGACTGTCGGCCCTGCCGTGGTGCCGCTTCCGGGTGCCGCAGGGCGGGCCGTCCCTGTGGCTCGAACTCCTCGATACCGACTCCCGACGGCTGGCCGGCCTGGCGGCCACGCGCGGCCTCGCGCTGACGCCAGGCTTTCACTTCTCCCCGGACGGAGCGTTGGACCGCCACCTGCGACTCTCTTTCACCCTTCCGCCCGAGGCCATCGACATCGCGGTCGACAGGCTCACCGAGGCACACGCCGCCTTGAAGGGCACTCACTGACCAGCGCCCGGGGCTCGGATCCCAGGGGCCTTCCCCGCCCGGGTGAGGTCTGCGACGCGTGTGTCCGGCGCTCCGCGCGGGGGCGCCGGACGCGTCGTTCGGGCCGTGCCGGTCAGCGGCGCAGGAATTCGATCAGGTCCTGGTTGAAGCGTTCCTTGTCGCCGGGGACCATGGCGATGCCGTGCGAGCCGCCCTCGTACACCTTGAGTTCGGCGTCGGCGATGATCTCGGCGGACTTGCGGCCGGT
>NZ_JBEZUP010000069.1:0-11372 GCF_040636485.1 Streptomyces sp. NPDC038707
AGTACATGGTTCCCTCGGTGTTCACCGCGCTGGACTCGATTCCGCTGACGGCCAACGGCAAGATCGACCGCCGTGCCCTGCCGGACCCGGACGAGAGTGCCACCGGTGCCTTCGTCGGCCCTCGCACCACCACCGAGGAACGCCTCTCGGCCATCTGGCAGGAGCTGCTGGGCAAGCGGGCGAGTGTGCATGACAGCTTCTTCGAACTCGGCGGCCACTCGATTCTCGCCGTACGGCTGGTCTCGCGGATGCAGAACGAGTTCGACCTCGATCTGCCGATGCGGATCGCCTTCGAGAGCCCGACGATCGCTCAGCTCGCCGTGGAGATCGAGGGCCGGATCCGGGCCGAGATCGACGCTCTGCTCAGCGACGCCCACTGACCGCCGGCCCACTACCGGCTGAGGAAGACAGGCAGGCCCATGCGACACATCATCTCCATCAACGACCTGACCGACGACGACCTGCGGCACATCGTCGAGCGAGGAGCCGCATACGCCGCCGGCGACCGGGCGAGGCCTCTGGAGGGCGCGATCGTCGGAATCTACTTCCGGCGCACCTCCACCCGTACCCGTACCGCCTTCACCAGCGGCGCGCTGCGGCTCGGTGCGCAGACGGTGACCTTCGGGCCCGGCGATCTGCAGCTGAACACCGGGGAGAGCATCGAGGACACGGCCAGGGTGCTGGCCGGCATGCTGGACCTGCTGGTGGCCCGCACCGCGGACGCCACGGCAGAGCTGCGGACCCTGGCGGCCGGCGGGCCGATGTCCGTCATCAACGCCATGAGCGCCGAGGAGCACCCGACCCAGGGGCTCACCGATCTCACCACGCTGTACAGCCACTTCGGCCGGATCGAAGGTCTGCGGCTGCTGTACGTCGGCGAGGGCAACAACAGCGCGGCGGCCCTGGCGCTGGCTCTGACGCGGTTCCCCGGGACCGAGCTGGAGTTGCGGACGCCGGTCGGTTACGGGCTCGCCCCGGAGATCCTCGCCACCGCGACCGCGCAGGCGGAGCGCTGTGGATCCAAGGTGTCCGAGCAGCACGACATGGAAGCGGTGCCGGCCGGTCTCGACGCCATCTACACCACCCGCTGGCAGACCACGGGAACCAGTAAGGCGACCGCGGACTGGCGGGACGTCTTCGCGCCCTTCCAGGTCACCCGGGAGCTGTGGCAGAGCAGCCCGAACGCCGTCTTCCTGCACGACCTCCCCGCGCACCGCGGTGAAGAGGTCACGGCCGAGGTGCTCGACGGCCCGGCGAGCATCGCCTTCACCCAGGCCACGCACAAGCTGCACAGCGCGATGGCCGTTCTGGAATGGTGCTGGGCCAACCGACGATGAGTGTGGAAGAGGCGGCGCCTCCCGAGAGACAGGAGCCGGCGGCGCCCGCCGCAACGAAGGCGGCGGGGCCGCCCGCGAGGCGCCGGCACCGGCTGCCGCCGCTGAGCAGCTACCGGGAGTTCCGGTTGTTGTGGACCGGTTCCGCGATGTCGGTCATGGCGGAACGCTGCTCCGGTATGGCCTTCACGCTCCTGGTGCTCTGGCACACCGGTTCGAAGAGTTCGGCCGGCCTGGTGGGTTTCGCCTCACTCCTGCCGGCGCTGCTGGTGCAGCTGCCGGCGGGGGTGCTGGTCGACCGGCTGAACCGGCACCGGGTGATGATGTGGACTCTCATCATCCGGATGCTGGCCGTCGCGACGGTCGCCGTCTCGCTCCTGGGGGACAGGCTCTACGTGTGGCATGTCGTCGCCGTGGCCTTCGTCCAGAGCAGCATGACCGTTTTCTACCAGCTGTCCGAGCGGGCCATGGTCCGCGGCGTGGTGCCGTCCCGGCAGCTGGGCGCCGCGTTGACGATGAACGAGGCCCGCTCCCGCGGGGTCAACTTCGTCGGAAACCCGGTGAGCGGCGCCCTGTTCGGTCTCTCGGCCTGGATCCCCTTCTCCAGCAGCGTCTTTCTCTACCTGTGTTCCTTGATCACTCTCGTCCGGCTGCGGGGGGAGAAGGGGACGCCGCCCCAGAACAACAAGAAGAAGCCCAGGATGCGCGACCAGATCTCGGCGGGGCTGCGCTGGGTATGGAATCGCGCCTATTTCCGTACGGCGCTGTTCATCATCGCCGGCAGCAACCTGGTCTTCCAGGGGCTCATACTTTCGGTGGCCGTGGTGGTCAGGGAGGACGGCGGCGCCGCGGGCACCATCGGCCTGATCATGGCTTCCGGTGGTGCGGGTGGACTGTTGGGCGCCTTCAGCGGCGGCTGGCTCAGCAGTCGCATGCCCATGCGAAAGGTGATGATTCTCGCCCATACCTGCTGGGCCGCTGTGCTGCCGGCAACTGTCTTTTTCAGACAGCCTCCGGCTCTTGGCGTACTTTTCTTCATAACCTCACATATTGGCGCCGCTGTTACTGTCTCTGGCATGTCGTATCAGGTGCGCATCACGCCCAACAACATGCAGGGGCGGGTCGGCAGTGTCGTCATGCTCCTGGTGTCGGGCGCGAGTTCGCTCGGCGCGCTCGGTACCGGATTCCTGCTGGAGGCAGTCGGCTCCCGGCAGACCCTGGCGATCGTGTCGGGCGTGATGGCTCTGCTCGCTGTGGTGGCAGCCGTCGTCTTCACTCGCCGTGGGGCCGCGCTCGAGGATCAGCAGGACAACGAAACCCCCGCGAAGCCCTTACCCACATCGGATGGGTCGACGGCTGATCCCTTCAGCACCACGCAGCTACGGAGAATCAATGTCGATCGATGACGCGGTGCGGCTCGAGTCGCTCACCAAGACATATGGGTCAGGCGACAGCGCGGTGACCGCGCTGCGCGAGATCCAGCTGTCCTTCCCCAGAGGGAGCTTCACGGCGATCATGGGCCCCTCGGGCTCCGGGAAGTCGACTCTGCTGCAGTGCGCCGCCGGCCTGGACCGCCCCACATCCGGCCGGGTGTTCATCGACGGCAAGGACATCGTCGGACTGAGCGAGACGCAACTCACCGAGGTGCGGCGGGAGTCGACGGGCTTCATCTTCCAGTCGTTCAACCTGCTGCCCTCGCTGACCGCGGAGCAGAACGTGGCGCTACCGCTGCGCCTCGCCGGGATCAAGCCGGACCGGCGCGCGGTGCTGCGCGCGCTCGGCCAGATGGGGCTCGAAGAGAAGGCCGGCAACCGGCCCAGCCAGCTCTCCGGCGGTCAGCAGCAGCGCGTCGCCATCGCCCGCGCCCTGGTGACCCGTCCGGCCGTTCTCTTCGCCGATGAGCCCACCGGGGCGCTCGACCTCAGCACCGGGCGGGAACTGCTCGGCATGCTGCGGGACCTGGTCGGTGCCCGGCAGCCGGCGTACGACCCGTCCCAGGCGTACGACCCCTCCCAGGTGTACGACCAGTCGCAGGCGTACGGCGCCCCGCAGTCCCAGGGCTCCGGAACGCCCTCCGCCGTACCCGCCCCGGCGGACGGGGACCGTGCGGTGACCACGATCGTGATGGTCACGCACGACCCGAACGTCGCGGCCTACGCGGACCGGGTCCTCTTCCTCGCCGACGGCAGTCTGGTCGGCGAACTGATCAACCCCACGGCCGAGGCCGTCGCCGAGCGGATGACCGATCTGGCGGTGGTCCGGTGATCAGGGTTGCCTTCCAGACCCTTCGCTCACGCTGGGTGTCGTTCCTCGGCACCGTCGTCGCGCTGGTCCTCGGAGTAGCGCAGGTCGCGGCCATGGGCCTGCTCCTCATGGCCGTGATCGACATGCCGGACCGGCCCGCGGAACGCTTCGCGGGCGCCCCGGCGGTGGTGCTGCCGCACGACCCGACGTGGAACGCGGCCCACCACGACCTGGGCATCCGCTCGCCGGCCGAGGCCAAGGGCATCTCTGTCCAGCTGCGGCAGAAGGTCGCGGCCGTGGGGGAGACCGTCACAGACCGGGCCTTCTACGCCCAGCTCGAAGGCGGCTCCAAGAACCAGGTGGGCCACCCCTGGCCGGTGGCCCGGTTCGGCGGCTACCAGTTGGAGGACGGCAGGCAGCCGTCCTCGGACACGGATGTCGTCGTCCCCTCCGACCAGGGGCATACCGGCGACCAGGTGACCGTGCTCACCGCCGACGGGGTCAAGAAGTACACCGTGAGCGGCACCGTCTCCCCGGTCGACTGGGAGGACGCGGTCTTCTTCAGCGACGCGGAGGCCGCCAAGCTCTCCCCACGGATCCACGCCCTGGTGGCACTCGGCCCGCTCGACAAGGTACGAGCCGCTGTCGGCCGGGACGCCGAGGTGCTCACCGGGGAAGCCCGGCACAAGGCGGACGCCAGCGAGGACCTCGACCGGGAGGCGCTGGACAACACCATCACGCTGGTACCGGTGATGGCGAGCGTGGCGGGCCTCACGGCGATCTTCGTGGTGGCGTCCACCTTCGCCTTCGCGGTGATCCAGCGCCGCCGTGAGATCGCCCTGCTGCGGGCCGTCGGCGCGACGCCCAAGCAGGTGCGCAAGATGGTCCGCAACGAGGCACTGCTCGTCGGCGGCCTGGCCTCCGCCATCGGCACGGTACTGGGCCTGTTCGGTGCTCAGCTGCTCACCGACATGCTCATCGACATGGGCATCTCACCGTCCTGGCTGAAGGTCGGGTTCTCGACGGACTGGACGGTCCTCGCGCCGCTCGCCGGCGCCTTCCTGGTCGGAGTCGTGGTGGCGCTCGGCGGGGCGAGCGCCTCATCCCGGCGGGCCGGGAGCATCCGCCCCGTCGAGGCACTGCGCGAAGCGGCCGTCGACGACAACGGGATGCCCCGGGGCCGCTTCTGGCTCGGCGCCGCAGGCGTGATCGGTGGTGTCGGCTGGACCGGCTGGATCGCCATCGGCCATCCGGCCGGCGTCCTGTCGCCCACCACCTATGTGCTGTCCCTCATGGTGCCGGTGCTGGCGGCAGCCGTGGTCGCGCCGCTCCTCGTCGGGCCGCTCACCAAGCTGCTGATGCGGCCCTTCACGCGCTCCGCCGGACCCACCGCCATGCTGGTCCGGGAGAGCGTACTGACCTCGCGCCGGCGCACCGCCGCCATCGCGGCGCCCGTGCTGCTCACGGTAGGCCTGGTGTTCTCACTGCTGGCCGCCACCGACTCGCTCGGCGCGGCACGCGACAGCGGGGTGCGGAACTCGGTGAAGTCGCAGTACGCCCTCGCACCCGACGGCACTCCGGGCATCAGCCCGGCGGTGGCCGACAAGGTCAGCCGCATCCCCGGCGTACGGATCGCGGCGCCGATCCTCACCACCATCTACACCCGGGACGAGGACAGGTTCGACGAGAACGACGCGCTGGTGGTGGATCCCGCCGCGCTGAAGCGGACGATGAACCTCGAGATCGTCGACGGCTCGTTCGACAAGTGGGACGACAACAGCACGGTGGTGGCCGACCGCTGGGGACTGGACGTCGGTTCGGCACTCGAGATCACGATGGCCGACGGCTCGGTCGCCAAGCTCCGCATCGCGGCGACCTACAAGGCGATGCCCGGCGAAGACGTGGCCTACCTGACCCCGAGGTTCGCCAAGACCGCGGCCTACGCACGCGACGGACTGGTCAGGCGCGCCTACATCTCACTGGACCCCGGCACCGACACGGCCACCGCCACCGCGGCGATCCACCACGCCGTCGCCGGCACCGGCGCCGACTTCATGACCCGGGACCAACTGGTCGCTTCGGAGGCCGCGTACGCACGACACCTCACCGAGGTGCGGCAGAGGTCCACCGCCGTGATCATCCTGATGTTCTGCTTCATCGCGATCCTCAACACCCTGCTGATGGCGACGGCGGACCGGCGTCGCGATCTGGCGGTACTCCGGCTGGCCGGGGCCACGCCGAAGCAGGTGGTGAAGTTCTTCATCGCGGAATCGCTCCTGGTGGCCTCCATCGGCCTGGTCCTGGCGCTGGTCTCGACGGCGGTCAACCTGGCCGGGCTGTGGGGCGCGCTGCTCCAGCTGTTCGGCACCACGCCCATCGTGGTGCCGTACACGGCGGTCATCGCGGTCGCCGTCGTGTCCACCCTGCTGGCCGTCATCGGCACCGTCGTGCCGGTGGGCGCCGCGCTGCGCGCCAGGACCCTGGCGAGCATCGGGGGCCGCGAGTAGCAGCACCACCCGCAGTACCCCATTGGCCCACGCGGCCCGGTCCCGCCCCCCGTCGGGACCGGGCCGCGTGCTGTTTCCGGGGCGCGGAGAAGCTGTGGACGGCCACGGAGGCCGTTATAGAGGGCCGGTATAGCTCCCCGTCCGATGCTGAACACGAATCCGATCAGCGAAGGGAATGCGACATGGCTGACGAGCAGAACGACAACCGCGTCTACCGGGTCGTCCTCAACGACGAAGAGCAGTACTCGATCTGGGAAGCGGACCGGGAGCTGCCGGCCGGCTGGCGCGCCGAAGGCACCGAAGGTGCCCGGCAGGACTGCCTCGACCGGATCGACGAGGTGTGGACGGACATGCGGCCGGCGAGCCTGCGCCGCCGTATGGAGCAGGCAAGCGCCTGAGACCCCTGCCGTCGACCGGCGGTAGGGACCGGCGGCAGGAACACGCCGGACATGCAATCGACGTAACGGCAGGAAAGGCCGGGAGGAGCGCTCAGCATGAGCACTGGCGAAGTTCGGACGGGTCGGCAGGCCGAGGAAGAGCGAGAGGCACTGGTGCGCGCCCGACTCGCCGGGGGCCGCAGCGGGCGGCGTTCCGCGGTGGCTCCGGTGGACCGTGACGGCCCGCTGGTGCTCTCCCACGGTCAGCAGCAGATGTGGTTCCTCAGCCGGCTCGACCCGGACAGCTGGGAGTACAGCGTCCCGGTCGTGCTCCGGCTGCGCGGCACGCTGGACGAGCGGGTGCTGCACCGCAGCTTCGAGGAACTCGTGGGGCGCCACGAGATCCTTCGTACCCGCTACCGGCTCGACGGGATCGAGCCGGTCCAGGTCATCGATCCTCCCGGCCCGTTCGACCTTCCCGTCGACGACCTCACCGCCCTTCCCGGGGCGGAGCAGCGGGAGGCACGCGCCACCGCACTGGCCGAGGCCGAGGCCGGCCGGCCCTTCGATCTGGAGAACGGGTGGCCGTTGCGCGCCCGGCTCATCAAGACCGACGCGGCCGACCAGCTGCTGGCCGTGGTCTTCCACCACGTGGCCTGCGACGAATGGTCGGTCGGACTCTTCATGTCCGAACTCTCGGCCGTCTACGGCGCGTTCCTCGAAGGCCGGCCGTCCCCGCTCGCCCCGATGACGATCCAGTACGCCGACTACGCGGCCTGGCAGCGCAAGCGGCTGGCCGGTGACACGGCGGCCGGTGACCTGATGGAGAAGCAGCTCGACTACTGGTGCGAACAGCTCGCGGGCTCCACCGCGCTGGAGGTGCCCACCGACCGTCCCCGCCCCGCCGTCCGCGGCTGGGACGGCGACGCGGTACCGCTGGAGCTTCCGGCTCCGCTGGCCGAGAAGCTCCGTGCCCTCGGCTCCGAGCACGGCGCCACCCCGTTCCAGACCCTCCTCGCCGGCTACCAGGCGCTGCTCGCCCGCTACACCGGACGCAACGACGTGCCGGTCGGCACCGTGGTGTCCGGACGCGGCCGCCCCGAGCTGGAGCAGCTCATCGGGTACGGCATCAACACCCTGGTGATCCGCGGCCGCTGGCAGGGCGACCCGTCGTTCCGCACGCTGCTCACCGGCTGCCGCGAGACGGTCCTGGACGCTTTCGACAACCAGGAGTTCCCCTTCGCCGGGATCGTGGACCGGCTCCAGCCGGAGCGGGACATGTCCCGTACCCCGCTGTTCCAGGTGGCCTTCACGATGCACCGGGAGCGCACCCGCGACTTCCGGTTGCCCGGGGTGGAGACCGAGACGCTGGAGGCGACCTCCCGTATCTCCCGGTTCGACCTCTCGCTGCAGCTCGGTGAGCGGGCCGACGGCAGCGTGCGGGGCACGCTGGAGTACAGCACCGCCCTGTACGACCGGAGCACCGTCGAGCGGCTCGCCCGGCACTTCGTGCGGCTCCTCGAGTGCGCGGTCGTCCAGCCGGACCTGCCGCTCTCCCGTCTGGAGATGCTGGACGAGGCCGACCTGGCCGTGATCGTGCCCGAACCGCAGGTCTTCCCGGCCCCGGACCGAACTGTTCACGAGCTTTTCCAGGACCGGGCCGCGGCCACCCCCGACGCGGTCGCACTGGTCCACGGCGGCCGGCGGCTCAGCTACGGCGAGGTCAACGCCCGCGCCAACCGCCTCGCCCACCATCTGCGGGGACTGGGTGCCGGGCCCGGCACGCTGGTCGGCGTCAGCCTGGACCGCGGCCTGGACCTGGTGCCCGCCCTCCTCGGTGTGCTCAAGTCCGGAGCCGGTTACCTGCCGCTGGACCCCGAGCACCCCGCCGACCGCATCGGCTACATGCTGGGCGACGCCGGCGCCCGGATCGTCGTGACCTCCGCGCACCACGCCGAGCAGCTGTCGGGCGTACTCGACGGCCGGCTGGTCGTCCTCGACGACGCGTCGGACGCGGCGGCCCTGGCCGCGGAACCGGAGACCGATCCGGAGTCCGGTGCGCTGCCCGACGACCTGATCTACACCATCTACACCTCGGGCTCCACCGGCCGCCCCAAGGGCGTGGGACTCACCCACGCGAACGTGCTCCGGCTGTTCTCGGCGACCGAGGAGCACTTCGGCTTCGGCGAACGGGACGTCTGGGCGCTGTTCCACTCGTACGCCTTCGACATGTCGGTCTGGGAGATGTTCGGCGCCCTGACCCGCGGCGGCAGGCTGGTCGTCGCCGAGCCGGACACCACCCGCTCGCCCGAGGACTTCCTGCGGCTGCTCGTCGATGAGCAGGTCACCGTGCTCAACCAGACGCCGTCCGCGTTCCGCGGCCTGGTCGCCCTGGCCGCCGACGGCAATCCGCTCATCGGCGAACTCGCCCTGCGCGTGGTGACGTTCGGCGGCGAGAAGCTCGACATCCCGGGACTGGCGCCCTGGACGGCGCGGCGCGGCCTGGACCGTACGGCACTGGTCAACATGTACGGCATCACCGAGACCACCGTGCACACCACCTACCACCGGCTCACCGACGCCGACGTGGCGTCGAGCATCGGCAACGCGATCGGTGTGCCCATCCGTGACCTGCGGGTCCATCTCCTCGGCGAGCACGGCGAGCTGGTGCCCGTCGGTGTGCCCGGTGAGATCCACGTCGGCGGACCCGGTGTCGCGCAGCTGTACCTGAACCGCCCCCGGCTGACCGCCGAGCGCTTCCTTCCCGACCCGTACGGAGAACCCGGCTCCCGGCTCTACCGAAGCGGCGACCTGGCCAGCAGGCGGCCCGACGGCAGCCTGGACTACCACGGCCGGATCGATCACCAGGTGAAGATCCGGGGCCACCGCGTCGAACTGGGCGAGATCAAGGCCGCGCTCACCTCCCACCCGCTGGTCCGGGACGCCGTCGTGGTGGCCCGCGAGGACACCCCCGGCGACCGCAGGCTCGTCGCGTACGTGGTGCCCGCCGCGGAGGCCGTGGCAGCGCCGAGCGAGCTGCGGACGCTCCTCGCCCGCTCGCTCCCGGAGTACATGATCCCGACCGCCTTCCTGATCATCGGGAAGATCCCGCTGACCGTGAACGGCAAGCTGGACCAGGCCGCGCTGCCCGCCCCCGACCGGGCCGCCCTCGGCATCGGGACCGTCCATGTGGCGCCGCGTACGCCGGCCGAGGAAGAGATGGTCGCGGTCTGGCGCGAGACCCTGGGTGTCGAGCAGGTCGGCGTCGAGGATAATTTCTTCGACCTGGGCGGCGACTCGCTGCGAGCGGTGGCCCTGGTCGGCGCCCTGCGCGACGCCGACCACGACGTCACGGTCCGTGACGTCTTCGAGCACCGCACCCCCGCCCAGCTGGTCGAGTTCCTCACCGGACGGCCCGCCCCCGCCGATGTCGAACCGGCTGTCGAGCCCTTCGCCCTGCTCGCCGAGGAGGACCGGGCCAAGCTTCCCGAGGGACTGGTGGACGCCTACCCGCTGGCGCAGGTGCAGCTGGGCATGGTGGTGGAGATGCTCGCCGACGACGGCCGCAACCTCTACCACAACTCCACCTGCTTCCGGATCCTCGACGACCAGGCCTTCGAGCGGGCCGCGCTCCAGCAGGCGGCGGACGTCGTGATCGCCCGTCACGAGATCCTGCGCACCTCGTTCGCCCTCGAGGGCTACTCGGTGCCGCTGCAGCTCGTCCACGACTCCGCACAGGTCGAATGCCCGGTCGGCGGGCGTGACCTGACCGGTCTCGACCCCGCCGCGGTCAATGCCTCGCTGCGCGCCTTCATGGCCGAGGAGCGCACCCGGCTGTTCGACCTGACCAAGGCCCCGCTGATCCGGTTCACCGGGCATGCCTGCGACGACGGCAGCTGGTGGCTGACGCTGACCGAGTGCCACGCGGTGCTCGAAGGGTGGAGCCACCACTCCCTGCTGATGGAGCTGGTCACCGCCTACAAGGCGATACGTGACGGACGCCCCCTGGACGAGCCCGAGCCGGCCGCCGTGCGGTACGCGGACTTCATCGCCGCCGAGCTGGTCTCCCTGTCCTCGGACGAGGACCGGGACTACTGGCGGGACGTCCTCGGCAGCCACACCCCCTTCGAGCCGCCGGTCGGCTGGGGCGACGACCCTGCGACGACGCCGCGCGGACTGCACCGCGCCTGGGTGCCGTACCACGACCTGGACGCCGGGCTCCGCTCACTGGCCGGCCAGGCCAAGGTGCCGATCAAGAGCGTGCTGCACGCGGCGCACCTGAAGGTGATGAGCCAGCTCACCGCCGAGGAGTCCTTCTTCACCGGCCTGGTGACCAACGCCCGGCCGGAGGCCGTGGGCGCCGAGCGGGTGTACGGGGTGTACCTCAACCCGCTGCCCTTCGCCTTCACCCGTGGCGCCGCAACCTGGCGCGACCTGGTGCGCCAGGTCTTCGACCGGGAGATCGAGATCTGGTCGCACCGCCGCTTCCCGCTCGGTGCCATGCAACGCGAACTGAGCGCCTCCGACCGCCTGGTGAATGTGCGGTTCAGCTACCAGAACTTCCGCCAGGTCGACCAGGACCTGATCGACTACCCGGCCACCATCGACGACAGCCCCACCGAGTTCCCGCTGGGCGTCTCCACCCGGGCCGGCTTCATGGTGATCACCGCGAACCGGCATGTCATCGGCCGGGAGGGGGTGGATCGTCTCGCGGCGATGTACCGGTCGGTGCTGGAGTCGATGTCGGCTGATGTGGACGGTGATGCGCGTGCGGTGTATCTGCCCGGTGGTGAGCGGGAGCGTGTGCTGAGCGGGTGGAACGATACGGCGGTGGTGGTGCCGGAGGTGTCGGTGCCGGATCTGGTGGCTCGTCGGGCTGTTGGTGTGCCGGGTGCGGTGGCGGTGGAGTG
>NZ_JBEZUP010000070.1:0-11329 GCF_040636485.1 Streptomyces sp. NPDC038707
TGGAACAGCTCCCACAACTCGTCCGGCACCAGCCGCTCAACGATCCCCACCACGGCCGACAGCCTACCCAGGCAGCCAAATGAGATGGTGTCTTAAAGCAACGCTAACCGACCTCTGCCCGTGGCATCATACGTTTCACTCATCTCGCTTCCGGGTGCGCTTCCGGCTCGGCCGCCACGAGGTCCCATACCGGTTCTTCTGCGTCCCGAAGCTGCTTGGCAAGGGGAACGCAGCAGCCAAAGCGGGGCTTTTGAGAGGAAGCAGTCATCCGCCTCCTGCCGACAAGCTGCTGGTGACGAGCCCAGATTGCCAGGAGCATGAGAGGCGCTGAGAACACTAAGCACAGCGTGTCGGTAGATAGACCCCCGCGCGGTGGGTGCGGAAGCTGTCGTGGTGTTCTTCGTAGCGTCTTGTGCATGCCTCGAAGTAAACCCAGCAAGGCTGATCAGGAACTGATGCAGCATGCCCGCGCGCAGGGCTATGCGGTCAGCGCGAGTCAGCTTGAGCGAGGCGCGGTCCGCGCCCTCGCCGTCTCCGGCGGCTCTTGCAGTCGATCAGGACGACCTGGCGGCCCTGTGCGGCGATGAGGTCTGGTGTCCAGCGCAGCGAGCTGGTGGTGTGGTGCAGGGCGAGCCGTACGGGCTCGCCCATGACTCCCTGCCCCAGGGGCTGACATGCCAGCCGCGGCGGTTGAGTTCCTGGGTGACGCGCTGTTCGTGGGCGTCACCGATCGCCTTCCTTCTCTGAAAGCTCGGCATACGGGGGAGTGTGACGCATGCGGGGCCCGGCAAAACGGCAACCGTCCTCGACCCCACATGCTTCGGCCACTGCCGGCCATCGTCCGTGAGTGTCCGGCAGTGTCCGGTTGAGTCTCATGGTGTCTCGCTGTGTCCCACTGTGACTTGCTCGAAGTTGGCCGAATGCAGGCGCATCGTCGCAGTCGTTGGAGCCCCGTGTTCGGGACCGTTCCTGTGGCTTGTCAGCAGGCTGCGGTACTGCTTTGCTGCCCCCGCAACTGGGGCAGCAACGTCTGGTCGGGGCACAGCAGCTGTTCCAGCCGGGGCTTGGGCAGAGCCTCCTGCCGGAGAACTTCTCCTTGTGTAAGAAGCGCGCAGGCCTTCGCAGCCAGAGGCTCGGGAAGCCAGGTTGCCGCTGCTCGGATGCGGCCTGCGTCTGCGACTGGAACAGCACGGGGCGGCCGGGTCAGGAGCGGGCCGTACAGGCCGGCGGCCGGCACCAGGAGGGGCAGGCCGGCTGCGCGGGCTCGTTCGGCTGCCTGCTGGGCGCATTCGAGGCCGTCGAGGTCGAGGTCGGTGTACAGCAGCAGCTCCTCGATGGGGTGCTCGCGTTCCTTGAAAGTCTCCAGGCAGGTGGTGAGGGAGGCGACGAGGTGGTCGCCTCCGCCGTAGGCGAGCCAGCCCACCTCCTGGCGTCTGGGCCAGCCCCTGAGGATGCGGCGCAGGCTGGTGAACGCGGCGCTGTTCTCGACGATCAGCATCCACGGTGCGGGCCCGAGCTCGTACATCGCCAGGGGCGCGGGGGAGGGGAATGCCCGCAGGTGGTCGGTGATGCTCAGCAGGCCCGCGGTGACGAGGCGGTGGGTGGTGATGCGGGCGAGGCGTTTCTCGTCGCCGTACAGCTCGTAGGAGCGTTCGGGAATTGGGACGGGTTCGGCGTCGGGGTGGTCGCGGAGGTGGTCGTTGATGGGGGAGAGGAGTTCGAGGTCGGCCCGGCTCAGCGGCAGATGTGCGGCGAAGGCGAGGGGCTCGACCCAGGCCCGAGGGACGGGCCGTTGGGCGCGGGCCTGGCGGGGGGCGAGCCGTTCCACCCACAGGGGGAGTGGGGGTTCGGCGCTGAGGTCCCAGCCCCGGCCGCCGGCGGCGGGCAGCCGGAGGATGCCCGCGCCGGCGAGCTGTGCTGCGGCGCCGGCGAGGATCCGGCGCCGCAGCACAGAGGTGGGCAGGCTGGAGTCGCCCGCGTCGGCGGCCTGCGCCAGCAGGTCGAAGCCGATGCGGCTGCGAGTCTGGCCGGCGAGGAAGGCGGTCATGTGCTCGGCCGGTGTCACTCGTCGCCCTCCGTGTCGCCGTTTTCGGTCTCACCGCTCTGGTGCGGGATGCCCGGGCCGGCATCTTCCTGCCCGGTGTCCTGGGCGCTGTGGCGGTGCAGGCGCGCGGAGGTGATGCCGTCGTCGTAGGCGTGCTGCATGCCGCGGCTGACGGCGTCCCCGTAGCGGTCGGCGATCTGCACGTACTGCGAGCGGGTGCGGGCGTCGATGCCGTTGCGCAGGCGGATGATGAGCGGGAAGCGTTCCAGCGCGGGAAGATCGTTCGATCCCGTGGTGTAGACGAGCTGGATGCCGTGGGCCGCGGCGACCTTGCGCTGCAGGCCGATGAACGGCGCGTAGTTCGCCTTCCCGAACGGGTTGTCCAGCACCAGGGTGCCCACGCCTCCCGATGCCTTGCGGCCCTGCTTGGCCGCGCGCAGCCGGGCCAGAGTGCAGTACAGCAGGACCGACACGGTGAGCAGCTCGCCGCCGCTGAACTTCTGGATCTGAGTGACCGAGTTGCGCTGGACGATGTCGAGGGACTGCGTCGGCTTGATGATCTTCGCGACGACGTTGCCGCGCCCGCCGAGAGCGGCCAGGACCAGTTCCTTGGTCAGTGTCATGGCGTCCGGCAGGGCCGTGGCCTTGGCCGCGGTGCTTCCGGCGACGGCGGTCATGCGGTCGATCTCGGTCGACAGCCTGCGGGCGAGGACCTCGTCGTCGGGCAGGTGGCGGATCTCTAGGCTGAGGAACTGCTGCCCCGACCAACTTCCCAGCCCCTGCGGCAGCCGGGAATGGCGGGCCACCTGCTGGACGTCGTCCAGGACTGTCCTCACCAGCGCGAGACAGGTCTGCACGACCATCAGCTGGTCGTCAGCGAGCTCGGCCAGCTCACCGAGGACGACCTTCTCCCGCAGATCGATCTCCTCGATCAGCTCCGCCAGCCGCGCCGGGTGGGACAGATCGTTCAGCAGCCGTTCCAGCAGCCGGCCTTCGACCACGTCGCGGTGCGTCTGGTCCTGCGCCAGGCTGTGCACCTTGCGCACCGACTTCTCCAGCTTCCTGCGGGCGTCGTCGTGGGCCTTCGCCGCAGCGTCGACCAAGCCGGTCACCGCCTCCTCCAAGGCCTCGGCCTGTTCGGGCGAGACAGAGGACAACGAGGAGGTGCCGATCTGCAACTGCTCGACAAGGCCGAACAGCTGGGCGTCGAGCTGCGCGGCACCGGCGTGGTCCGGCGCCGCGTCGTGCACCGGGTCGCGGTGACGGCCGGCCGTGTCCTTCACCCCGTGCGCGCATCGGGCTACCCGGTGCGCTGCGCCCCTCGCCTTCTCGGCGGCGATGTGCAGGTCTCGCACCTTCAGCTGGTGTTCCTGGGCCGTCGCGTGCGCCCGCTTGACAGAGCCCTGGACCTCCGCCAGGGCCTTGAAGGCGCCGGCGGCCGTGTGGAACGGGCCTGCCTGGTCGGCACGCGCGTCGTAGGGAGGGTCGAGTGCCTCCACCGCGGCTGATGCCTCCTGCCACGCCGTGTCGGCCTTGTGCTTCGCCTCTCTGGCCACCCCCCGACGCTCGATGGCCGTCTCCTTGGCCGCCTCGGCCTCGGCCCGCTTCCTGGAGCGATCCTCCGCCTCGCCCGCGTGGGGGGAACGCGCGAGCTGCTCAGCCTCGGCACAGACTTCCCCGGGCTTGGCACCGAGAGTCCGGGTGAGTTCCGTGATCCGCATGGCACAGCCCTCGACCCGCGCCCGCAGGCCTGCGTCCCCGATCTCACCTTCCCAGTCCCGCCGGGCCTGATCGAAACGGCTGCGCAGGGTCTCCACAGCGGTCGCGGCCAGCTCGGCGGCACTCAACGCGTGACCGCAGCCGGCGGGGAGGTCGGCATCGAGCCGCTTGATCTCCGAGGCATGGCGCCGCTGACGCTCCTCAAGCCGCCGCAGCAGGTCACGAGCCGCGCCCTGCCGGGCCTCTGCTTCCTCGCGAGCCTGCGTGTACCGGCACATGTCCGCGGTGTGTACCGGCAGTGCCTGGCGGGCCTGCTCCATCTCCGCCCGGCAGACAGGCATCACGCGCTCATGCGCCTCGGCCAGCTCCCGCACCCGGGGAAGAAGATCCGTGAGCGTCACCAGCCGCCCGGTGAGGCCATCAATCTCCGGCCCGAGCGCGTCCGCGTCCTCACGCGCACGCCGCGCCTGCTCCTTCAGCAGACGGTGCTTCTCATGAAGGGCGTCGGCCTCGTGTTCCAGACGGGCAACGGCCGCCTCGAGCCCCTCGCGCGGACCGGCACCGAAGACGTCCATGTGAGCCTGGAGCCGGCGTGCGAGCGCAGCATCCGACTCCCGCCGACGGACCAGATCCCGTACGCGTCCTTCCAGCCCCTCCAGCCGGTGTTCCAGCCGCAACTGCTCCCGCTCAGCGGCGTCCGCTTCGAGCAGTCCCGGGTGAACGGGCAGCACCACCGTGCCCGCGCCGGCAGCCACTGCGATCGCCTGCCGCGCCTGATGGTCCTCACCCACCGCGATCACCGACGCCGTGACACCCGCACGCTGCGCGAGCGTAGTCAGGTCCTCTCCCTCGGGAAGCGGCCCGCACACCACCACACCGCCGATCAGGTGAGGCACGGCAGCCACCACCGCGGCGTGCTCGTCGGCACGGAACACCTCCCGCAGGAACTGAAGTCCCGACACCGCAGGAGCGCCCAGCACCCGCAGACGTTCCACCGCCCGCTCGACCTCCACCGGAGCTGGCAGGAAGCCGACATCCTGAAGTGCCTTCACCGCACGCCGGTCGTCGACGCCGTCCACCTGCTCCTGCAGCATCAGAGCATCGCTCTGCTGCCCGGCCGCTGCCAGCAGATTCAGAAGGTCCCCAGCCACCTGGTCCAGATCCAGCACGGTCCCGGGCTCGGCGCAGGCCAGCTCCAGCAGCCGCCGGTCGGACGCGAGTTCGCGCCTGTCGGCCTGCAGAGAACTCAACCGGTCCCACTGCGCGCTGTGGCGCTCATGAGCCGCCGCGAGCTGTACGGCGCAGGCCGCCTGCTGCTCTGCCAGACCGGAGAACAGTGACATCGAAGCTGCCTGCCGTACGCGGTGGTCCTGCAGCCGCTGGCCCACAGCAGTGTGCTCGTTCGTGCAGCGGGTCAGCGCGTCGCCCGGATTCTCCAGGGGCTCGATCAGCCCGTCCCGGCGGGCGCTCTCGACGGCCTCTTCCGCAGCTGCCAGCTGTTCGGAGGCGCGGCGCAGCCGGTCCTTCGCCTGCCACTGTGCCTTCGCCGCCTGTGCGTGGCCGTCCTCCGCCGCCTGGCGTTCGGCAGCCGCCTCCTCGCTCTTCTGCTGAGCCTGTGCCACCTCGCCGGTCAACTCCTCGACGGCACCGGACAGCCTGTCCCGCAGCGCCGCTCCCGCGGCCTGCATCGCCTCGTGCAACGGGGCCTGCCGTACGTCCTGGCGTTCCAGCAGCTGTCTGAGACGCCGCTCCTCCTGCTGCTGGGCATCGAGTTCGAGCACCGTGTCCACCAGCTCCCACGCCTGATGGGCCAGCTGGGCCTCGGCTGCCTTCTTCTCGCACCGTCCCAGCTCCGTGCCGGCGTCGTCGGCGGCCCACTGCGCGGCGTGCCGAGCCAGCACCACCAGGCGCCGCTCCTCCTGCGCGGCATGCCTCCTGGCGTCGGCTTCCGCCGCCTGCTCTGCGGTGGCCTGTGCAGCGGCCGCTGCCGCCGTACTTCCCAGCATCTGGGCCCGGTCGGACAAGTGCTCCGCCGCACGCAGGGCCACCCGCACCTGTTGCGTGAGCGTCTCCTGCTGTACGGCCGCCAGGGCGCTGTGCTCGGTGACAGGCTTCAGCGCCAGCAGGGCCGCGGCAAGGAAACCCTGCTCCCTCTCCCGGCCGGGACGCCGCGCCAGCTTGGCCGCCGTCTCCTCCAAAGACGCGCGGACCACTGCGGGATCCTGCGGGTCGCAGACCAGATCGATGAGGAAGTCGACGAAGTCCTCACAGGTGGAGAACTGGAACAGCTCCGTGATCCCGCCCTCCTCCCGGTTCATGTCCCGCTGGATCCGCAGGACAGCCGGGTCGAGCCTGAGATCGGACAGCAGCGTGCGCCACTCGGTCTGGTCTTTGGCGATACGCAGATGCAGCCCGCGCTGTGCCTTGCCCGCGTCGGCCAGCCTCTTGAGGAACGCGCTCTGCGTCAGCTGCCCACCCTCGGTACGCACCGGGAGGCAGTCCAGGTCGAGGAGTCCCGGCAGCGGCCGGAAGGCATACCAGCGGCGCACCAGCAGCTCCCAGCCGGTCTCCACGTCAGCGGGCCGGTGCCCGTCCTGCCACTGGTACACCCCTCCGGTGACCAGGGCGGGGCCCCCACGGGGCAGGGAGGTGTCCTCCCACTCGGCGATGACATGGGAGACCTTCTGGTCGGGCACGTAGTCGGCCAGGGACTTGCCCTTCTTGTGGCCGATGAAGTCGCCCTTCGCCGGCAGGAAGAGGCTGAAGATCAGCGACAGCAGGCTCGACTTGCCGCCGCCGTTGCGCAGCCACAAGATCACGTCGACGGCCGGCATCACTCGGCCGTCCACTTGGCTCACGCCGCCCGTCAGATCCAGGACCAGCGACTTGAACCCCGCAGCCGCATGCCCGATGTTCACCAGCTGCAGACGTCGCAGACGGTGCATGTCACATCTCCTCGGTGTCGGTGTCGGTGTCGGTGTCTGCGTCTTGGGCGCGCCGGATGTCGCGCAAGGTCTCGAATGCCGGCGTCGCCGCCGCTTCACCGACCTGTAGCCGGAACCTGTGCAGCAGCCGGTAGTGCCCGGCGCCGAACTCCGCCGCCGGCATCGCCATGCCCTGGTGCACCAGCCACTCCAGCGCTTCGCGGATCACGCTCTGCGTGCTCGTCTGCGTGACTCCGTGTCCTCCCGCGGTCGGTTTCGCCGGCGGGCGCCTGTCATACATCCGCCACACGGCATCGACGGCTGGCTCAGGCATCGGCAGCCCGTCCTCTCCCTTCGAGGCCTCCCTCAGCTGCTCCACCAGGTGTCGCAGGAAGGCGTCCACCTCGCCGACACTGATGCGCTTGACCGTCTCGTCTTCCAGGTCGTGCTCGGTCGGATACACGCGAGCCGCGATCGCGACGTGCACCAGCCCGAGCACCAGGCGCTGCTGCGCCGACCGCTTCAGGTCGTCCTTGAGCCGGTAGGTGAACAGCCCGCCGTCCTGGGCATGCAGGACGAGACCTTCCTGGGGGTGTGCGGCGATCACTTGCGCACCCAGCCCCTGGCTGATCGCCTCGACCTTGTCCCGGAAGGTCTTGTCCATCCGGTAGCGCTGCAGGAGATCCCGGTAGCGTGCGTCGGCCAGCGGACGCAGCTTGGGCCGGCACCCGTACCGCACCAGTTCCGCCGCGTCCTGAAGATCCTCCAGAGCCGCAACCGTGCTCATGCCGCAGCCTCCTCGAGCAGTTCCTCTTCGATCAGGGAGTGAGCCGGAACGACGAGCAGATCGCTGCCGCCGTAGAGGCCGTCGTCGAAGCACGCGCCGTCGTCCAGGACCACCAGCTGCTCGCCCAGCAGGTCCGACAGGTCGTGCACACCGCCCTCCTCGTCGTCGCGCTCGGGATCCGGAGCGAACGCCGCCAGCACTGTCAGCGCGAGAACGTCGGCCACCGCCGGACCGAACTGCAGAGCATCGGCCAGCAACTGCGACAACCTGACCGGCCCGGCCAGAGCCTGCGCCAGCACCCTGCGTGCCTGCGCATAGTCGAGATCACTGTGACCCGCTGCGTCCGCCATCAGATCGTCGTCCGTCAGCTCGACGACCTCGTCGTCCTCGAACGTCCCACCGCTCTCCCGCACCGGCGCCAGCAGCAGGCTCCACCAGTCCCGCAGCCGCGGCAGACGCGCCACGACCGGCCCGCTCAGCGCATCGGTGAACACCTCGGTCACCTCAGCAGCCTCCGCCGCGCCCAGCTCCAGCAACGGCAGCAACACATCGCCCTGCAGAGACACCCTCGACAGCTGGGGGATCGGACGGAATCGCTGCTGGGCCTGCGACTGCAGGAACGTCGACCGAGCCCCCAGGACCTCCTTGAGCAGCTGTGAGTGCCGGTGATGTGCTCGCTGAAGCAGCTGCAGGATGCGCATGCAGGTCAGCAGCACATCGCTCTCTTTGATCCCGTCGCGTGCCGTGCGCATCAGCTCGATCAGCCCTTGCTCGGCCCGCTGCCGCTCGAGCAGGTGGCTGCGCGCCGCGTCGAGGAGATCCGGCACGTGACGTCCCCAGTCCACGGCCCGCACGTCGCGCTCGGTCTCCCGCAGCACCACCCGGATCCGCTCCGCGTACGCCAGCGATAGCTTCAGGCTCTCCCCGGCGCTTTCCTCCGCCCGGCCCCACCGCCCGGTACGCACCTGGCGGCGCAGGATCTCGTCCTTCGCCGCCTGGTGGTCCTCCACATCGACGTCCATCCCGGCCAGCAGCAGATTGATCGCCGGCACACTCGCCCGCAGCACCGCCCGCCCGTCCCGCCCGATCTCCTCGCTCAGCAGCCGCACCCCCAGCTCCTGCCGGCAGTGCCCCTGCCGGTAGTCGCTGTAGGCGACGGCGAAGTCCATGCCGCCGTGCTGGTCGTTGAGGAGTTCTCGCAGCACGAACCGGGCCACGGCCTCGTGCTCGTCACCGTCCCGGGCCGGTGCCGCGTCACGGGCCAGATCCACCAGGAACTCCACCACAGCCTTGGTGGTCGCCTCCTGGTCCAGGCCCTGCTGGTGCATCACCGCCTCCAGCGCCGCCAGCGCCAGAGTCCGAGGGTCGTACACGTCGGCCGGGAACTGCTGCCACGCCTGTCTCAGGTCCAGGCGGTGCAGCGGGCTGGAGCGGGCCAGGACCGTACTGCGCCGCACGAAACCGGGGTCGGACACCAGCGACTTCCACCCGCCCGTGTCACGGGGGCCGGGAGCCGCGGCCAGCAGCTGCCGCTCCTCGCTGTCCAGCAGCCGGTCCGCGCCGTCGAGATCGTCAACCAAGAGGAGAACCACCTTTACATGGCGAAATGATCGCTTTCGGGTCGTGGCGAAGAGTGCAGCACCTGCCTGTGACAATCAGGGTGAAAAAGGGGTAACGCTCTCATTATGGTGGCTGACAGCCACGCGGGTGATCTTCAAACCGTTGCAGGTCCCTGAACAGGGCAGATTCATGCGTAAGCACTCGGGCAGGCACGCTTGGAGCTGCCGCGGACTCCGGCGGTAGCCCGCGTGCCTCAGATAGCCGCGACATGGCAGGCCATCGATCCGCACCTGTGTGCCGGGCCTTGCCGTGTCCCGTCCGCTCGGGTCAACGCCGCGAAGGAGCGAGATTGACGCGCCGTCGCCGGTCCCGCCCGGCCCAGCGGTCAGCAACCCCATGCCTGAACCGCCATGCGGGGCCCTCGCCCGTGACCGGCCGAACGCTCGACAACCACACGAAGTAGCGAAGGAAGGTCGTATGTGCTGCCCGCCTCACGGCGGGGTCGTTAGACCACCGGGAGTACAGCAGCGGGCCCGGCCGGACCGGCGCCCTATGACCACAGGGGATGGCAATGGGACGCGTCAAGAAGAACAAGCCGCATGGCAATCAGACAGGAGGACGGGGCGTCGGAAGCAAGCGGACGCCTGCGACGGTCAACTGGACACCGCTGGAGCACCTCTGCGGCTGCGTCGCGGAGTGGGGCTGGTCCAGCCAGACCGCCAACCCCTTCGCCTTCAGAGAGTGGTTCATCACCCGGCTGGCCAAGCAGTGTCCCTGGCACGAGCCGACGCTGGCCGGCGTGGAGCCGTTCTCCATGCCCGACCATCACTTCGTATCGCCGTTGGCATTCCCTGGCGTCTGCTTTCAGGTCCGTAAGGCGACAGGTGACAACGTGGCCCTCGGCGCCGAACTGGCAAGGCGTCTTTCCTCCCTCCTGGAGAAGGCGAGCCAGGGGGATGTCGAGCTGCTTGCCGGCGCGCCTCCCGCCTTTCGTAGCTGGCTGATGATGCACGCGGACAACCCCGCCCAGGAATGGATCGACCACGAACTGACCGAGATCATCCTCAACCAGGGGCGCTCCGCTCTGCCCCGGGAACTCCTTGAACACGCTGCTGCCTTGGACATGGCCAAGCCGTCCAGCCCGCAGCCGACGAGTGCGGCGTGCAACGTGTGTTCCTTTGCCGCGTCGGTGGGCGGCCTGCTGTGTGAGTGCGGGCACGACTGGAGCTGTCACCCCGGCACGCCTGGAGAAGGCGAGCCCTGCTCCCACTGCCCCTGTCCCAACATGATCCATATCTGACCCGGCCGCACCGGCCCCTGGCTGTGCTCTGCAAGCTCGTGACGGCGCCGACGCTCACGGGCGGTGGCGCCGTCACCTCACGGGATGGGTCCCCAGCCGGCAGCCTCAGCGCGCTGGCCACCGTGAAAGTCCCGGGCCGAACACTCTGGTGACGCGCCACCGCCGACTGCGAGGTCGCCTGCGCGCCCACAGTGTCACTCCTCCGTCGCTCAAAGGCTTTCGGAGGGTAGATTCAATGTGTTGCCGTCCGCACGGATGTAGGGGAAGCGGCGCTGGAACGCCTCGTACCTTCCCCGCATGTATGCGGCAGCCTCCTCCTGAGAGGGCAGTGCGGGCTGCACGGGAGGCGGCCAGGGCTGAGATGAGATGTGGCGCAGGGCCAGGGCGGCTGTCTCGAGGGGATGGACAGTACTGTTCACCGCTTGCTCGTGCGCTGTGCGACAGGCATGAAGCAGGTTCCGTTCCAGCCGCTGGAACTGCAGTGGGTCGAAGACGGCCAACGCCCTGCCGACTGTGTACGGGGGCGCAAGCCGCAGACCGATGTGCCCCACGTGCGTGATCAGAGCCAGAGAGTCGGGCGCATCGTCTGCTGCTGCGGCGAGCACACCGCTCCAGTTCTGCGCCAGCAGCCACTTCTCGACGGCTCGCGGGATGCCGCCGGGGCCGTTCACCGGTGTGGAGGAGGTGACGTGGTGGAGTACGCGCCAGTACTCTTCCTCTGCGTCCAGACGGGCGTGCGCGAGGTTCTCCATGAAGCTCGGGAGTACCGGTGCGGGCAGGACGATGCAGATAACCTGGCCGTCGTCCCGGCCTGCGCGCATCGTCAAGCTGCCGTGCATGGCGCCGATTTCGAGCATGTCGACCACCACGGTTCGGCGACCGGTGAAGCTGGCCCTGGACTGCTGTCAACGCTCTCTGAAATCTGACCCCCGGCGAGTCTCTGAAAACTGACCCCCCATGTTGTTGGCCGCCGAGTGCCCTGGTCGTGTCGTCAG
>NZ_JBEZUP010000071.1:0-11194 GCF_040636485.1 Streptomyces sp. NPDC038707
CCAGCTCGGAGAGCAGACCGTCCACGTCGTCGCGGTCGACGGTCAGGTCATCGGCGAAGTGCCGGTCGCCAGTGGCGTCGGGCACGTACTTCACACACACGATGATGTTCATCTTCAGGGTGTCTCCTGGTTTCCCTCGGCAGCCTTCGTCCGGGCCGCTCGTTTGCCTGCGGTGCCGTGTGCCGTCACGCGTCGAGTCCGCCGCGCTTGACCAACTGGCCCGCGATCACGTTCTTCTGGATCTCGTTGGTGCCCTCGCCGACGATCATCAGCGGGGCGTCCCGGAAGTAGCGCTCGACGTCGAACTCGGTCGAGTAGCCGTAACCGCCGTGGATGCGGACGGCGTTGAGGGCGATCTGCATGCCGGTCTCGGAGGCGAACAGCTTGGCCATGCCGGCCTCCATGTCCACCCGGCGACCCGCCTCGGCCTCCCGTGCCGCGTACAGGGTGAGCTGGCGTGCGGCGGTCAGTGAAGTGGCCATGTCGGCGAGGTAGTGGCCGATCGACTGGTGCTGCCAGATGGGCTTGCCGAAGGATTCCCGCTCCTGGGCGTAGGCGAGCGAGTCCTCCAGTGCCGCCCGGCCGACGCCGAGCGCGCGGGCGGCCACCTGGAGCCGGCCGGTCTCCAGACCCTTCATCATCTGCGCGAAGCCCCTGCCCTCCACCCCGCCGAGCACCGCGTCGGCCGGCACGCGGTAGTCGTCGAAGGCCAGCTCACAGCTCTCGACGCCCTTGTAGCCGAGCTTGGGCAGGTCACGGGAGACCGCGAGGCCGGGGCCGTGCTCGGCCAGGAGGATCGAGATGCCCTTGTGGGCGGGGCTCGCCGCGGGATCGGTCTTGCACATCAGCGCGATCAGTCCGGCGCGCCGGGAGTTCGTGATCCAGGTCTTGGAGCCGTTGACGACGTACTCGTCGCCGTCCTTGCGGGCCACGGTGCGCATGGCCTGGAGGTCGGAGCCCCCACCGGGTTCGGTCAGGGCCATCGTGGCGCGCATCGCGCCGGTGGCCATCCGGGGCAGGTAGCGGCGCTTCTGCTCCTCGGTGCCGAAGTGCACCAGCAGTTTGGCGACCACGGTGTGGCTGCCCATGGCGCCGGCCAGGCTCATCCAGCCGCGGGACAGCTCCTCGGTGACCAGGACGAAACACGGCATGGAGACGGGATTGCCGCCGTACTCCTCGGGGATGGCGAGACCGTAGATGCCGAGCTTCTTCATCTGCTCGATCAGGGCCTCGGGGTAGGTGTTGGAGTGTTCGAGTTCCTGGACGACGGGCTTCACCTCCCTGTCCACGAAATCGCGTACCGTCCTGACGACGAACTGCTCGTCGTCGGAGAGGGCGTCCAGGGTGCTCACGATGTGCTCCTCGTCTTTCGCGTCAATGGGTGCCGAAACGTGCTGCCGGACGTCAGATGACGCCCTCGGTCCGCAGGCCTTCGATCCTCGCGGCGGAGAATCCGAGTTCGGCCAGAATCTGTTCGGTGTGTTCGCCGACGGCGGGCACGGGGTCCATGCGCGGCTCGACCCCGGCCAGGTCGGCCGGCGGCAGCAGGGCCGGCACCACGGCACCGGGGATGCCCACGTCCCGCCAGCGGTTCCGCCCGGCGAGCACCGGATGTTCGACGAATTCCCGCACGTCGTTGACCCCGGCGCAGGCGATGCCGGCCGCGTCCAGCACGCGCATCACCTCGTCGCCGCTCGACCGTGCGAACCGCTCGCGGATGACGGCGTCGAGCTCGTCGCGGTGGGCCACCCGGTCGGAACCCGTGGCGAACCGCGGGTCGTCCGCCCACTCCGGCCGCTCCAGTAAGCGTTCGCACAGCGCGGTCCACTCCCGCTCGTTCTGGACGGAGAACAGCACCTGTCTGCCGTCCGCCGCCGGGTAGGCGCCGTACGGTGCGATCGTGGCGTGCCGGGTGCCCATCCGCGGGGGCTGGGTGCCGCCGTGACGGGTGTAGTAGGCGGGCTGGCTCATCCACTCCGCCAGCGCTTCGAAGAGCGAGACCTCCACGGCCCGCGCGACACCGGTGACCGCCCGTGTGTACAGCGCGGTCAGGACGCCTGAGTAGGCGTACATGCCGGCCGCGATGTCGGCGATCGACACCCCCACCCGGGCGCTCTCCTCCCGGGTGCCGGTCAGTGAGACCAGGCCGGTCTGGCACTGCACCAGCAGGTCGTACGCCTTGCGCTCGGCCCACGGGCCGGACGTGCCGTAGCCGGACACGGTGCACGGGATCAGCGAGGTGTGCCGCTTGGTGAGGGAAGCGGTGTCCAGGCCGAGGCGGGCCGCGGCCCCGGGGGCCAGGTTCTGTACGAACACGTCCGCCGACGTCAGCAGTTCTTCCAGCGCCTCCCGGCCGGACTCGGTCCTGAGGTCCAGGGTCAGGGACTCCTTGGACCGGTTGAGCCAGACGAAATAGCTGGACTGACCGTGCACGGTGGTGTCGTACCGACGGGCGAAGTCCCCTCCCCCGGGCCGCTCCACCTTGATCACGCGGGCGCCGAGGTCGGCGAGTTGGCGGGTGGCGAACGGCGCCGCCACCGCCTGCTCGACGCTCACGACGGTGACGCCGGTGAGCGGCAGTGCGGTCATGTTCCGACCTCCACGGGGCCGTGCGGGAAATGTGCTGGGTGAGGGGTCGTCGCCGGGTCGGCCGAAGGCGTGGTGCCTTGGGCGGGCCTTCTTGTCCGGCGGCAGTGTCATCATGGATGCTCATGAGGCCGAAGGTGAAATACCGAATGTTGATGTCCTCATGCCTGGCGCAGATGGACGTCGAGTGAAGGGGCGAACCGGTGGACATCAAGCAACTCAGGGCACTCGTGACCGTGGCCGAGGCAGGCAGTGTCACGCGGGCGGCCGAGCTGCTGCATCTCGTCCAGCCCGCGGTCACGCGGCAGATCCGCACGCTGGAGCACGAGCTGGGCGTCGCCCTGTTCGAGCGGACCCGGCAGGGGATGCAGCCCACGGCCGCCGGTACGACCATGGTCGAGCGCGCCCGGCGAGCCCTGAACGAGCTGGAACGGGCTCGTGCGGAGATCCGCCCGACACCGGGTGTGGTCAGCGGCATCGTGAACGTCGGCCTGCTCGACAGCGCCGTCAACCTGCTGGCCGAGCCGCTCGCCTCCGCCGTCCTCCGCGAGCACCCCGGCATCGAGCTGCGGCTGCTCACCGCGTACTCCGGGCACCTTCAGCAGTGGCTCGATGACGGGGACCTGGATCTGACCCTGCTGTACAACCTCGCCAGCACCCCCTCGCTCAACGCGGAACCGCTGGTGCGGGAGAAGTTGTGGGCGGTGGCGCCGCCGGCCGCGGGACTGCGGGCGGAGTGCCCCGTCCCGCTGGCGCAGGCGGTGTCCCATCCGCTGGTGGTGCCCGCGGCCGGCCACGGACTGCGCAAGGTGATCGACGCCGCCGCCGCGCAGGCCAAGGTGGAGATGAACCTGGTCGTCCAGACCAACTCCATGCAGGTGCAGAAGCAGCTGGTGCTGGCCGGCCACGGCTGGACCATTCTTCCCGGTGTCGGCATCGCCGAGGACGTGGCGAACGGCACGCTGAGCGCCGCGCCCCTGTGCGAACCGGAGGTGTGGCGCTCGATCGTGCTCGGCACCTCCAGATCGGGGAGGATCACACCCGCCGTCGAAGTCGTGGCCCGGGAGCTGACCCGCCGGATCCACTCCGCGGTGGAGGAGGGACGGTGGCCGTCGGCTGAGCTGTACGACAACGGGAACGCGCGCCAGTCGTGACGGAGTGAGGCGACCGCCGGCCCGCGGGCATTGATGGCGGCCACCCTCGCCAAGGCGATGCGCGCCGTGGGCGAACCGCCGTGCCGAGCGGCCCGGAGCAACCGGGCCGCTCCGAGCCACGTTCCCGGGTCGCCTTCCTGGTGGTCGTCACCCGGACCGGCGGGTCGCCGTCAGGCTCCCGGTACCGCCCCCGTCGCCCGGGCCGTCCACGGTCGGTGCGGTGGACGCCGCCGCGGGCAGCAGCTCCGCGTTGTGCTCGCCGACCGCGGGGGCCGGGCGGGGCTCCGGGCGCTCGCCGTCCACGACGACGGGTGACTTCGGGGCCAGGTGCGGGCCCACGCCGGGCTGGTCGACCACGCCGAAGAGGTCGCTCTTGCGCAGCTCGGCGCCGCCGTCGCGGCCGAGTTCCGCGAAGCTCCGGTAGCGCTCCCACAGGATCCGGTGGCGGTCGAGGACCGCGGCCGCCTCGGTGAACGGGACACCGCCGAACCACCGTGCCAGCAGGGTCGAGATCAGCTCGCGGTGTTCATAGCGCTGCGACTCGCCGGAGAAGTCGATGCCGAGCGTGTCGGCCAGCCCCTCGAAGACCGCCGTCAGGCCGGTGGCGGCCAGGAGCTTGGTCCAGTGCCGCTCCGTCAGGATCACGACCATCACCCGCACGCCGTCGGCGGTCAGGAAATCACGGCCGTAGGTGCCGAAGACGTCGTTGCCCGACTTGACGCGCTCGTGCCCTGTGACCTGCGCCTCGGCCAGATATCCCAGGTTGCCCGCGGTGGCCAGCGCCACGTCGTCCAGCGCGACCCGGATGCTGCGGCCCCGACCGCTGACCAGCCGGTCCCGCTCCGCGGCGAGCAGTCCGACCGCCAGGTACAGGCCGGCCGCGATGTCCCAGGCCGGCAGGACGTGGTTGACCGGCGCGTCGGTGCCGGCCGGACCGGTGATCAGCGGGAAGCCGCTGGCCGCCTGGACGGTGTAGTCCACTCCGGCGCCGCCGTCGGCACGCCCCTGGAGCAGCGCGTGGATCACGTCGGGGCGCAGCGCGCTCAGCGACTCGTAGCCGAACTCCGGGTAACGGTCGCTGTTGCTCACCACGGCGCACGGGCCGCCCCGCACGATCAGGTCCACCACACGCCGGCGCTCCGCCTCGGACGCCATGTCGACGGTGACGGCGCGCTTGCCCTTGTTCAGTCCCGACCAGTACAGGCTGGTGCCGGAATCGGCCAGCGGCCACCTGGTGCGGTCGGCCGCGCCGCCGAGGGGCTCGACCCGGACGACGTCCGCGCCCAGTTGGGCGAGGGTCAGCCCGCACAGCGGGGTCGCCACGTAGCTTGAGATCTCGACAACCCTGAGGCCGGACAGCGGCCCCTGCTGGGCGGTTGCTTCTTCGGGAGGCATGGTCGTCCTTTCGACTCGCCGGTTGCGGGTGCGCCCGGACCGCCGGCCCGCGGTGCGAGAGGCAGGTCCCTCACTGGGCATCGACGACCCTCACCATAGATTATATTTTATATGAAGTATCTGAGGCGAGAAGGAGGCGTCATGACAGTTGCTCCGTTCTCAGAGAAGTACTGGAGCCCCATCGAGACCATTTCCCCCGCGGAGGCACGGGCGGTACAGAACGAACGACTGAGAGAACAAATCGCTCACCTGACCGCGAACAGCGCCTTCTACCGGGAGAAATTCTCCGGGCACGGTATCGACGCCTCGAGGGTCAGGACGGTCGAGGACCTGGCCGGACTGCCGTTCACCGAGAAGCAGGAGCTGCGCGACAGTCTGGCCGGCTGCCCGCCGCTCGGCGCCCATGTCGCCGTGGACGACCGCGACATCGTCCAGATCCAGGCGTCCTCCGGTACGACGGGCAGCCCGTCGTACGTGGCGCTGACCGCGAGCGACATCATCACCTGGTGCGAACTCGGCGCGCGGGCACTCTACGCCAACGGATTCCGCCCCGGCGACCGGCTGTTGCACGCCTTCGGCATGAGCAAGGGCTTCGTCGGCGGCCTGCCGGTCGTCCAGATCCTGCGGTACATGGGCATCGTCGACATCCCGATCGGTGCGGAGGCGGGGGCGGAACGGCTGCTGCGCGTCCAGGCGGACCAACGTCCCAACGCGCTGATCGGCACCCCGTACTTCCTCGCCCACCTCGCCGAGCAGGCCCCGAAGATCGTCGGCCGGCCCGCCCGTGAACTGGGCGTGCGCGCGATCAGCGTCGGCGGTGAGCCCGGCGGCGGGCTGCCCTCGGTCCGTGACAACCTCGAGTCGCTCTGGGGCGCGACCGCGCGGGAGATGCTCGGCGGCACGGACATCGCCTGCACCTACTGGGGCGAGTGCGAGGCGGGCGAGGGAATGCACTTCCTGTCACCGGACCTCATGATCGCCGAACTGATCGACCCGGAGACCGGCGAGCAGGTCGCACCGGTCGAGGGTGCCCAGGGCGAGCTGGTCTACACGGCGCTTCGCCGCCAGGCCTCTCCCCTGCTGCGCTTCCGCACCCGGGACCACGTCGTGGTCACCGGGACCGACTGTTCCTGCGGCCGGACGGGCTACAAGGTGCGGTGCATCGGACGCACCGACGACATGCTCATCGTCCGCGGGATCAACGTCTTTCCCTCGGCCCTCAAGCAGTTGGTCCTCGAACTGGCACCGCGGACCACCGGGGAGATGCGCGTCCGGGCCGACTTCGAGGGACACTCGACGCAGCGCCCGCTGCCCCTGGTCGTGGAGCACGCGGCCGGGATGGGACAGGAGCAGCGGGACGAGCTGCGCACCGCGCTCGAACAGCGCATCCGCTCCGCGCTCAACGTCAAGACGGTCGTCGAACTCGTCCCCGACGGCACGCTCAAGCGTCCCGACCACGTCAAGGTCGCGTTGATCGAGCGGGTGTAGGCGCGGCGTCCGGCGACCGCCACCGGTCGCCGGACGCGAAGGGGCCCGCCGCGCGCGAAACCCCGCGTTCCCGGGCGGTCGGGAACGCGGGGCGGGTGCGCTGGACGCTCAGGCGCCCCGGTGGTCGCTCGGCCGGTCGAGCAGTTGGGTGAGGAACGCGCCCGCGGCCGGGCTCGGAGTGCGTCCGCGCGCGGTGGCGATGTGGATCTTCCGCACCGCCCACGGCTCGGCGAGCTCGAGCACGGCCACACTTCCCAGATCCTCCTGGGTGAGCAGGCACTCGGGCTGCACGGTGACCCCCAGCCCGGCCTGGACGAGGCTGAGCGCCACACTCGCGCTCCGGACGTGGTACTCCGGTGCGAATTCCCGCTCCAGCCGGCCCGCGGCGGCACGGAAGGCGCCGAGCAGGGAGGTGACCGCGATCAGTTTCTCGGGCAGCAGGTCCTGGAACGTCACCCCGGTCCGCTCGCTGCGCAGATGGTCCCGCGGTACGACGACGACCAGACGGTCACGCCGGTAGGGCGTGACGTCGACCCCGTCGAGGTCCAGCCCGTACGCCGCCGCGAACACACCGACGTCCGCCTGGCCGTGCGCGACCTGCCGCACGACCTGCGCGTTCTCGACGTCGTGCAGCGTCAGCCGCACGAGCGGGAACTCGCGGCTGTAATCGCCCGTCTCCCGGGCGAGGAAGGGGACGACGATGGTGCGCGCCGATGCGATGGTCAGCTCTCCGCGCACGCCTTCGGTGAAGGAGGAGATCTCCGAGCGCAGGTCTTCCAGGCTGTCGAAGATCTGCCGGACGTAACGCGCCAGGACCTCGCCCGCCGGGCTCGGGACGACCCCCTTCGGTCCGCGTTCCAGGAGCTGGATGCCGGAGATGTCCTCCAGGATCTGGATGCGTTTGGTCGCCGTCGACGCGGCGATGTTCTCGCGGATCGCCGCGCGGCCGGTCTGCTGTTCCTCGATCGCGGAGAGGAAGAGTCGCAGCGTGAACAGGTCGACCTGACGGATCAGGTGGAGCCGGTTGAACATGCCCATGTGACCGCCCTCAAGGTGCGCGCGGATTGTCGAGTCGTCGGTGGCCGGACCACCCGTCGGCGGTGAGCCGGCCGGTACGGAGGAACCACCGGCAGCGCGCCGGCGGGTACGCCGTGACGTTCCCCTCCCGTACCGGCGGCCGTTCTCAGAGCCGGTCCTTCAGCACGTCCCCGATCTTGTCGTCGTCCGCGCCGATGTGACGCGCCGCGTGCAGCGGCGGCGGACGTCTGCCGTCGAAGGACAGGGGCAGGCCCACCACGCCCAGCTCGTCGTCGGGCGGATTGCCGATGATGCCGAGCGCGCGCGTCTGCTCGTGGGCGACGACCTCGGCGGTGGTCTGGATCGGAGCCACCGGGACGCCGGCCGACTGCAGCCGCTCCTGCCAGTGGGCGCGCGGTTGCCGGGCCAGCCGCTCGGCGATGAGCCGGTCGATCTCGGCCCGGTTGCGCAGGCGCGCCGCGTTCGTGGCGAATCTGTCGTCCCCGGCCCATTCCGGCCGCCCGAGTGCCTCGCTCAGCCGGCCGAACAGCGCGTCGTTCGCACAGCTGACGACCAGATCGCCGTCGGCGGCCGGGTAGGCACGGTGCGGCACGATGAACGCCACGCCCGAGCCGTGCCGTCCGCCGGGTGCCCCGTCGGCGTTGTGGCTCGCGATGCCGATGGACATCCAGGCGAGGGCCGTCTCCAGCAGCGAGGCGTTCACGGTCGCGCCGGAGTGCTTGGCGGCGCGCCGGTGGAGCGCCGCCAGGATGCCGATCACGGCCCACATCCCGGTCCCGAAGTCGACGATGGACACCCCGGCCCGCACCGGGGACCGGTCCTCCTCGCCGGTGATGCTCATGATGCCGGCGAACGCCTGCATCAGTGGGTCGTAGCCGGGCAGCGTGCTCAGCGGCCCCTGGTGCCCGAAGGCGCCGATCTCGCAGCAGATCAGCTCCGGCTTGGTGCCCGCAGGCTGTCCGGGTCCAGCCCGTAGGTGGCGGCGGCGCCCGGCCGGAGGTTGTGGACGAAGACGTCGGCGCGCTCGGCGATCAACCGGTGCAGCGTGACCAGTTGTTCCCGGTCCTTGATGTCGATGCTGATGCACCGCTTGCCGCGGTTGAGGGCTACGGGGGGTCACTTCGGTCGGTGGCTGTACGGGGCGGCGCTGCCGAACCCGTACTCCAGGAAGCCTTCCGGCCGGCGGGTGTCCAGGGAGTTGGACACCTGGGATCCCCCTGAGCTCACCGCCAGGGCCGATACGCCTCCGCCCGGTGACGGGCGGAGGCGGCGGTGAAGCGCTGCGCGGGGCGCGTCGGTCCCGGGGAAGGTCATGGAGAGCAAACGGCCTGTGGCGCCGCCCTCGCAGAGGGGCGGCGCCACAGGGCCGGAGAGGGTGGTCTCAGCCGGCCAGGTACTGACCGAAGAAGTCGGTGAGCTTGGCGACGGCGGGGGTGACGTGCTCGTCCTTGTCGTAGAGGGAGACGTGGGTGGCCCCGTCGACCACGAACAGTTCCTTGGGCCCGTCGGCCTTCTCGATGGCCTCGCGGCTGAAGTAGGCGGTGTCGGAGTCGGAGCCGACGATCATCAGCAGCGGGCGCGGGGCGATCAGCCGGATCAGCGCGTACGGCTCGAACTGGGCGATGTGGTCGATGCTGCGCAGCGGCCACTCGTTGGTGGAGTTGCAGTGCCCGCCGCGGGGGGTGCGGTAGTAGTCCTGCGCCTCGCGGTAGAGGGTCGGCGCCTCCTCCAGGCCCTCGGGGCTCTCGGGGGCCCAGTTCAGCACGGCCGGGGTCTCGCCCTTGGCCTCGGCGGTGCGCAGGGCGCCGGCCTGGTCGAGCAGGCCCTGAAGGACCTCGGGACCCTGGGTGCGGCCGAGGCCTTCGACCAGGAGGCTGTTGATGTCGACGGCGCTGACGGTGGCGACCGCCTTGATGCGGTGGTCGGTCTGGGCGGCGAAGGGCACGTAGCCGCCGGAGGCGCAGATACCGAGGGCGCCGATGCGGGCGGGGTCGATGTCGTCGCGGGTGGTCAGGTAGGTGATGGCGGCGCGGACGTCCTCGGCGCGCTGGAAGGGGTTCTCCAGGCCGCGCGGGGTGCCCTCGCTCTCCCCCTGGTAGGCGGCGTCGAAGACGAGCGCGGCGAAGCCTTCGCGGGCCAGACGTTCCGCGTAGATGCTCGCCGTCTGCTCCTTCACACCACCGCCGGGGTGGGAGACGACCACGGCCGGCAGGGGTGCGCCGGTGTGGCTGTCCGGGGTGTAGAGGATGCCGGCGAGGGAGAGACCGGCGCTGGGAAAGGTGACGTTTGCCTTCATGTGCTGTGGCGTTCCTTGGTTCCGGGGTGGAATAGCCTGTGTGGCGCCCGTCCGACCGGCCTTCGGGGAGGGAAAGTGTGTCTCCCGTGGCCGGACCCGACTGCCACGTGTTGAAGGCTTCCACCTGTGGCAGCCGTGCGGAATGGGCGGTTCGCAGCCCCCGACAGGGATGTCCTGGGACAGCGCCGGCCCCCTCCCGGCACGGGTGTTCGCTGTCATGCTGGACGGCATGAGCAGCAACGCGCACCGCAACGAGTTGGGTGCCTTCCTCAAGGCCCGCCGGACGGAGCTGAGCCCCGCCATGGTGGGGCTGCCGGACACCGGGGGCAGACGGCAGGTCAAGGGCCTGCGCCGCGAGGAGGTGGCCCTGCTCGCCTCCATCAGCACCGACTACTACACCCGTCTGGAACAGGGCCGCCGCCAGGCCTCCCGGCCCGTGCTGGAGGCTCTCGCCGAGGTCCTGCACATGAACGAGGACGAACGCGACTACGCCTTCGAACTGGCCGGCCGCGACGACGCCCGCCCCCGGCGCCACGCCGTGCAGAAGGTCCAGCCCCAGCTGCGCCGGCTCCTGGACGACCTCGTCACCACCCCGGCCATGGTCCTCGGCCGCCGTATGGACGTCCTGGCCTGGAACCCGATGGCCGCCGCGCTGATGACCGACTTCGGGAAGATCCCCGAGAAGCAGCGCAACGTTGTCCGGCTGGTGTTCATGGACCCCGCTTTCAGGGACCTCTACCCCGAGTGGAAGACGGTCGCCCATACGTGCGTGGCACAGCTGCGCATGGAAGCCGCGCGTGATCCGCACGACCCCCGCCTGAGCGCGCTCGTGGGGGAACTGTCCGTCCACGACGCGGACTTCCGCCGCTGGTGGGGCGCCCACCACGTCGCCGTCCGCGGCATGGGCACCAAGGTCTACCACCATCCGGTCGCCGGTGACCTCACCCTCGACTGGGACACCCTGACCTGGGCCACCGACCCTGCCCAGCAGCTCGTCACCTGGACCGCCGAACCCGGCACCCCCTCCCACGACGGCCTGCGTATCCTCGCCTCCTGGGCCGCCCACGCCGACCAGCCCGCCACACCGGCGAAGTAGCCGGCCCCGGCACCTGGAGTCCTCCGTCGCGGCGGGTGGCACCCCTGTGGTTCAGGAGGTGGTTTCGTCCTTCCAGAGGCCGCGTTCTTCGAGGGTTTCGATGAGGTGGTCGGCGCTCTGGAGGGTGTGCTGTTCCATGAG
>NZ_JBEZUP010000072.1:0-10678 GCF_040636485.1 Streptomyces sp. NPDC038707
CGCCGTCGTGACACTGGTCGACATGCCCTACATCGTGTTCCGCGCGGCGCAGCAGCACGGTGACGAGCTGCTGCGCGAACTGATGTTGACCACACACGTCGAGGAGCACGCCGGAGTGTCGGGCCCCGCGCTGCTCGTGGCCAACGATGTGGCCAATGTGATCAACGCGTGCGTGTCATCCGCGCTGGAGGAGACGGTCACCGGTGGCGTCACGATGACCCTGGACATCGCCTTCCCGCTGGAGACCGCGCCCGCCGTGGACACGTTGCGGCACGTTTTCGAACAAGGCTACGCGGCGGCGCAGCTGGGGTCCCTGCTCACCCTCCCGGCTCCGCCGCACGTGCGCAGCCACTACCAATGGGTGCTCGACCATCTGGTCACCCAGCTCTCCGGAGGTCCGCCCACCGCGTGGACGCTGCTGCCCGGCGTGCCGGACGCGACCTTCGTCGAACTGGCGCCGTGGGACGCCGGCGATGTCGAGGACAGCGATGTCCCGACTGTCGCGGCCGACGACGGCGGCCGGATCATCGCGGCCAACGCCGCTCTGGCCGACCTGCTGGGATGGCAGACCGACGAGCTGATCGGCAGACCGCTGACCGTGCTGATTCCCGGAGCATCTGCGCGAGCGTCATCGTGCCGGGTTCACCAGGCTCCGGCTGACCGGCCGGTCCCGCATCATGGGCCGGTCCATCCCCCTTCCGGCGCTGCACCGCGACGGCAGCCTGGTCCCTGTGCGTCTGCACGTCCGGAGCCAGGAGGCGGTGGACGGCCGCACGGTACGGATCGGCCAGTTCATGCCCAGGGCGACGGCTCCCGGGGAGGACCGGCCGGTATCACGTTCCGGGCCCGGGCCGGCGGTACGGCTGCATGCCGGCGCGGCAGCGGCGCCGCGGGCCGACGGTGAGCAGGCGGCACGGTCCTGGGAGCGGTTGAGCCTGCTGGCCGACACCATCAGCGCGCTGTCGAGCACACTCGACCTGCGCGAGGGACTGCGCCGGGTGTGCCAGGTCCTCACCCGGCGGATGGCCGCCTGGTGCGTGGTCGACCTGCTCGGCGAGCACGGGGATGTCGAGCGGGTCTGTGTCGTCCACCGCGAGCCTCAGGCGCTGAGCGCCGGGGTGGACCTCGGCAGGCTGCCCCCGGTGTCCGAGAACGCGCGGGGCCCGCTGGCCCGGGTACTGAATGGCGCGGGACCCCTGCTGATCACCGACATTCCCTCACCGGACCAGGCGGAGAGCGCCTTGGACGCCCGGCAGCTGAGGCTGTTCGAGCAGTTGGGCGCCGGCAGCACGATCATGGCGCCGCTGCGGGCCCGGCGCGAGGTGCTGGGCGCCCTGATCGTCGTGGGTACCGGCCACGACGCCCCCTTCACCGAACAGGACGCGCTCCTCGTCGCCGACCTTGTGAAAGGCATCTCGCTGAGTGTCGACAACGCCCGTCTGCACCAGCACACCCGTACCGCGGCCGAGCGCCTTCAGCGTTCCCTGCTGCCCCGCCTCCCGCACATCCCGTCCATGGAGATCACCGCACGCTACGCCCCGTCCAGTACCACCGCCCAGGTCGGCCTTGACTGGTTCGACGCCTTCACCCTGCCCGACGGCGACACGGCCGTGGTCATCGGAGACGTGGCCGGGCATGATCTGAACGCCGCCGTGACGATGAGCCAACTGCGCAACATGCTCCGCGGCATCGCCGTCGACTGCCAGGACCGGCCCGCGGAGGTGCTGCGCCGCCTCGACCTCGCGACCCTCACCCTGTACCCGCACTCCACCGCGACCTGCGCCTACGCCGTCGTCAAAGGCCTGCCCGACGGCCCACGGGAAGCGCACTACTCATCCGCCGGACACCTCCCCCCGCTCCTGACGTGTCCCAACGGCCACACCCAGTACCTGGAGTCCGCCTCCCTCCACGATCAGCCCGTCCTGAGGCGCACCCACGCCGTGCGAGGCCGCGCGGTCGGCTTCACCGATATGGGGACGGGGCGGCGGGTGACGCGTGACACTGGTCTTCGCCCCGGTGACCTGCGTAAGCGGTCAGGCGGGGTCGCCTTTGCGCCTGACCGGGTGACACACCTGGTGATGTGTCGGGTTGCGGGACTGACGGACTGTCGGTTGCCTCGTGAGCGGAACACAGAAGAGTCGCCGCGCAGACAGGCCGGGCACTGCCCGTTGGAGGATCCGCATGCGTTACACACACATGGGTGCAAGTATCGGGCTGGCTCTGGGTGCTCTGGTACTGCAGATCTCGGCCGCTGCCGCCGCTGACGAATCGGAGATCAGCATCGATCCGTGGAACGCCTCCCCGGGGTCCATAGTCACGGTCAGTACGAGGGCCTGCGACCCCGACGCGGACTACGGCAAGGGCACGTCGGAGGCGGGAGGAGACTTCCACCTCTTCGCGGGCGACGAGGAGGGCGTGCTCACCGGGCAGTTCCAGATCCCGGAAGGCACCGGCCCGGGCAGCGACACGGTCACCCTGAAGTGTCCGCCACTGACCAAGGTCACGGAGACGTACCAGATCACCGGCCGCACTCCGGAGGGCTCGGTCGACGCCGGCTTCGGTCCGGCCGACGACTCCGGCACGGGGCTCGGCCTGGGTGCCGGGCTGCTCCTCACGGCCGCCGCCGGTGTGGTCTGGATCTGCCGCCGCCCGAACGGTGACCGCGCCTGACCGCCCGAGTCCGCTGGCCGGTCGCATCCGTTCCGGCCCGCGGCCGGGCTCCGGAAACGGGAGGGACCCGATGACGGCGCGGGCCACTCGCCGCGTGCTCCACGCTCCAGCCGCCACCCCGCATCCGCCGCGAAGAAGAGGCTCGACCGCGATGGCATCCGGCCGCCGGACCCGCACTCCCCTGAGCACGTTCCTCCCCGCGGTGGTCCCCCTGGGCTGGGCGATGGCGGCAGGCGCGGTGCTGCTGATCAGCGGGGGCCACGACGAGGAGCCACCGCGGCCTCCGGCGGCCCTGGCCCTCTCCGCCTCTGCCGCCCTCTCCCCTCCCCCGACGGTCCGTCCGCTGCCCCCCGCGGATCCGGTCCGGATCCGGATCGCCGTCATCGGCGTCGACGCCCCGATGACACGAGTGGGCCTCGATGCGGCGGGGGCGCTGCGGACCCCGCCGCCGGAGGAACCCGGCCTCGCCGGCTGGTACGGCGACGGCATCGCTCCCGGCTCGGCGGGCACGGCCATCGCCACCGGGCATGTGGACACACCCGCCGGCGCCCCCGGTGTGTTCTACCACCTCGGCGACCTGACCGAGGGCGCCACCATCGAGATCAGCAGGGCGGACCGGCGGACAGCGGTGTTCGCCGTCCGCGCCGTCGAACTCTACGACAAGAAGAAGTTCCCCAGCGCGAAGGTCTACGGCAGTTCCGGCCGGTCCGAACTGCGGCTGATCACCTGCGGCGGCGGCTACTCCGAGGACACCGGCTACCTGGGCAACGTAGTGGTCTACGCGACGCTGACCGCGGTGACATAGGCGACGCGGACGCCGACGTACGGGAGGAGGTCCGCCGGCACTTCACCACGGTCGAGCGGGCGCGGACCGAGACCATCGCCCGGGGGCAGCGCGCCAGCGAGAACTCCCGGAGCGGAGCGCCGGGACACTCGCCCGCCAGATTCTCAGCACGTACTACGGACTGCGTGTGCTCACCCGGCTCCAGAAGGACAGGGACGCCCTGCTCGGCGTGGTGGAAAGCACCCTCACCGCCCTCTGACACCGGCCCCCGGAGCCTGGAGCAGCGCCGCGCCGCGCCGGATGAGTGCCCACCGCGGTACTGCGGTGTGTCCGGGTGGGAGCCGGTCGGGCCCGGGCCGCCGCACCGGCGTGTGCTGGCCCGGCTGCCGGGGCGTCAGGAAGTGGTCAGGAGTTCCTCCAGTGCTTGGGGGGTCCCCGGGTGCCGGGCGAGCAGCGTCGCGCCGGTGCGGGACGGTTCGGGTGTGTGCCAGCCGCCCTCGCAGCCCAGCAGGTCCGCCACCGCGTCGCAGGTCGCAGGGTGCGCCGGGAGCAGCGGCACACCGCTGGGCGCGGCCGTGCCGTCGAGCGAGGGGTACGGAGCGCCGCATGCCGCAGGCCGAGCCCGGGGGCTGGTGTGTGGCATCCCAGACGGCTGTGAACAGGGTGGTGGGGGCGGCGGGTTGGGGTTGGGTGTCGGCGTGAACGGTGGTTTCGGCGCTCCAATGGGCAGCGGCGTTGAGTACGTCGGGCAGGCGGCGGTGGCCGAGAAGTTCGTCGGCAGCCGACAGGACGGGCCGGGGCCGGGTGGACGGGCCCCAGAGTTCGTCGGCTGTGACCGTGGTGCCGGTGGCCTCGGACAGGGTGAGCGCCACAAGCGAGCGGACCTGGGGTGAGCGGGGCATGGACCCGGTGCACCAGTTGTAGGCGGCGGTGGGGTGCAGGGCGGGCAGGCCCGTCGCCTCCAGCTTGACGTTGACGGTCCGCACCAGCTGCGGGGCGCTGAGATGGGAGCGCCCCAGGGCGGCGGTGAACGGTATGCCGGGCGGTGCGGCCGTCGGGCGCGGCCGCAGGCTTTTGTGGGGCATGGGGGTTCCCGGATTTGGTGATGGCGGCGAGGCGCAGGGCTTAGACGTCGTTTCTTATGGCTGTCAGAGCAGCATGAAAGCCTCCTGGCATGAGCTACGACCTTGCTGTCTGGGAAGGTGATAGGCTGGCGGATGACAAGACTGCCGCCCGGGTCTTCAACGACCTGTACGACCGCTACATCGGCAGCGAGGTGGAAGAGCCCGCATCCGAACGCATAGCGACCTATGTGGCAGCGCTGCTTGAGCGGTGGTGCGACCTCACCGAGGACGAGGAGGACACCTCACCCTGGTCAACGGGGCCGTTGATCGGCGAAGCCAGGGGTCCGCTGATCTACTTCCCCATGCGTTGGAGCATGGCCGAGGAGGCGTCCGCCTACGCAGCAGCCGTGGCGGAGTCCATGGGGCTGGTCTGCTTCGACGTACAGCAGAACCGGCTCAGGCCGTGAGGAGAGTCGTAAGTCGGCGGTGGCAGATGAGGGCTGCGGCTATGCCGACGAAGGCAAGGAAGTGTTCGGCCTTGCGCTCGTAGCGGCGGTGGAGGCGACGGCAGCCGGCGAGCCAGGACACGGTTCTCTCGACGACCCAGCGGTGTCGGCCGAGCCGCTGTGAGGACTCGATGCCCTTGCGTGCGATGCGGTGGCGGATGCCGCGCTTACGGAGCCATCGGCGCAGGTGGTCGTAGTCGTAGCCCTTGTCGGCGTGGAGCTTGCCTGGCCTTCGTCGCCGTGGGCCGCGGCGGGATCGAATGGGTGGGATCCCGCGCACAAGCGGTTCAAGGCCGAGGCTGTCGTGCATGTTGGCGCCCGAGATACCCAGAGACAGGGGCAGTCCGTTCCGGTCGCAGATCAGGTGGATTTTCGATCCCGGCTTGCCGCGGTCGGTCGGATTCGGTCCGGTCAGTGGCCCCCTTTTGCGGCCCGGATGCTGACGGAGTCGATCGCGCACCGCGACCAGTCCAGCTCGCCCTGAGCGCCGAGTTCGTCGAGGATGACGCGGTGGAGCCGGGCCCAGACTCGGTCTTGGCTCCACTGGGCGAAGCGTCGGTAGACGGTGGGCCACGCCGGCCCGAACACCGGCGGCATCTGCCGCCAGGTGCAGCCCGAGGTTGCGACGAAAATGATCGCCGCCAGGCATTCACGGTCCCCGGCCCGTCGGCGGCCACCACCCTGCGGGCGTATGACATCCGTCGGCGGGACCACCCGCCGAAACAGCGTCCACAACTCGCCCGGCACCAACCGCTCCACCAGATCCGTCATGCATGGTTCAACGAGCGATCACACCATGCGTCTTAGGCGGTGACTCCTCCCCCACCGCCAGGTCGGATATCTCCTCGGTCAGGTCCGGCTCGAACAGCCAGTCACGGCGGTAACCCGCGAGAAACCGGACGTTGGCCAACTCGGCGTCCGGCGGTTCACTCCACACCTCGTAGCGCCAGCCGCGGGACTCGACCGCCTCGCGGGTCCAGGCGAAGGTGAACGCGTGCTCCGGCTTGGCCGCCCGGTGGCGCGGCTTGACGTCAACGACCAGCGGGCCAACTGTTGTTGCCATCAGGTAGTCCGGGATGTGCCGACGCAGCACGCCGTCCACCTCGGCCCGCAGCAAGAAGGGCTGGGCCAGGATCGCGGTCACATCCCGGTCAAAGTCGGCATAGAGCAGCCGTGCCAGCTCCAATCGCGACTCGTAGATCACGTGATCCGACTGGGTACTCGACCAGTACGAACCCGAGTAGTGCTTCTGCCCCATGTACCAGCGGAACGTCCGCCACGTCTCAGCCGCGTACAACATCTCCAGCGGCACCGACTCCCAGGCGAGGCCCTCGGACGCCTCACCCTCGGCAAGCCGAACACACACCTCTGCATCCACCGTCCACCCCAGTGCTCATGTAACCGTCCTTGATCGCAGGACAGTTGCACGGGCACTGGGGTGCGAACGATCACACGCACTTTCGATCGCCCGAAAGGGTGATCATTCCGGGCGGGAATCTCAGATTCGCGTCACAAGTGCTTTTCAGAGGTCATCGCTCACGAGAACATGACGCGGATTCTGAGTACCTACACTTTGACCAAGTTGGCGATGTTGAAGACGCCGCCGTGTTCCTCGAACTGCTGCTCCGCCCACAGGACGGTCTGGGTGCCCTGGTGCTTGACCTGGCCGGGTGAGACTCCGAGCCGGAACGTGCCCCTGGCGGGCTCTCCTTCGAGCGTGTGGGGCAGGAAGTCGAGCGGGGATGGGCCGGGTGAGGGGTAGACGAGGGCGTCGGTGCCGATCGCGACCGGGTAGACGCCGGCCGCGGCGGCGGTCTTCATCATCTTGCGGTGCATGCTGACCCGGACCGAGGACAGGACGGCGGCCCGGATGTCGGGGCGCCACGTGGCGCGCTCCAGGGCCGGCCACGGCTCGTAGGACGGCACCTGGCCGCGGTTGCGCTGACGGAGCTTGCCGATCCCACCCTTCGCCGTGGCCTTGATCGCCTTGAGCACCAGGTTCAGGGCCGGGTCGGCGTCCTTGGAGCGGGCCATCGCGTCCAGGAACTCACTCCCGCCCATGGTGGTGGTGACGCCGAGGTCGGCCATCGTGTCCACGTAGGCGTCGCGAAGCCGCTTGTACCAGGGGTCCAGGTAGCGACCGGTCTGGGTGCGCACGTACGCCTCGATCGGCGCGACGTCGAAGCCGAGCTCCACCGCGTAGGCGACGGCGGGGGTGGCGTACCAGGCCGGGCCGGTCGGGCGCTCGCCGGTCGGCGTGAACGGGCTGGGGAGCCGTTCGGCGTCGACGGCGCGGCCGTCGACGCCGACGCGGGCGAGGTCGACCAGCCACCTTTTCAGCCGCCCCCCCGAGTGGGTCCTTGCGTCACCTTCGCCAGAACAGGTGGTGCGTCACGCCGCTCGGGCTGGGCACGACCTCCAGGTGGAACCGGTCGAGCAGCTCTTCGGGGGACTCCCAGAGGCGTAGTCCGGACCCGAGTTTCACCGGTGAGACCGCCACGTGCATGGTGTCGACGAGGTCGGCGTCGAGGAACTGTCGGATGGTGGTGACCCCGCCGCCGAGTCGGACGTCCTGGCCCTGTGCCGCTTCCCGCGCCTGTTCGAGGACCGTGGCCGGGGCGCCGTCGACGAAGTGGAAGGTGGTGTCGGAGAGCGTGAACGACGGACGCGTGTGGTGGGTCAGGACGAACACCGGCGTGCGGAACGGGGGCTCCTGCCCCCACCAGCCGCGCCACTCATGGTCCTGCCAGGGCCCGCGCTGGGGCCCGAACTTGTTGCGGCCCATAATCTCGGCACCGATGTTGCGTGCGAAGTCTCGCGTGAAGTAGTCGTCGAGGCCCCGGCTCCCCCCGGGGGCGGTGCGCATGGGCCAGCTCGCCGTGGCCCCGGCCCAGGCGAACAGCCTCTCGGGATGGTCGTGGCCGAACGGACTCTCAAGACTCTGGTGCTCACCGGCACCGATTCCGTCACTTGAGACGTTGAAGTTCATGACTCTCAGCAGTTGATCCACGTGGTTCCTCGTCGGGTTGTCGCGTCACCGTGCGGCGAGCCGCCGCCCATCATGACGTCGAACGGGACGCGACCGGATCGACAGCGGCCCACAACTTTTTTTCCAAGGCTCGTCAGGAAGCAGACCCGCTGCTCGGCGGCTCGAAGACGGGTTCTCAGCCGGCGGGCACGCGAATGCTTGCGCCCGACGGGGTGCTCCCGGTCTGAAATCGGCGGCAGCGCGTTGATCTCTGTGTCGACTCGCCCACCGCGCGCCCCCCAATCTCCTTGCGCGTTACGCAAAGGCGCGTGCCATAGTTGCCTTGCACAAAGCGCAAGGCATCGACGGGTGACCGAGGAGGGCACGTGATCACAACGCTGATCGCGGTACTGGGCACGCTGCTGGGCGTCGCCCTGACCGGCACGCTGCAGCACCTGACCACGGTGTCGGGCCGCCGGCACCGTGACCGCCAGGCGCAGCGGGCCGCTGTCGCCCAGCTCCTCGGCGCGGCGACCGCGCACCGGGCAGCCCAGTTCCTCAAGCACATCGCCCGCCGCGAGGGCGAGCCGGAGACGGCTGAGGCCCGGGCCTCCCGGTACACGGCCCGGACCGCCGTGACGCAGGCCCTGACCGGTGTCCGGCTCTCCGAAGTCCCGGCCCACCTCCAGGACCTGGCCGTCGACCTGGTCGCCGCGTCCGTGGCCGTCGGTGACGCGCCGTCCGGCGACCACCAGGCCGTCGACGCGGCCGGCGCCGCCGCCCGGATCGCGCACGAGGCGCTGGAAACGGCCGCCGCCCAGCACCTCGCCTGACCCACCCACCTCACGAAGGACAATTCCGTGAGCGTCACCGTCACCAAGACCGCCGGCTACAAGGCCGAGATCACCTGGGCGCCGAAGGACGACCCCCGCGGCTACCTCACCGCCGCCATCGAGGGCGACCAGCTCGAGGCCGCGCTCGCCGCCCTCGGCACCACCGAGAACGTGGCCCCCGACGGCGCCTCCCTCGCCGAGGTCGCCCGGCACACCACCGACCTGGTCCGGCTGCTGGAGCGCCGCGCGGCCGTCCTCGTCGTGCAGCTGCGCGACGGGCACGAGGCCCGCGGTGAAGAGCAGATGTCCTGGCCGCAGATCGCCCGCCGGGTGCTCGGCGACCCGGACAAGCACAGCTCCGTGCGCCGGATGTACGACAGCGGCCGGCGCCACCTCGGCCGCTGACCCACCACACCGATCCGACCAGCCCGATCAGACAGGAGATCACCATGGCGAACGACGAACCGCGAGACGTGGGTCCAGGCGCAGGCGGACGCGCTGTACGCCGACTTCCGTGCCAGGGAGGCGGCGGAGGCCGAGGCCGCGCAGCCGGCCGTCGTTGAGGGCGACCACTACGGCGTCTCGGGCGGCACCCACAACGGCGACATCACGTTCACCTTCAAGCGCTGACCGGGCAGGGCGGCCGACTCACTGCCAGGCGACCGGCCGCCTCATCCCTCCCCAGCCCGTCACAGACCAGGGAGCCTCATCATGCCCGACTCCGCCGCCGTGTTCGCCGCGCTGTCCATCGCGCTGTTCATCGCCCACTCGGTCGGGGATCACTGGGTTAACGCGGCGAACAGCGTGTCCACCTTCCATCGTGTCTCGATCTGGAGCCGGGCCTGGGCGGCGAGTCGTGCTCGCTGGCGGCCGCGACTGTCTCGCTTGTCCAACGTCAGCGCCGCGTCCCGGATTGCATCCGCGGGGGTGACGGTCGCGTGACATCGGCAGCCACCTTCGCCGCGCGGTGTTCGCGGTGCTGTTCGCCTCTCACGTCTGGGCGGATCATTGCTGGCAAACGGACAAGCAGGCTGCGGCGAAAGGCCGCCCTGAGCCGGGCGCCGATGGAGTGAAGGCCAAGGAGTCCTGGCGGGCGCTGATTGCCCATGTGGCGGTGTATCACCTGGTCATGGCTGTGATACTCGCGTGCACAACGGTCCTGCTCGACCTCCCGATCGGCTATGTGGGGTTCACGGCGGGGATCGGCTTTTCGGCGATCACACACGGCTTCTTGGACCGTCGGTGGCCTGTGAAGGTGTGGATGGTTTTCACGGGTAGCGGCGAGTTCGCGAAGAGCCCGCAGGGCCGATACTCCGTCGACCTTCTCTGCACTTCACCCGACCGGGAAGGTGGGGGAATCTCATGGACGGCGTTCACGACCCCGCCAGTGAGCGGGTCGCACGGAGCAAGGTTGGCTTGTCCCCACGCTTTGAGGAACACCTCATGCCTCACTCTCAGTGCTTCCTGGGGGTCTGCGCCGCCGAAGCGCGCGGGGCTGACACCTTCCCTGTCGACCGCTGCTCACGACACTGGTCCTGTAGGGCACGCGTGTCGTTGCGGAACCGGCTGCTCCGGTTGGTCACCCTGTAATCGTGGATGAGCACCCCCCTACGGTCAGGGACGAGACCCACCGCTTCCGTGGGCGCCGGCGAAGACTTGCGGTGGCAGCCCTAATGGCTCTCGGGCTGCTCACGTCCGCGGTCGTGCTGTTTCACGTAGGCACGACTGAACCTCTTTCATCCTGTGTAGCCGCAGGTCAAGACATCCGATGGGGTTAGTAGGTCAAGCCGCGATGCTTAGTTCGAGCTTGGGCGCCGTGGGGAAGGCGGTGGTTTCGCTGTAGGGCGTGCCGT
>NZ_JBEZUP010000073.1:0-10127 GCF_040636485.1 Streptomyces sp. NPDC038707
CGCACGGTCGCCCGGATCATCGACCTCGCCCATGACGCCGTGGCCAAGGGCGTGGCGACCGAGGAGGACAGCCCGGTCCCGGCCCGCCCCCTCGCCGGGCGGCGAGGCCGCGCGCGCCCCGCGCGGCGGCCCGGCGGACGGTGCGCCCACCCCTCATCTCCGCCCGCTCACGCCCCACACACGAACGGATGACCGCATGCCTGTCGACCGCCTCGCCTTCACCCGGACCATGTCCCGCGTACCCAGCCCTGTCACGGTGGCCACCACGGCCGACGCGTCCGGGCGGCGGTGGGGCTTCACCGGGAGTTCCTTCTCCTCGCTGTCCCTCGATCCGCCGCTCGTGCTCATCTGCCTGGACAAGGGCGCGAGCACGCACGGCGCCTTCACCTCGGCCCCGCACTTCCTCATCAACGTACTCGCGCACGACCAGGGCGATGTCGCCCTGCGCTTCGCGGCCTCGGGCGTGGACCGGTTCGAGGCCGACGACATGACGCCCTGCGAACTCGGCCTGCCCGGGCTGCCGGAGGCGGCGGCGCGCATCGCCTGCACCACCCACGAGATCCTGGACGGAGGCGATCACAGCATCCTCGTGGGACGGGTCGAGGCGACCCACGCCGGCGACCGCGCGCCCCTCGTCTACAGCGACCGCACCTTCGGCCGGCCCGTACCCAACGACCAGATGGCCGCGGCCGGATGACCCCCGCGGCCCCGCTGCGGCTCGCGGTGCTGGGGACGGACCACGTGCACCTCCCGGACTACCTGGAGGTGGTCGCCCGCGACCCGTGGGCCGCGCTGACCGCCGTCTACAGCGACCGCCCGGCACCGGTGGCCGGCATCGAGCCCGCACGGGACGCGGCCGAGGCACTGGCCGGGGCCGACGCGGCCGTGATCGTCTCCACCACGGCCCAGCACGGCAGCCTGCTGCGCCAGGCCGTACGGGCCCGTGTCCCGGCGCTGGTCGAGAAGCCCCTGGCGGCCACCGCCGAGGAGACCGGCCGGCTCGCGGTGCTCCTCGCGGCGGCCGAACGTCCGGTCACCACCGCGATGTTCCTCCGCTGCGCGCCCGAACTGCGGGAGGTGCGCGCCACGCTGGCCGACCGCGGCCTGGGCGAGCTGGCGGGCGTGCACCTCCGCTTCACCCACCCGGGGCTGCTCGACGACGCGTTCACCGGGCCCACCGCCTGGATGCTGGCCGAACGGCACGGCGCCGCCGGAGCCTTCGCCGACCTCGCGGTCCACCTCGTCGACCTGCTGGAGTGGCTGGATCCCTCGGCCGGCCTGCGGGTGTGCGGCGCCTCCTACCTCACCCGTCCCGACGCCGACCTGAACGTGGGCGGGGCGGCCGTGCTGTCCTGGGGCGGTGTGCCGGTGACTCTCCAGGCCGGCTGGACGTCCCGGCCGGGCGGGATGCTCCTGCACATCGAGGGGACGCGCGCCAGTGTGACCGTCCGGCCGCGGCTGCGGGCCGGGGCCGCGCTGGAGGCCTTCCTCGGCCAGCTGCGGGGGGACCTGCGCTGGGAGCCGCCCACCGCCCGGGAGATCGTACGCACCGCCCGGGTCCTGGACGCCGTCGACCGGGCGGCGCGCACGGAGCCGGAATGACACCGGCCGCCTTACCTCTCAAAGTCGTCGTGGGTCGCCCGCGATCACTGGAGAGTGTTCGTCCGTACTCGTACTGTCAAAGCGAGTCGAGCTTCACGCCATCGATGAGCAACGGAGGATCTACATGACTTCGCCCCTCACCCCGACCCCTCTGATGGACCTGACCCTCGGCGTCTACGCGTTCAAGGCGCTCGGTCTGGCCACGGAGCTCGAGCTGTTCACCGAGCTCGCCGGGGGCGGCAGCACGACCCTCGCCGGTTTCGCCGAGCGGCACGGGATCGACGAGCGCCCCGCGGAACTGCTGCTCACCGCGCTCGTCTCGCTCGACCTGCTGCGGCTCGACGACGACGGCAGCTACCACAACACCCCGCTGTCCGAGGAGTTCCTGGTCAAGGGCAAGCCGCGGTACTTCGGCGGCTGGGTGACGCTGGTCGACAAGCACGAGTACCCCGCCTACATCAAGATGCTCGACTCACTGCGCGGCAACCGCCCCTACACCTGGGACGTGGAGAACCAGGGGTCGCTGTTCGAGCCGGACGACCCGGTCGTCAAGGAACACTTCTGGGACGCCATGCACTCGCTGTCGGCGTACACCGCCGGCCAGCTCGCCGAGCACTTCGACTTCACCTCGATCAAGACGCTGCTGGACGTGGGCGGTGGCGGCGCGGCGTACGACATCGAGCTGTGCAACCGCTACCCGCACCTGAAGACCACCGTCTTCGACCTGCCGTTCGTGTGCGACCTGACCAAGCCGCGGGTGGAGAAGGCCGGCCTGGCGGACCGCATCTCCTTCGCCAGCGGTGACTTCTTCAAGGTCGGCGGCGTGCCCGGCGGCTACGACGCGATCCTGCTCTCCAACATCCTGCACGACTGGAGCGTGGAGGACGCGCGCAAGATCCTGCGGTCCTGTGCCGAGGCGCTGTCCTCCGGCGGTGTCCTGCTGATCACGGAGTCGTTCGTCTCCGACGACAAGCGCGGTCCGGCGCCCGCGGCGCTGATGAGCCTGAACATGCTCATCGAGACGTGGGGCCGCAACTACACCGCGGCCGAGTACTCCGCGTGGATGGAGGAGTTCGGCCTGAAGCCGGAGGGCGTCACGCCGTTCGAGGGCCAGGGAGCCAACGGCGTGCTGGTCGCCCGCAAGCCCTGACACCCCGCCCCGCACCGCCGCGCCGCTTCCCCCGGCCCGCGCGCGGCTACGGCCCCCAGGACCCACGGGTCCTGGGGGCCGTCCGCTTGGACCCCTTGCCCCGCGCCCCCCTGGGCCGGCGGCCGGCCCCCGGGACGCGGGGAACCGGCCGCCGGCCCGTGCGGGCGGCGGGGCGCCGGTCAGCCGGCCGCCGGCTCCTGCCGGCGAGCCGCCACGGCGGGGTGCACCGGCGGCTCGGCGACCCCCGCGGGCCGCTGGTTCGCGAACTCCTTGCGCAGCACCTGAACCACCTCGCCGAGCATGTCCAGTTGCTCCAGCACGGTCTTCAACGGCAGCCCGGCGTGGTCCATGTTGAACATCTGCCGCTGGTAGTCGCCGAAGTACTCACGGAACCGCAGGGTCTTCTCGATCACCTGCTGCGGACTGCCCACGGACAGCGGCGTGATCTCCATGAAGTCCTCCAGGGACGGACCGTGCCCGTACACCGGCGCGTTGTCGAAGTACGGCCGGAACTCCCTGATGGCGTCCTGCGAGTTCTTGCGCATGAAGGCCTGCCCGCCGAGCCCGACGACGGCCTGCTCGGGCCGGCCGTGCCCGCTCTCCGCGTAGTGGTGCCGGTAGAGCGCGATCAGGTCCTGGAAGTGCTCCTTGGGCCACAGGATGTTGCTGGCGAAGAATCCGTCGCCGTAGTGGCCGGCCTGCACCGCGATCTCCGGGCTGCGGATCGAGCCGTGCCAGACGAACGGAGGCACGCCGTCCAGCGGCCGGGGCGTGGCGGTGAAGTGGCTCAGCGGCGTACGGAACTTGCCGTGCCAGTTCACCTCCTCCTCCCGCCACAGCCGGTGCAGCAGCGCGTAGTTCTCCAGCGCGAGGGGGATGCCCAGCCGGATGTCCTTGCCGAACCACGGGTACACCGGAGCGGTGTTGCCCCGGCCGAGCACCAGGTCCACGCGTCCGTCGGCCAGATGCTGGAGAAGCGCGTAGTCCTCGGCGATCTTCACCGGGTCGTTCGTGGTGATCAGGGTGACCGCGGTGGACAGGATGATCCGCTCGGTGCGCGCGGCGATGTAGCCGAGCAGCGTCGTCGGGGACGTGGGCACATGGGGCGGGTTGTGGTGCTCGCCGGTGGCGAAGACGTCCAGACCCACCTCCTCCGCCTTGAGCGCGATCCGGACCATCGACTTGATCCGCTCGTGCTCGGTCGGGACCCGGCCCGTGGTCGGATCGGGGGTCACGTCTCCGACGCTGTAGATGCCGAATTGCATGGTGCAGCTCCTCACAGGTGTGGCAGTGACGGCAGATCGCAGCGCTGCGCACCCGCTGTGGGGGAGGCGTGGGCCGGGCGGGTCCCGGATGCGCAGGTCAGGTTTCGGATCGGCCCCGGGCGCCGGCGGACAGCAGACGCTGGGCCTTCTCCAGCGCCTCGTCCGAGTCGGCTCCCGAGAGGATGGCGTCCAGGAGGCCCGGGTAGCGCGCGTCGAGGTCCTCGCGCCGCAGCGACAGCAGGTTCTCCCGGCCGGAGGGGTGCTGCCAGATGACACCGCTCTCGCGCAGTACGCGCCAGTGATGCGTCATCGTGGACTTGGCGGTGATGCCCAGGAGTCCCAGGACGCTGCCGCAATTGTGTTCCCCGCCCGCGTCGAGCACACGGACGACGGCAAGTCGTACAGGGCTGCCCAGGGCGGACAGCACGCTTTCGATCCGAATCTGGTCGCGGTCTGGATGGCGGCTCATAATCCCACAGTACCGCGACATTCATACTTTCCGTCACCTGGGCGCTTGTGGATCGTTCGCGTCTTTTCCGGACTCCGGGCCACCGGCCCGACGCCCCTCCCGGCTCCCCTCGGGAGCTGATCGTCTGCATGGATCTCCTCTCGGCGCGCCCGCGTCCGGCCGGACCGGTCCGCGGGGCAGCAATGGTTCGACTGTACTAAGGTTGCCGAACGAAGCAGCGTACGTAAGAATACGAACAGTCGTAACGATGCGGCGCCGTCCGGGCTGCCGGGCGCGTCGCCCGGGCTTCCAAGCCACCAGAAACGCTCGTTCCACAGCTTCGAGAACCACACCACCAGAGCCAGAAGGGGCACTCCTGCCATGTCCTCTACATCAGCGCTGAACCAAGGAAGCTCGGGCGGCGCCCCACGCCACTTGGGCTGGATCCTCACGCTGCTGGCCCTCGCGCAGCTGCTCTACGGCCTCGACCTGAACATCGTGTTCGTGGCACTGCCCGAGATCGGCCAGGAGCTGGGCTTCCCCGGCCAGACCCAGCAGCTGGTGGTCAGCGCCTACGTCGTCTTCGCGGGCGGTTTCCTGCTGTTCGGCGGGCGCGCGGCGGACCTGCTCGGCCGGCGCAGGATGTTCGTCCTCGCCCTCACGATGTACGCCGTGTCGTCGCTGGCCGGCGGTCTCGCGCCCAGCCCCGAGGTCATCGTCGTGGCCCGCGCCGTCCAGGGCATCGCCGGTGCCCTGCTGCTGCCGTCCACCCTGTCGCTGATCAACACCCTCTTCGAGGAGGGTCCCAAGCGGAACCGGGCCCTCGCGGTCTGGGGCGGCGCCGGGGCCAGCGGTCTGACCATCGGCGCCCTCCTCGGTGGTGTGCTGACGGACAACTTCGGCTGGTCGTCGGTCTTCTTCGTCAACGTCCCCTTCGGCGGTCTGGTCGCCCTGTGCGCCCTGCTCGTCATCCCGCGTGACCCGGCCCGCACCGAGCGCCGCAAGTTCGACTTCCCGGGCTCCCTCACCGTCACCGGCGGCTCCACGCTGCTGGTGTTCGCCCTCGTCGAGGGCCCCGAGCGGGGCTGGGGCGACGGCCTGGTGGTCGGCGCGTTCATCCTCGCCGTCGTCCTGCTCGCGCTCTTCGCCGTGGTCGAGTCGCGCAGCTCCGACCCGCTGATGCCGTTCCGGCTGTTCAACAACCGGAACCTCACCGTGGGCATGCTCGTCACCTTCCTCTACATGGCGACCTTCGGTGTGCTGCCGTACTTCCTCACCGTCCTGATGCAGAGCGTGCACGGCTACAGCGCCCTGCAGACCGGCCTCGGCTTCCTCATCCCCTCGCTCGCGATCGCCACGGGCACCCAGCTCGGCGAGCGGTTCGCCAGCAAGATCGGCACCCGCACCACGCTGATCATCGGCTTCATCGTCGGTATCGTCGGCACGGCCGGCCTCGCCTTCGGCTTCGACTCCGACGCGAGCTACGCCATGCTGGTGCCCGGCCTGATCGTGTCCGGCATCGGCCAGGGCATCGTCTGGACCGCGATGTGGATCGCCGCCGCCACCGGCACCGCCCCGCAGGAGCAGGGCGTGGCGAACGGCATCGCCTCGACCGCGCTGAACATCGGCAACGCCATCGGCCTGGCGATCTTCACCGTCATCGCCGAGATCGGCACGGACGGCAAGGCGGGCCAGGCACTGAAGTCGGCGCAGGCGGACGGTGAGTTCCTGGTCGTGATGCTCACCGCGGCCGGCATGGTCGTCGGTCTGCTCGTCACGCTCGCCCTGAAGCGGCAGCCGGCCGCCCCCGCCGTGCCCGCGTCCGGCAGCGAAGAAGAGGCCCTCGCGGCCCGCTGAACCCCGGACGGCGGGCGTCCGGGGGGCCGGAAATCCCCCGCCCGGCTCCTCGCCCGCCGTCCGGCTCTCCCCGGAGGCCTGCACCACGGCTTCCTCTCCGGAGGCCGACACCACGGTCTCCTCTCCGGAGGCCGACACCACGGTCTCCTCCCCGGAGGCCGACACGACGGCTTCCTCCCCGGAACCGGGCGGCGGCCCGGCGCATCCGGTCCACGGCGGTCACCCGACCTGCCCCGGACCGGTCCGCGCCGGGCCGCCGCCCGTGTATGTGCGGTGTGCGGTGCCGTGGCGGACGCCCGCGGACGCATTCGCGTGTGCCGTCGAGGGCGGCCGTACGCGGACTTCCCAAAGTCTCCCCGGGCTGGGGTGCGCGACATTCTCTCCGTACGAGGTTTTGCGTACTGTCGTAGCCGTCCTGGCACCCCTGAAACCCCCTGTCCTTTGGAGAGCCATGTCCCGTCGTCTGTTCACTTCCGAATCGGTGACCGAGGGCCACCCGGACAAGATCGCGGACCAGATCAGCGACACGATCCTGGACGCGCTGCTGAGCGAGGACCCCACCTCCCGGGTCGCCGTCGAGACGCTGATCACCACCGGTCAGGTCCATGTCGCCGGGGAGGTGACGACGGGGGCGTACGCGCCCATCGCCCAGCTCGTGCGACAGAAGATCCTCGACATCGGCTACGACTCCTCGGCCAAGGGCTTCGACGGCGCCTCCTGCGGCGTCTCCGTGTCCATCGGCGCCCAGTCGCCCGACATCGCCCAGGGTGTCGACACCGCCTACGAGGCACGCGTCGAGGGCGACGACGACGAACTAGACCGCCAGGGCGCCGGCGACCAGGGCATCATGTTCGGCTACGCCACCAACGAGACCCCCAGCCTGATGCCGCTGCCCATCGAGCTGGCCCACCGGCTCGCCCGGCGGCTGACGGAGGTCCGCAAGAACGGCACCGTGCCCTACCTGCGCCCCGACGGCAAGACCCAGGTGACCATCGAGTACCAGGGCTCCAAGCCGGTCCGCCTGGACACCGTGGTCGTCTCCACCCAGCACGCCGCCGACATCGACCTGGACACCCTGCTCACCCCCGACATCCGCGAACACGTCGTCGAGCACGCGCTCGCGCAGCTCGCCGAGGACGGCATCAAGCTGGAGACCGACGGCTACCGGCTGCTGGTGAACCCGACCGGCCGGTTCGAGGTCGGCGGCCCCATGGGCGACGCGGGCCTGACCGGCCGCAAGATCATCATCGACACCTACGGCGGTTACGCCCGCCACGGCGGCGGCGCCTTCTCCGGCAAGGACCCCTCCAAGGTCGACCGCTCCGCCGCCTACGCGATGCGCTGGGTCGCCAAGAACGTCGTCGCCGCCGGCCTGGCGGAACGCTGCGAGGTCCAGGTCGCCTACGCCATCGGCAAGGCGGAACCGGTCGGCCTGTTCGTGGAGACCTTCGGCACCGGCACGGTGGCCCAGGAGAAGATCGAGAAGGCCATCACCGAGGTCTTCGACCTGCGCCCGGCCGCCATCATCCGCGACCTCGACCTGCTGCGCCCCATCTACGCCCGGACGGCCGCCTACGGACACTTCGGCCGCGAACTGCCCGAGTTCACCTGGGAACGCACCGACCGCGCCCAGCAGCTCAAGGACATCGCGAGCGCCTGAGGAGACGCTGCAGGCCGAGAAGTTCGAACCCAGAGGAGCAACCGATGCGTATCGCAGTCACGGGGTCCATCGCCACCGACCACCTGATGACCTTCCCGGGCCGCTTCGCCGACCAGCTCATCCCGGACCAACTCGCCCACGTCTCCCTCTCCTTCCTCGCCGACGCACTGGAGATACGGACCGGGGGGGTCGCCGCCAACATCGCCTTCGGGCTCGGCCGGCTCGGCCTGCGCCCCGTGCTGGTGGGCGCCGCGGGCATCGACTTCGCCGACTACGACGCGCGCCTGCGAGCGGCCGGCGTGGACACCTCCACGGTGCGGATCAGCGGGGAACACCACACCGCGCGTTTCGTCTGCACCACCGACACCGACCAGAACCAGATCGCCACCTTCTACCCGGGCGCCATGAGCGAGGCCCGGCACATCGACCTGGCCGCCGTACGGCAGTCCGTCGGCGGACTCGACCTCGTCCTGGTCGGCGCCGACGACCCGCAGGCGATGCTGCGGCACACCAGAACGGCACACGACCTCGACCTCGACGTGGCCGCCGACCCCTCCCAGCAGCTCGCCCGCCTCGACACCGAGGAGACCAAGCGGCTGGTGCACGGGGCGCGCTGGCTGTTCACCAACGAGTACGAGGCGGCCCTGCTCCAGGAGCGCACCGGCTGGAGCGAGCGCGAGGTGCAGAACCGGGTGGGCACCTGGATCATCACCCGCGGCGCCGACGGGGTCACCCTGCTGTCCGGGCACACCGAGCGGGTGGACGTGGCCGCGGTGCCCACCGAGCGCATCGCCGACCCGACCGGCGTCGGGGACGCCTTCCGCGCGGGCTTCCTGGCCGGCCTCGCCCGGGAACTGCCCTACCGGCGGGCGGCCGAACTCGGCTGCGCCTTCGCCACCGTCGTCCTGGAATCCGTCGGCACCCAGGAGTACAAGCTCGTGCCGGGGGACCTGGCCGCCCGCATCGACCAGACCTACGGCCGGGCCGCCGCCGCCGAGCTGGAGCCCCTCCTGGCGGGCGTGGCATGAGCAACGCACAGTCCCGGCGTGCCGACGCCCTCCGCGAGGCGCTCGCCACCCGTGTGGTGGTCGCCGACGGAGCCATGGGCACGATGCTCCAGGCCCAGGAGCCCACCCTCGAGGACTTCCAGAACCTGGAAGGCTGCAACGAGGTCCTGAACGTCACCCGGCCGGACATCGTGAGCTCCGTGCACGCGGCCTACTTCGACGCGGGCGTGGACTGCGTCGAGACCAACACCTTCGGGGCCAACCTCACCGCGCTCGGCGAGTACGACATCGCCGACCGGGTCCACGAGCTGTCCGAGGCGGGCGCCCGGGTGGCCCGCGAGACCGCCGACGGGTACACCGCGCGGGACGGCCGGCCCCGCTGGGTGCTCGGCTCGATGGGCCCCGGCACCAAGCTGCCCACCCTGGGACACACCACCTTCACCGCGATCCGGGACGCCTACCAGGGCAACGCCGAGGGACTTCTCGCGGGCGGTGCCGACGCGCTGCTGGTGGAGACCACCCAGGACCTCCTCCAGACCAAGGCGGCCGTCCTCGGCGCCCGGCGCGCGATGGCGACGGCCGGCTACGACGTCCCGGTGATCGTGTCGGTGACCGTCGAGACCACCGGCACCATGCTGCTCGGTTCGGAGATCGGCGCGGCGCTGACCGCGCTGGAGCCGCTGGGCATCGACATGATCGGCCTGAACTGCGCCACCGGCCCGGCCGAGATGACGGAACATCTGCGCTATCTCGCCCGCAACGCACGGGTGCGGCTGTCGTGCATGCCCAACGCGGGCCTGCCGGTCCTGGGCAAGGACGGCGCCCATTACCCCTTGTCGGCACCGGAGTTGGCCGAGGCACAGGAGAGTTTCGTCCGCGAGTACGGCCTCTCGCTCGTCGGCGGCTGCTGCGGCACCACCCCCGAGCACCTGCGCCGGGTCGTGGAGCGGGTCCGGGGGCTGGCCCCGCCGGAGCGTGATCCGCGTCCCGAGCCGGGTGCCGCTTCTCTGTACCAGTCCGTTCCGTTCCGGCAGGACACCTCGTACCTGGCCATCGGTGAGCGGACGAACGCGAACGGGTCGAAGAAGTTCCGGGAGGCCATGCTGGAGGGCCGCTGGGACGACTGTGTGGAGCTGGC
>NZ_JBEZUP010000074.1:0-9989 GCF_040636485.1 Streptomyces sp. NPDC038707
TGGAACCGTACTGGCCCGCGTAGGTCTTGCCGTTGACGGTGATGGACGACATCTGGGAGTGGTCGGTCCACGTCTCGCCGGTGCGCAGGTAGTCGCTCCTCGGCGTCGACGTCCTCTCCCACGTGGTGCCGCCGGCGAACCGCAGCGTCAGGGTGAGTGATCGGGCGGCTTGGCCACGGCGGCGCACCCTCTGCCCGCGTGACATTGAGGACCAGGCCGTGCTGCGTCCGCTGACCCGCAACCGGACCGCTCCGCCGTACGAGCGGGCCCGCCTCGCCGCCGACGCACTGGCCGCCCGGGTCCACGCGGTGCGGCGAGCGGAGCGACTGGGCTCCCGCCCCCGGCCGCACCCCGTCGCCGTGCCCGCCGCCTCGAGGCCGCGCCCGCGGCCGTTGCGCACCGGCCGGAAGGCCGGCCGCCTCCTGGAGCAGGAGACCGGCGTCGACACGGTGGAGCAGATCCGCCGGACGCTCGAAGCCGTCGCCGCCGAGCTCCAGGACGGCATCCGCGAGCGCGCCGTCACCCACGGCCCCAGGCCGCGGCCCGCCCCGGCGACGGCACAGCCGCCGCACACCCAGCAGCCCGGGCAGCACACACCGGGCCGGAACCCCACTGGAGGAGTCACGTGAGCACCCTGGAAGACCAGCCCAACCCGGACGAAGCTCTCGCCCGCGCCCGTGCGGCCCGCGAGCAGATGGCTGCCGCGCTCGGCGAGGACCAGGAGCCCGAGTCCGGTGAATCGCTGGGGTGGCAGCCGGTCCGGAAGCGGCCTCCAGCCGGAGACCGCCGGGGCGGCTGAAGGCCGCCGGACGGCGCCGCCTTGCCGCCGGGCAGTCGCGCCGGTACTGGTCCCGACGGAACCGGGTCGGCAACGCGGCCGCGCGCGGGTATGCCCGGGTGGCTTCGTTGATGTCCAGGGACAGCGTTTGTCGACGGTTTCCGGAGGCAGTCAGTGATCAACGAGCTCGGAGATGTCGAGGCGAAATGACGGCACTGCCGTCCGCGCCCCGTGGCACGACAGCACGTTCGCCCATGAGATGGTTGCAGTCATGACAGTTGGCGCGCCGGACAGCGAGGTTGCACTCGAGACGAGTCGCCTGCTGCTGCGACCTTGGCGGGTGGCCGAGGCTGTCGTCCAGCGTGAACTGTGGACCGAACGTGATCCACGAGTGCCGCCGCACCGCCGAATCGACACGGACGGACACCCCACGGTCGCGGAGCTCGAGGATTCGATCCGCACCAACAAGGTGTGGTCGACCGGGTTGCTGGCGGTCGAACGGAAAACCTCTCGTGACGTCATCGGCTACTGCGGCCTGGTCGACAGCGGGCGAGGATCCGTAGGGGAACCGGAACTCGCATTCGAGCTGCTACGCCGAGTTTGGCGTCAGGGATACGCGACCGAGGCCTCGTTGGCGGTTCTGGAATGGGCGCGATCGTCTGGGTACGAACGTCTATGGGCCACGGTCTGGGACTGGAACACCGCTTCTCGCCGAGTGCTGGCCAAGGTCGGATTCACCGAGACCGATCGGAAGGAAGTGGACGCGGTGCACGGGACCACCTTGTTCACCACGAGACGGCTCTGACACACCCGGCGATGGTCACGCCGGATCGCCGCGTACAGCTCGACCTTCGACATCTGCGGCATGACCAGCACCTTTCACCAAGAGCATCCCGATGCTGCCCTGGCAAGGGCCCTGGTGCCTCCCAAACTCGTCAACATCACCCGACCGTGGTTCGGGGTGCCTCCCAAACTCGGTGCTGGCACAGATCTTGGGGAATCGTCTCGGCGCGTTACCCCGCCGTTCGATTGCGAGGAGACGGGCTCGCGTGAGACCGCGTACGCCCTGGCGTCCAGCGATCTGAATTGACGCTCCCTCAGGTCCCTGCCGCCGCCGCTGCAGCCGGTTGTGGCCGGTGATGGTGCTGGTCATGCAGACCGATGCACCGTTCTGGGACTCGCTGGTGTTCAACGGAATCGACGATGTGGATGTCGAGGCCGTCACAGCCGCGTTCGGCACGGTTGAGGTGGCGGCGAGAGGCCGTGCCGCCGGCTCTGCCTGTCCGGACTGCGGCCGTTTTTCGGACCGAGTCCACGATCGCTACCAGCGCAGGCTGAAGGACCTTCCACTCGCTGAGAAGGGCTTTGTCATCCGGCTGACGGTCCGGCGCTTCATCTGCGGGGCGGGGGATGCCCGCGCCGGACGTTCGCCGAGCCGTTCTCGCAGCTGGCTGCCCCGCACGCACGGTTCACCACTCGGCTCAACCACGCCCTGGAGCGAGTGGGACTCGCGCTGGCCGGGCGGGCTGGCGCCCGACTGGCAGCCCAGCTGGGCTTCGGAGCCGGCCGGATGACTTTGCTACGGAGGGTCATGGCACTGCCCGATCCGCAGTTCGGTACTCCGCGCGTGCCGGGCGTGGACGACTTCGCGGTCCGCCGCGGCCAGCCTCCACCGTCTTGACCAGCGTCGAAGACCATCGCGTGGTCGACGTGCTCCCGACCCGTGAGGCTGGGCCGCTGGCCGCCTGGTTGAGCCGCCACCCCGGCGTGGAGATCATCTGCCGGGACCGGGCGGGCGCATATGCCGAGGGTGCCCGGCGCGGTGCCCCCGAGGCTCTGCAGGTCGCCGACCGGTTCCATCTGTGGCAGGGTCTCGGCCGGGCCGTGGAGACTTGCGTCGCCACACATCGCGACTGTCTGAGGAATCCATCTCTCAGCGGCATCCTGACGGAGACCACCCGGCTGGCTTCCGGTCGGCCGCAGGACAGCGCGGCGCCAGTGGCCGGCGGGCCGAACGGAAGTAGGCAGCACATGCCCTGGTCCACGAGATGCTCGCCCGGGGCCACTCACGCCGGGCGATCGCCCGGCACCTGGGCTGGGGCCTCAACACCGTGCTCCGATACGCGAACGCCGCGCGCTGGCAGGACACCGTCCGCGAGAACCGGCCCCGGCCTAGCAGGCTGGACCCCTACAAGCTCTACCTGGAACGACGATTCACGGAGGGATGCACCAGCGTCACGCGGCTCCACGGTGAGCTGGTCGCCCAGCAGGCACCCGTCACCTACGGCATGGTCCGCGCCCACATCGCCACCTTGCTTGCGAGGGGCTCCGTCCACTGCACCGTCGCGGCCGCCGACGGTCCGGCAGGTGACCGGCTGGCTGACCCGCCGCCCCACCGCCCTGAGCGAGGGGGACCGCGTCGGCCTGAAGGATGTCCTGGCCCGCTGTCCCGGCTTGGCAACGGCTGCCGGACACGTCCGCGACTTCGGCGAGGTACTCACCCGCCGCCTCGGCGCCACGCTCCCCGCCTGGATCGACGCCGTCGACGCCAGCCAGCTGCCCGGGCTCACCGGCTTCGCACTCCACCTGCTCCGCGACCTCGATGCCGTGACCGCCGGTCTCACTCTGGACTGGAGCTCGGGCAGCATCGAGGGCGCTGTGAACCGCATCAAAAAGATCAAGAGACAGCTCTACGGCCGTGCCGGATTCGAACTTCCACGCAAGATGATCTTGCTTCAGCAGTGCATCCGTCTGGGTGCCGGCCCGCCGGCTTCCCGGCCCCTTGAGATCAGAGTTCGGTCGTCCAGATTCCGACAGGATGGTCACTCGGAGGCAGCCACAGCTGAGGCTGTGACTCGCGATGCCTCTCGTCAGCCTGCTCATCCCAGTGGAAACGGCCCTCGGTATCAGGCCACGCGACTTGCAGTACAGGGAGAGGCGGTCGCCGGTAGAACCCGATGGCCTGCCCGAAGAAGGTCCGGTACCAGCCGCGATCAACCTGCCTGAGCGCGACCCGATGCCCGACGACAACATCGAAGTGGCTTTGGCCAACCGCCAGTGCTTCGCCCGCGGCGGACTTCTCTCCGAGAGTGTTGAGCATGCGGTGCATGGCGTGGACATCGAGACCGAACATGGCGAGTTCAGACCCGCCATGAGTGTGCGCGAGGCCGATCGTGTAGGCGAATCCAGGCCCGATCTCGTCTTCGGGAACCATCACGACGTGCCATCCGTGCTGCTGCACGTGCTCGATGACCGTCTGATCCATGCGGTCCGCTTCGTCCCGGTCGCCGTAGTCATGGCAGAGGACGCAGCGGCAGTGGAACGGATCAGCAGTCATGTGCGGAGGGTACGAGGTGAGCATTCACGTCGAGCAACCGGGGTTTGGACCCCTCATTCGAACGGCTCCGTCACCCTCCGCGACGGCTCCCCAGGATCTGTGCCAGAACCGAGTTTCGACAGCAGATGTCCGCCTCATCGGGCAGCGCGTGGACGGCGGCTGTTCGATGTTCATGAGAAGTGACGGCGGCCGTGAGGCGGCTGGCCGAGCAGTCGCCTCCGCCGGTCGAGGACCGAGCCACGATCACGGCCTGGTGGCCAACCAGACGGTCACGGCCGCGGTGGCGGTGAGTCCGACATTGAGTGTGATTTGGCGGTCTTCGCCGGTCAGGTGAACGGCGATCGCACCGGCCTGCAGGAGTACGAAGCCGATGGCTGCGGCCGACGCCAGCCAAGGAGCGGTGCCGGTCAGCGGTGGCAGCATCAGGCCGGTCGCGCCAAGTATTTCGACCACCCCCAGCGCCCTGAGGGCGGGCAAGGGCATGCGGTCGACCCAAGCCATCATCGGTCGGAGTTGATCGCGGCTGCGGATCACCTTCAGCGTGCCTGCGTAGAAGTAGAAGATCGCGAGCAGTCCCGCGACGATCCAGTAGGCGATGTTCATGGTTCCCGTTCACGAGGGCCCCGGTTTGCGGGGGCGTGTCGATTGCGTCGAGTGCCAGGGAAGCCCCTGGAGAAGGCCGGTCCGTCGTCCGAGGGGTTCGGACGCGAGACGGGAGCGCGCCATGGCCCCAGAGGCGAAAGGAGGGCGGCCGGGCCGTTCCGTCCTGTCGGCTTCAGGTGAGGCCGGTGGCGGGCTGTGTCGCGTAGCGGCTCATCGTGTCGATGTTGGCCTGTGGCGTCAGCGGCTGGCCGCCGATGAGCACCGCCTGAAGGTCTCGGAAGTACTGCACGTACAGGTCGGGTGTGAATGTGCTGAGCATGACGGCGGGTTGGTCGGTCAGGTTGGCGAAGGTGTGCGGGGTGCCGGGCGGAACCATGACGAGGGTTCCTGAGGTGGCGTCGTAGTCCTCGTCCCCGACGGTGAACCGCACAGTCCCGGAGAGGACGTAGAAGCCCTCGTCGTGTCGGGCGTGACGGTGTTGCGGCGGACCCTGCGTGTGCGGGGCGAGGACGGACTCGGCGATTGCGAGGCGGTGCCCGGTGTGGCTGCCGTCCTCCAGAACGCGCATGCGCGTGGTACCCAGAACGATGGTCTCGCCGTCGTCGGGACCCACCACAGATACGGCGGGGTCGGCCTGCGGCTCGCTGGTCTTGGTTTCTTCGGTCATGCTCACGAGTGCACCGCCGGGGCGCTGCCGGTGTCCAAGACCCATCTCGCAGAGCCGATACCTCGTGGGTATCGTTGCAGCGTGGAGCTGCGGACCTTGCGTTACTTCGTGGCGGTCGCCGAGGAACTCCACTTCGGCCGGGCCGCCACCCGACTGCATATGAGTCAGCCGCCGCTGAGCCGGGCGATCAAGCAGTTGGAGGCCGATGTCGGGGCTCTGCTGTTCGCCCGCTCGCCCACCGGAGTCACCCTCACTCCGGTGGGCAGGGTGCTGCTCGACGAGGCGCGAGCCCTACTCGACCATGCCGATCGCGTCCGGGTACGCGTGAGCGCGGCGGCCGGTGTCGCGACCATCACCGTCGGCATCCTGGGTGACGGCACCGACCCGGGAGTGGCCAGGCTGGCCGCCGCCTACCGTCGACGCCACCCCGGCATCGACATCCGCATCCGCGACACCGATTTGACCGACCCGACGTGTGGGCTGCGCGCCGGACTGGTCGACGTCGCCTTGACTCGAGCGCCGTTCGATGAGACCGCCCTAACGATGCGTGCGCTGCGGACCGATCCGGTCGGCGTGGTCCTGCGCGCCGACGATCCACTGGCCCGCCGCGATGGGCTGCGGCTGGCCGAGCTGCATGACCGCCGCTGGTTCCAGTTCCCGCAGGGCACCGACCCCATCTGGCAGTCGTACTGGAACGGTGGGAGACCGCGCGAGGGACCAGTGGTGCGTGCCGTCCAGGAATGCCTGCAGGCTGTGCTGTGGAACGGCACGGTCGGCCTGGCCCCGCTCGGACACGACCTGCCCGCGGAGCTGGCCGCGGTGCCGCTGATCGACATGGCGCCGAGCCGAGTGGTGGCGGTGTGGAACGAAGGTGACACCAATCCGTTGATCCGATCCTTCATCGAGATCGCGGCAGCCGCGTACCGCCACTGAGCACCGGCAACTCGTGCTACCGCAGCTCGTGAACCAATCGAACACCGCAGCCCTCGTGACCGCCTCCCGAAACGGTGAACATCTGCTGTCACTTCTCGTGAACAAAGCCACGCACGTCCGGGCCCGGCGTCAGCTGCCGCTTTTACTACTCCGGCGACACAACCTGACGGCTACCCGGCGGGCGCTGTCGCCTACGACCCTCCCTTGGTTCGCTGGTTGGCGGTGTTTTTGCACCCGTTCAGGCGTCAGTGTTTAGGCATTCACCGCAGCACCTCATGTGGGCCAGTCGGCGGTGGCTCCTGGGTATTCCTCCCCAGAGGAGGCTTGCTCAGGCGCCTCGTCGGCTTTGAGATGGAGACCCACGAGCCGAAGAATCCGACCGCAGCGGGGAGGGGGGAGCGCGGTGTGCAGCTTTGAGACGGGACAGACGATCGTACGGCGTGATGTACCCGGCCGGCAGTGGTGCCTGGCCATATCCGCTGCGATTGTCAGCGTCGTCACCCGGCAGCCTGGTGGCGGCCCTCGCCGTCACCGGCTTCCTCGCCAACCCAGGCCACCCGTCCGACGAGAACTCAAAAAAGGGGGAAGAGTGACTAGCCCACAACCTGCGCCAAAGGGACCCTTGGCCTACCGAAATCCTGCGGAAAGGGGAGACAGGCTTTTCCAGGGAATCCTGGGCAAGTGGTTTCTTGAACAGGGGCATGCACACGAGGCGTTGAAGTGGCTGATGCCGTTGATCGGCAGTGGATTCAACGTGGAAGAGGCCATCGCAGAAGCGTGCGAGCTGCTCGCGCGAACCGACCCGCAGCACAAGGCGGAAGCCGAATGATGGCTGCGCTACCTCAAGGTCCACCACCCCCAGGCCATCGTGACGTGGCTCATCAATCGTGGGCGCACGGAAGAACTGCTGAAGTGGCTGATCCCGCTGGCCGAGACAGGACAGAATGTAGCTCTCACCGCCGACACGCTGGCCCTGCTCGCACGGACTGACTCCCGGTACGAGGCGGAAGCCGAACGCTGGCTACGGTCCCTGGGAAGCGGAGGAATTCTCCAGCTCGCGCGCGAAATGCGTTCGTGGCCATCGGGGCGGGAGGCCGAGGCGAAGGAGCTTCTCGTCGCTCTCGCACGGGATGGGAACGGCTTGGCAGCCGACGAGCTGGCACGGTGGGAACGCTCCGACCCCATTGCCGCCATCACATGGCACTGCCGCGCCATCGACCTGGGATGCACTCAAAGCTGGCACGACCTCGAAGAGGTCCTGCGCGAGCTGCAACCCGTAACGGCCGACGACCGGGCACTGGCAGAACGCGCCCGTGCCGCGCTGGATACTGCACGGGCAGCGGAGGGACCGGAGTGGGCGACTCCTGATGTGGCAGCCCGTTTGTCGGAAGAAGCGATAGCTGCCGCGGTGGCTACGGCCGCTGTCATGCCGTTCGTCCAGAACATCGCCTCTATGGCAGCCAGTGACGTCTACGCCATGGTCAAACAACTGTTCGCTCGCGCGCTGCGACGGAATGCCCAGGAGCTCACGGAACGGCGCACGGGCCCCACACTGCACGTGACAGGCGACAGCGTCGCCAACACGTGGTTGGAGATGCGAGGCCGCCCGTCCGATGACGCGCTGCGCAAACTGAGCGAGGCAGACCTGGAAACCCTCGCGGCCCCTGACCCGCGGGGACGCACCGTCACCGTCTACTGGGACGATGAAGACGGGGAGTGGCGACGACGGGTCGAATAACGCTTCCCTCGTGTCATGCCGGGGTGTCTTTGAGTTCTTCGTCAAGTGGCTCGAGGACTCCACGGCTCGTAAAAGGGTCCGTCGCGGAGTATGGCGAACAGGCCGCTGATGCGATGGCGGCAGAGGCGGGGGAGTGCGTGGGCTGCGCGCTGGTCCGTCGCTGCGATCCCGAAAGCCCTCTGTGGTCGACCCTCCTCGGCGCTGTGGGCGACGGCGCTGGACTACGTTTTCACCGCAACGTTGCCCAGCGGCTCGGCCAGCCCCTACCCGCCAGCGACGCCGACCTCCTCCGCCAGATCTTCACCGAACACGCCGAACTGGCCTGGCCGCGTCCTCTTCCACCGCTCCGCCTGACCCCTGGCACGGCGACGCCACCCCACCCACCGGAGAGAGACGGCGTCACCGGACAGTGGTAACAGGTCAGGCCGGGGCGGCCTGCTTCGCCAGCGCGGCGAGCGGGGAGCGCCGGCCTTTCTCCACCGTGCGCAGCTACTCCCAGTCGACCTCGGGGTGGGCGGGGATGACCCCGTCGACGGAGGCGGTGGTGTAGAGAGCGACGTCGACGGCTCCGGCCCGGCTGGTGCCGAAGCGGACCTCGATCGACTGCGGGGAGCGGACCCATCCGAGCCGGACCATGTGGTCGAAGTCGACCCTGCGCCAAGCCGACGGGTTCGTGGATTCCTGGAGGGGAAATCCCTGGAACCGGAGGCTGGCTGGGCTCTTGACGGCAGAGTAGCCCGCGGGTTCCAGGCCTCCAACTGGTCTCGACAGTGTGAGCTGCTCTCAGCTGTCAGCGAGCCTTCGCAGTCGGCGCCAGATTGCATGAGCAGGTATCGATCAACCCGCGTTGGGCCGCCACAGCCAGCGCAGAGCGTCAGGAAGCAGGACTCCGCCGTGGTTGGGGCTGTGTCCGCCGTCTCCTAGGACAAGGCGGAAGTCGTAGCCCGCTTCAGCGAGAGCGGCTGCCACACGCAGGTTTTCGGCGAGCCAGTTCCGCCGTGGCTCATTCCAGTGCAGATCGCGGTGGCCGCCTTGTATGAAGACGCGCAGCGGCTTGCGGGGGACGCGGGAGATGAGGTCTGGATAGGGATTGCCTTCCGGCATCTGCGCGAAGCTGGACAGGTATCCGATGACGCGGCGGAACTTGTCCGGACGCAGCCACGCGGCGGTAAAGGCGCAGTTGCCGCCGCTGCTCCCGCCGCAGATGCCCCACCTTTCGGGCGACCGTGCGATGGTATAGCGCTCGGTAACCTGCGGGATGATCTCGGTGAGGAGGAAGGTGACGTACTGGTCATCGAAGGCGTCGTACTCGTTGTTGCGGTTCTTTGGGTTCTCTGCGTTGGGGAAGACGCCAGGACCGACGAACACGCCGATGGTGACGGGGATGTCGCCGCGGTGAATGAGGTTGTCCAGGACGATCGCGCCGCGTACCTCCCCGGCGGGGTCCAAGTACCACCATCCGTCCTGGAACACCATCAAGGAGGCCGGTTCCGCTGGGTCGTACTGTGCTGGCACGTGTACCCAGAACTTCCGGAAGGTTCCCGGGTAGACCTCGCTGTCCCTCCAGTCGAACTCCACCGTCTCGCCAGCGGGCACGCCCGGCTGCAGAGCGGAATCGGGTCCGTGGACGTAGCGCACGTTCGACTGGTCGATCGGAAGCGGCTGGTAGGGCATCTCAATGGTCACGGGGAGCAACCGTAGGGCGATCACCACCCTTGGCCGCAAGGGAATTTTCGTGATCGCGAGCAAGATGAGCGGGTCCGGCAGTGGTGCAAGGCCAAGATCGGGGCGTGCACAGTCGCAATGGACACGCCCACGTCGGCGGGCTCATCGCTGAGTGAGCGTTTTCAGCGGGGCCACCGATCGAGTGATGGCCTCGGTGCCCGCAACGGACAGGGCCCCTGCGCCGTTGGGTGAGGTGTTCGAAGTCTCA
>NZ_JBEZUP010000075.1:0-9815 GCF_040636485.1 Streptomyces sp. NPDC038707
TCAACCACAACCCACAACTGCCATGGTCCTTCCTCGCCCACACCGGCCTGACCATCCACCCACCACAGCCACTGAACTTACGAAAAGATCAGTAACTGATCGTTTCAGAATGAGTTGAGCTGCGGGTCTTGTACTCGGCGATCTTGGTCGGCAGGCTGTCCGAGGTGGGTGCTGATCTTGTTCCTGACGACTTGTGGGAGCGGGTTGCCCCTCTGCTGCCGCCCGCTCCCGAGCGGCGCCACCGGCATCCGGGGCGGTTGCGTGTTCCTGACCGAACAGCACTCGCTGGCATCCTGTTCGTGCTGCGGACCGGTGTCGCCTGGCGGGACGTCCCTGCGGAGACCGTGGGGTGTTCCGGCGTGACGGCCTGGCGCCGGTTGCGGGACTGGACCGAGGCCCGGGACTGGACCGAGGCCGGCGTCTGGCCCCGCCTGCACGCCGCCCTGCTGACCGAGCTGTGCCGCGCCGACCTGCTGGTCCTGGACGACTGTGCCGTGGACGGCTCGCACGTTCGGGCCCTCAAAGGGGGACCACACCGGGCCCTCGCCCGTCGACCGCGCCCGCCCCGGCTCCAAGCACCACCTGATCGTCGACCGGCACGGAACCCCACTCGCCGTCACGCTCACCGGCGGCAACCGGCACGACGTCACCCAACTCCTGCCCCTGCTCGACGCGGCCCCGCCGATTCGGGGAGCCCGGGGACGCCCTCGCCGCAAGCCCCGACGTCTGCATGCCGGGGCTACGACTTCGACAAGTACCGCCGCCTGCTGTGGAAGCGGGGCATCAAGCCGTTGATCGCCCGACGCGGTGTCGCCCACGGTTCCGGGCTGGGCAAGGTGCGCTGGGTCGTCGAGCGTACCTTCGCCTGGCTGCACCAGTTCAAACGGCTCCGCACCCGCTACGAGCGACGCGCCGATCTCCATCAGGGCCTGCTCGAACTGGCCTGCAGCCTCATATGCCTCCCTCGTCTGCGGACATCGTCCTGAAGCGATCAGCTGGCTACGCTGAACCACCCCGGCCGCACCTCGGCCAGAAGCGGTTGCAGCGACCGCACTGCGGCCCGCAGGTCCTCATCCGTGACGTCAAGAGGCTCCGGCAGGCTCAACCCATACCAGCGCAGCCGCCAGAGGTCGAAAATTCCGCTCCCGTCGGCTTCGAAGTCCACATCGACCTCAGTGCCGTTGCCACTGACGAATCGGCATCCCGCCCCATGAACCGTGTAGGAGTAGGCACCGATGTGCCCACTCCGGCTGATCCGGCGTGAACGGGCCAGGCCAAGGACATCGGCCAGTCGCTCAAGCGAGGGGATCGCCACCCTCATGACCTCGTCAATCGCGTTCAGAGCACGGACGTAACCGAGCACGAGGTCTCGTGCAGCCCCAACCCGTTCCATGCGGCGTCACCCCCCTGAGCCCGTGGCTGAAGGAATTGTTCCATGGGCCGCCAGCATCTCCGCAGGACGGCATTCTGAAACGATCAGTAAGGCGGGCAACAGCACCAGGGCACCGGACCGGCGGACTCGCGCGGGCGGGCCACTCAGCGACAGGACCGACGGCGCGTCTGGGCCGGGTGGAGGCGACGGGCGGCAGGACGTACGGCCGGCGCCCGGAGGCGAGCACCGGGCAGCCAGGGCTGTGGGCCGCGCCGGCCGGCGGGAAGATGCCCCGGGGTCCGGAAAAGACACCGATCTGAGACAGCTGCCGGCCGGCTCCAGAGCACAGCGTCGGCGCATGACACCGAAAGCGGAAACCCGTACCCCGCGCGGACGCTGAGCACCACGCACGCAGCGCCCTGTGGTCCGTCCCGTCAGGATGGCTGCTTCTCTGCGGGTGCGGAGTCCAGGGAGTCCAGGGAGCTGACCGAAGGTGATCTCCTTTTCACCGTAGCCGGACGTCATGGCGGCGGCGAGGGCCTCCCACCGTTACGTGCTGCGCCCGCGGTGGTCCAGCAGGATGGGCACAGCGACGTCGGGCTCGTTGCCGGCGAGGACCTCATCCGCAGGGATCTGGCGCAGGTGCTCCGAGGTGCGGTACCGGGATCTCGCGACGGCGCGGTAGACTTCGGAGCGGGTGAGGGTGTCACCGGACGCGGGAGAGTCAAGCCAGGACTGCAGGACGGCCGCCGGGTCGGGGTGCTCGCCCAGTGCGTCGTCGTCCAGAAGCCGCACCACACCATCGTCCTCGTCTACGGGTACCGGAACGGCGGCCGCCGCTCCCGGAAACCACTCGAGGCCGCCTACCTTCTCGGCAATCCAGGCCAGTTCGGCGGGGTGCAGCCCGTCCAGGACGTTCTCGACGGCGGCGTGCGGGGTGTGCGGGTTGGCGGCGAGAGCGGACAGCACCTGGACTCGGCGGTGCTCGGAGTGGCGTTCCAGAAGCCGGGCCGGGCGGTCGCGGTCCGGATCGGCATTGCCGATGATGCGGATCAGGGTCCGGCTCAGTGTCGGCGAGACGACGGTCGGCTGATCCAGCCGGGCGAGCTGGGCGCAGGCCCCCGCGAGGTGATCGGGGTTGGCGCTCAGGAGGGCCAGATCCTCAGCGGGGGATCGCACCCTTGCGGCGCTTGGGTGAGAGCAGCCGCCGTGCGCTGCGCGCGTAGTAGCGGGCAGTGATCGCGATGTCGCTCACCTCGAGGAACGCGTCGCGACGGGTCCTGCCGCTCTCGGCCTGCATCAGGTCGAGGCCTTCCTCCTGCCGCTGGAAGACGAGGTCGTGGAAGCGCAGCATGATGCGCTTGCGGTCGGCCACCGTGGTGGCCGCCCAGCCAGCCTGGGCGGCGCGCGCCCGGGCAAAGGCCTCCTCGAGGTCGCCGGGGGTGGAGACCGGCAGGTCCGCGAGCGGTGCGCCGGTGTACGGGGAGGTCGTGGCGACCCGCTGGGCGCGGGTACCGGCGGCTATCAGGGTGGCCAGGCGGGCGACCCGGGCCGGTGTCAGCCAGGCCGGGAGGGCGGCCTCGGCGGGGGCGGTGTGCGTGGTGGTCATCGCGGTCTCAGCTCCGGTCCTGGATGGAGGTGGGCACAGGCATGTGGAGCGCCAGCTGGACCTCGGTGGTGACGTCAAGCTGGATCGTCCGGATCGGCTTCAGCGAGCGGAGGTCATCGCTCATCCGGCCCTCACCGAGCTGCAGGTCAAGGCGGCGGGGGAACCGCGTGGCGCCCGAGGAGAGCATGTTGATCTGGCTGGTCGTGGAGTGCCAGCCGCCGTCGATCGTGGTGTAGGAGGTCAGGGTCGAGACGTGTGCGCCGGTGGGTCGGGCGGTCTGCTTCGGAGTGGGCGCCGACAGGGCGAAGTCAAGGCCGCCCTGGTCGTTGGCGACCCTGACGGAGGTGCGCTCTGTGTCGATGTCGACGTCGAGTTCGGTGACCCACTTGGGGAAACCGTAGCCGTCGTGGCCGCGCACCTGTGCGATCTCGGTGTTGACCGGCAGCAAGAGTACGTAGGAGTGCAGGGAGTCGTTCTTGAGTCCGCTGACCAGGTCGAGCAGGCCAAGCCCACCGTGCCGGGCCGGCCTCACGGCGACGCCGACCGCGGCCTCGGTATAGAAGTCGATGTCGCACACGTCGTACCGGAAGGCCATCACGGAGACGATGCCGAGCCCCGGGGCGATCTCGAGCGGGTCCAGCTCGCGGGGCAGGCGGGTACGGATCGCCTTGGTCGGCGCGAACATCGTGAGCCGGGTCGTGGAGATGCGGTAGTAAAAGTTAGGCGTCAGCGTGGGTCCGATGTGGGAGTCCACGCGGCTCTTCGGCGCCCAGCTCATCGAGATCGCCGGCGAGGTCACCGGCCGAAAGATCGGCTACACGGTACTGCCGATGCTCGCCTTCCCTCTCGGGCGCCGCTTCGTCAAGCCGCTCGACGAGATGTTCGAGCTGCTTGTCCGCTACCGCGACGACAACATCTTCGACAGCTCGAAGTTCGCGGCCCGCTTTCCTCAATTCCAGGTCACCAGCTACCGGGAAGGCGTGGAGCGGATCCTCGCCGGCTGATTCGCCGACAGCGCCTCGGGTCGGCTGACTCGTGCCGCGATGCATAACCGGCGCCGGTACTCCGACGGCGTGACGCCCGTGACGCGCTGGAAGATCCGACGGAAGTTCGACACGTCCAGGTAGCCGACGCCGCGGGAGATCTGGGCGACCGGCTCGTTGGTCAGCTCCAGCAACTCACGTGCGCGTCCAGCAGAACCTTCGGATGCCGGCGCGCCAGCTCCTCGGCGCACAGTACGCGTACCACTTCGCCCTGGTCCGCCACATCCACGCGTGGGTCGTGGCGTCCCGGAAGTCGAGCAGGTGGGTCTCGGCGAGGACGAAGACGCCGGCGCACACGGCACACAGGGTGGTGCCCTCGCACCGGAGTCCGACGAGCCAATCGGTGAGCTCGACGACCGACGCCATCAGCTCCGGTACGACGAGGCTCGGAGGGATGATGACATGGCTGAGCCGGTGCGCGCGCTCAGGATGAGTGTCCGAGGTGCACACCAAGACCGGCCCGTCGTCGGTCGCGGACACCGCCCAGGTGCCGACCCGGATCACGCTCGGAAGATCGGCCGACCCCACGGCGTACTCGCTGGCGACACGGAAGATGTCCCTGAGGTCATGGATCGCCGACACCTGGCAGTCGTTGTACTCCAGCAGGCCGACCTCACCGACGACCTGCGCTCCGGTCGAGTCGACGTGTGGACCTGTCGCGGTCGGGCTCCTCGTGTCTCCTCGAAGTCCGTGGTCGGCGCAGCGATCGGGCGGCGTGCGGGCCTGCTTCCGCTTCGACAAGGTCGGCTCGCCGGTGTGCCGGTAGCTCAGATGCGGGGCTGAGATCTGCTGGATCTGTTCGACCGTCGCGACCTTCAGCACCCCGAGCACGCGCAGCACGCCACCGCGCAGGTTGTTCGACGACGCCGCCGGGTTCTCCTCACGCTTGACCGCCATCAGCTGCGCCCCCTCCCCGTCGTCTGGCACGCGCGGCCACCTGCCAGGCGCCGGCCGCGCCCGGCCGCCAAGGGCACTCGGCCCCCGAACCCGATGATCTCCTCCTCCACGGACATCACTTCAAAGTTCACGAGGAGAGAAGAGGGTCGTGACAACGCGGCGCGCGGCCGTACCTGCGTCGTGACCTGGGCTTTCTCCGTCCGACTCGGTGCCGGGCACCAAAGTGGGTTCCACAACGGCCTCCCAAGTACGCACCACAGGAAGCCGGGACGGCTTGCCCGCCGGCGGTCGTGCCCGTGGTCGGGCCGGGCGCCTGCCCGTGGTCGGGGCGTGGTCATCGCAGTGACTCCTTCACTTCGAGCCGCCCTGGTGGGCGGGGACACGAGGGAGCTGCGTGCAGGGCCCCCCTTGTCCGCGGTCTAACCGTGGCCAGGTCAAGGAGAAACACGGCAATGGGCGGGTGATAGCAGAGGTGGACAAGGGGCCAGGATCGGGTTCGTGGTCGGGCCGACCACCATGGACAAGGGGCCCGGTTTGGCCCTTGCAGCCCCAGTTCGTTTCGTTGTGACTGTGCACGGTAGATAGCCGGAGTTTTCGCGCTACATGGCCACCCGGCCCGTGGTTGTACACCCCTGCCTCAGGCTGGGCGGCGCTCAGCACTGAGGGCAGTGCCCGGGGAAGTCCCGGGCACCGCCCTCGCTGGTCACGTCGGCCGTCGGTCAGGCGTGTGGGGCCCAGAAGGCGACGAGCTTGCCGATGCCGTGCTCGACGCTCTTCCAGGAGCCGCTGAAGGTGAGAACGGCGATCGCGGACGTGGGGAAGCCGCTGCGGTTCAGCCGTGGCAGCAGATCGCCGTCCGCCTCGCCAGCGAGAGCGTCGGCGAGCGCGTGCAGGCCGGGGTTATGTCCGACGACCAGCAGGTCGCGGACCTCGTCGCTGGTTTCGTTCAAGATGGCGATCAGCTCGCCGAGTGACGCCTCGTAGAGGCGGTCGTCGTACACCGACTTCGGTCGCTGCGGCAGCTCGGCCGCGGCGAGCTTCCATGCGTCACGACAGCGTGTCGCGGTCGAGCACAGCGCCAGCTCGGGGTTGATGCCCGCACCGGCGAGCCAGCGGCCGGCGGCCGGCGCGTCCTTGCGGCCGCGGTCGGCGAGTGGGCGCTCGTGATCGTCAACATCGGACCATTCAGCCTTGGCATGGCGGAAGATCACCACGCGGCGGGTCGTCTCAGCACTCATAGCGATCATCCTCGCCACCCCACCGGCTCTGCCCGAGGCGAACCGCGTGCGACTCAGCCGAGCGGGTGAACCATCGTGTTGCCAGGTTGAGGGGGCAGTACAGGCCCCTTCTGGGCTGAGCGGGGCTGGCCAGGTAGCCCGAAAAGTGTGGCCATCAAGCCTGCAAAGTTGGCCACCTAGCGTGCAAAGGCACATTCGTCCCGTTCTCTTGCAGCAGGGAGAAATCTCTGGGCTCTGTCCACAGGCCCGAGGTACCGCACCTCGTGCAGCCACGAGGGATCACCGGGCAGGACACACGGCCGGTCCGGGTCCCACAACCGCGACGCCACCACAAGCCCCTCCCCACTTCAGACTCCGCCGACGCCAGCATTCCGCACCACCCCCGCCCTCAGCGCCCGAACCCGGGAATCGGCCCCGGCTGCACCGGCGCGGTGCCGGCGCCGGAGCGTGGCGGCCCTCCAGAGGTCCGGGCTCACGGGGCGGGGCGGTTCAGGAACTGCGTCATGTCGTCGGCGGCCGCCAGCAGCAGACCGGCCCGCAGGGGTCGGTGGCCGCCTCCCGTCCGGCGGCGAAGCCAAGCAGGGAGATGGCGCGGTGGAGCGCGGCGCGCAGGTCGGTGATGTGCTGGTCGAGGGTGTCGATGGGGACGGGCGGGGTGTCCATCGGCGGAATCTCCTCAGCAGGTGATGCGGGTGACGAGGGCGGTGGCGTTGTCCGCGTACGAGTCCGGTAGGGCGTGCGCGCGCCGGACGGCGTCGTCGACCAGGCGCTCGGCGGCGGTGTGCGGGGTGCCGGTGAGGTAGCCGGCGAGGTCGTGGCCGGCGTCTTCGTGGGGTTCGTAGGCGCCGTCAGAGGCGGGCAGGGGCCAGCCCGGCCGGGCCGCGGAGGTACTCGGTGGCCGGGTGGCCCCAGAGGCGTTCGGTTTCCTCGTCGCTGCGGGCTCCCCCAAGGCAGGCGGTGATCAGGTTCCGGTCCCCGCCGTCGCTCGCCGGACCAGGCGACGGAGAACAGGCCGCCGGGGACGTGGACGGCGACGACGGCCGCCGCGCAGGGCACGTCATGGCCGGCGTTGCGGGCGGGGTCGGCGGCGTAGCGGCCGTACTCGGCACGCAGACCAGCCTCCGCGTCCGCGTGTTCGGCGGCCGCGGGGGCCAGCCGGCGGGCTGCGGTGCGCGTCCAGGAGCGGACGGCCGGGGTGTCGCCGACGCCGTCGAGCAGGACGTAGGCGCGGGTGCCGTCCGGCGCCGTGAACACGGCGGTCGCGTCGCACTGCAAGGCCCGGTCACCAGGCCGCTGTCCGGTGGCGTACGACGTCACGGCCATGTCCTCGTCGACGTCCTCGCGCATGCGGCAAGCCGCCGCCTCTCCCCGGTGTAGGGGCGGCGTCGCCGTGCCGGGGCCAGCCGCGCGGCGTCTCGAACATTCGTACCGTTTGGTCGATATTCTGTGGTCGAGGTGACAGGAAGGTCACCCGGAACAGGAACCACGATGACCACTGCCCCGCCCCCCGCCCCCGATCTCGGAGCCCGACCCCTCCGCGCTGACCTGCCCCGGTGACCGTGTCGGACTGTGCGCCGGCTGCCAGCGCAAGACCCACAAGTACGGCGGTGGCGGATGCCCCTTGTGCCAGTGATGCATGGCCCCGGCGAGGGAGCGGTGGGGCCCGGGCGTGCGCTACGTCAGCATGCACGTCTAGGGCGTTTCTTTCCGATCATCTGATCGTTGGTCTGGTCGTGCCGTTAACTGACGCGCAGTGTGCGCGACCGGGAGCCCGCGGCGCGAGCCCCCGGTACCGGCCTCCTGGCGACCCGTGAGGGAAGCCTTACCGATCAGACGTGCCCGAAGAACAGGCTGCCCGGCGCGTCCGGGTTGTTTGAAAAGAAGTATTCGCGCACCGCGCGGACGAACTCCATGCGCGAGATCTCGCCGTCGCCGTCGGTGTCCAGCTTGGTGAACGCGTCCATCGCGTCGGGCGCGTCACTCTTCCACACGTCCCTCAGGAAGCGGGCGAACTCGTCCCGGCTGATCGCGTTGTCCTCGTCGATGTCGATGACATCGAAGATCACGTGGCCGGCACCGTCCGCCAGGTTGAGCCGACTGGTGTCGACGCTCGCGAGGCGGTTGGCCGTGACGAATTGGTCCTTCGTGAGCCGGTCCGCCGATACGCCCGCGTGACGCAGCAGCTCCAGCCAAAAGTGCTGGTAGAAGGCATGGAGCGCCCTGGCCCGGCGGTCGTCCTTGCCGAGCTTGTATGCCTGGATGTAGCGGTCGGCGAAGTTCTGGTAGTCCGTCCAGTCCAGGTAGCCGTCGTGATTGGCGTCAAAGGCATCGAATGAACGCTCGAGCTTGGTGGTGATGACGTCCCGCGCCGTCGTGGTCATCGTTCCGGTCCTCCGAAAGTCGAGTGACGTGGGAAAGATCATCGTTCCGTTCACCGCCACCCGACCGCACGCATCTCGCCCTGCTTTCACTCCTTCGAGTGCGCCTCATCATCCGGCACCGCCTACCTGGCTACGCTCCGCACACCGAGGGCAATGTTGCCGTACGGCAGGCGGTGGGTGATCTCGGTCTGCCCGGACAGCGGGGGCCGAACCCGGCCCCGGTGAGGACCGAGGCGGTCATCGTCACGGCGGCGGCGTGTTCGTCGTAGCCATCGGCTTGGACCGGCCGGCCTTCGTCGTCGTACAGCTGGTGTCCCGACTCCAGTCGCGTCTTCACCCGGACCAGGCCCGACTCCTTGAACGCGTTCAGGGCGTCGCGGGTGCACCGGTCGTGCCGTCGGTGGGGCGCAGCATCCGCCACAGCTGATCGGCGGTAGCCCGCTGGAAGATCCGCAGAGCCCTCAGCACTTCCTTCCCTCGTACTCCGGTCGGCTTCCAGACCTCTGCTGGCCTAGGAGGGTTGTCGAACGCGTCGCGGAGCCTTGACTTGCGGGGCTGGCCTGCGGATATGCGCCGAGTGGGCGAAGTGGCCGTGGGGGGCAATGGAGGGGGCCTGCGGGGCCTGCTCCACGCCGTCGCAGGGCCGGCGGTCGCGGGCGGCGCGGCGCTCGTGGGCGGAGTCGGATGTGTGGTCGGTGGGCACGGTGTCCTCGGTTTCTTCCGGCCTGCGGGCCGGGTCGGCGGTCGTCCGGCCCGCACGCGGATCTGCGTACGGGCCGAGGCCACCGTGTGAAGCCACTCCTTGTCCGCGGCCTGACGGCCACCAACTACCGGCGCCCTATTCCTCCTTGGCCGCCCCTTGCAATCTGGTTGTGTCCGTGACCGGCGTCATGCCCGCACCGTGTCCCGGAGCGCGGTCTGTATCCACAGGGCCGGGCGCGCACCGTAAGGGCGGTCGGCTGGGCGCACCAAGCGCCCGGCCAGCGAACGACAAGGAGTTGACATGGAGACGCTGCCGCCCAAGGTGCCCCAGCTCGCGCCGGAGCAGATCCTGCGGGCCTGCGACTACATGGAGCTGGTCTGGCAGGAGCAGGGCAGTAAAGCACGTCTCACCGTCAACCGTGCACGAGCTCGTGCGGTGGTGACACGGTCCCAATTCGGCTTGTCACCACTGAGCTTCTTCAGCGTTGCCGCTCCAAGGCGAGGACCGCAGCAGCGATGACCGTCATCCGGTTCGGACTGCAGCGGCTTCGGCGGAAGATCCGCCAGGACTTC
>NZ_JBEZUP010000076.1:0-8186 GCF_040636485.1 Streptomyces sp. NPDC038707
TTGTCGGAGTCGGAGAAAGTGCTCGGAAACCGCCCCCAGCGCCAGTAAAACCGCAGGTCATTCAGCCTGCTCCCCGCGCCCGCGGGGATGGTCCCTCCTCGGCGTAGTCGATCGGCGGGGGCGGCTCCTGCTCCCCGCGCCCGCGGGGATGGTCCCCCAGACACCGGAGGGACCGTGATGGCCGCTCACTGCTCCCCGCGCCCGCGGGGATGGTCCCGCAAAGAAGCGGGCCCCGTCCGAGGAGGACGGCTGCTCCCCGCGCCCGCGGGGATGGTCCCGATGATCCGCCGCCGCTCGGGGTCGTTGATGACTGCTCCCCGCGCCCGCGGGGATGGTCCCGAACGGTGCGCGAGGTGGCAGCGACGGCAACGCTGCTCCCCGCGCCCGCGGGGATGGTCCCCCGGCGTCCGCGTGCAGGCTGGCGGCGGCGCGCTGCTCCCCGCGCCCGCGGGGATGGTCCCTTGGAGCACCTCGCCCTCGAGGCCGACGACGACTGCTCCCGCGCCCGCGGGGATGGTCCCGTGCGCAAGATCTTGAAGTCCCGGGCCCTCCATTGAGCGGTGTGCATTGTGAAGTCGCAGGTCACAGGTCTGGTGTGAATGGTGAGTTGGATACTCGTGCCGGTCGGCGGCTGATGATGATGGCGTAGATCCTCGGGCAGGTCCGGCTCTGGCGGGATGCGGGGTTCGGCTGCGCCCACGACCGGCCTCCGCCTATGATCCGTCAGCAGGTGGCTGTTCTAGCGGGGGTGTCAGTCGTTGTGGGCGACCCGCTTGGGATCCTCGTCGAGCGCATTGAGCACTGCGTCGCCGTTCGCCCTCGCCCACTCGGCCAGCATGTGGATCGGTTCGATCAGCGTCGCCCCGAGTGCGGTGAGCTCGTACTCGACGCGGGGCGGGACTTCGGCGTAGGCGTGGCGGCGGATGAGTCCGTGCGCCTCGAGCCGTCGGAGCGTCTGGGTGAGCATCTTGCGGGAGATGCCGCCGATCAGCTCGATCAGTTCGCCATGGCGCACTGGGCCCTTGCTGAGGCCGGCTAGTACGACCACCGTCCACTTGTCGGCGATGAGCTCGACTGCCAGACGCGCCGGGCAGTCGGCGAGAAAGAGATCACCGGGACCGAGACCGCTCATGGCCCCAAAGGTACCTGCTGGTTCCTATCGGAAACCTAGGCTGGGTTCTCTCCCCCTTCCAAAGCCAGGAGAGTCATGCGAGTCATCACCCAGGAGACGCTCGGCGGTCCCGAGGTGCTCACCATCGTGGACGCGCCCGAGCCCCAGCCTCTCCCGACCGAGGTTCTCGTCCGCGTCAAGGCGATCGGGCTGAACCCGTTGGAGGCGCGTCTGCGCGCCGGCGAGTTCCCGCTGATCGGCCGGCCGCCGTTCGTCCTGGGCTGGGACATCAGCGGCGTGGTTGAGGAGGCGCCGGGGACGTGGCGGTTCAGGCCCGGCGACGAGGTGTTCGGGATGCCGCTGTTCCCGCGGGCGGCGAGCGCGTACGCCGAGGTCGTGTCGGCGCCGGCGTTGCACCTGGCACGCAAGCCGGCGTCGCTCTCGCACGTCGAGGCGTCGGCGCTGCCGGTCGTCGGGCTGACGGCGTGGCAGGGCCTGGTCGACCTCGGCGGCGTGCGCGAGGGCGACCGTGTCCTGGTCCACGGCGGTGGTGGCGGGGTCGGCCACGTCGCGATCCAGATCGCGAAAGCGCTCGGCGCGCACGTGATCGCGACCGCCAGCGGGAGCAAGCGGAAGTTCGTCGAGGGGTTCGGCGCCGACGAGGTGATCGACTACATGGCGGTCGACTTCACCGAGGCGGTCCGCGACATCGACGTCGTGTTGGACACGATCGGCGGCGACACCGCCGAGCGGTCGCTCGACGTGCTCCGCCCGGGCGGTCACCTGGTGACGGCGGTCGCCGAGGAGGATTCGGAGCTCATCGCCAAGTACGAGGCGGCCGGCATGCGCTTCAGCGGCATCGCGGTCGACCCCGATCCGGTCGCCCTGCGAGGTCTCGTCGAACTCGTCGAACAGGGCAGGCTTCGGGTCCACGTGCAGGAGACGTTCCCGTTCGAGCGGGTCGCCGAGGCACACCGGCTGCTCGACGGCGGTCACCTCCAGGGCAAGCTCGTCCTCACCGTCTGATCCCGTCATTGGGGCCTCGCGTGAGCGAGGCCCCATTGAGACCCTGCATCATGAAGCCGCAGGTCACCGGTCTGGTGTGTGGGGTGATCGGGGGGACTCGCGCTGGTCGTCGGCCGGCCTAGTGGGGTTGAGCAGCAGCAGCCGTCGCGTTTGCGGCCGGGAGTCGGGCGCACCGGGTGCGTCGGGTGGCGGCGGCCGCGTGCCGCGTCCTGGCGGTGGGGGAGGTGATGGTACTTCCGGGGGTCTCGCACCACGGGATGTCCATGGTGCGAGCGGCGGAGCTGAATGCGCTGGTGCTGCGCTTCCTCGTCAGGCCGAGCGCGGCAGCGCGTGGTTGATGTCCCGGACCAGGCGTAGGTGGTGCCCGAGGTGAGTTCCGGCAGCATCAGCAGCACGAGGACCGAGACGGTGGCCAGGGCGGTGTGCCGGATCAACGCCCCGTACCCAGGCCGATCAGCGCGTAGATCGGTTCCACCACCGCTGAGCTGACGATCGCCAGTGCCCCGCCCGGGTGGTCGATCGAGTAGCCGGCGTGCCCCTCGGCCAGGATCGCCTGGGTGACGAAGAGGGAGGCCAGCGCGATCAGCCGTCCGAGTACAGTCCGCCTGCTCTATCGAACTGGGCCGCACTCATCGACGATCACGGTCGGCTCTGACAGGAAGACATCCCGGTCAACGGGGCCGTAAGCGATGTTGAACGTGTCGAGCCAGTACGACCAACCGCGGATTCCCAGGGCGCTGGTGAACCGATAGTTCAACTGCCAGCGGACCCACTGCCCGGGAAGCAGTCGAACTGCCGGCGGCCTGCGCGGCCGAGGCGGCAACCCGAAGAGCGGCTCCACACGAGCGAGGACTCGGAGTCGATCACCTTCGTCCCGCCGGCTGACACCGATCTCGCGAAGGCCCTTCTGGCTCGAACGTGGCTCGAAGCCGTCACGCTCGGACATCTGATTGAAGTGGGCAAACCGGAGGGGCATCTGGGGCAACGAGAAGCCGACCGGCGCCGCGTTCCTGCGGGCAGCGGCGCCTCTCCGCCCCGAGACTGCTTCGTCCAGGACGTCTTGATCCACTGCACCGTGATGTCCACCGCACCTGCCCTTCGCCGAGAGCCTGCGATCAACATCTGCTTGACGTCACCCAGGTTCCGAATGACCGGTCCGGTCCCCCCGAGCACGACCGGTTCCTTTCGGCGTGGGCGCGGGTCGACCGGCCTCTTCGCGCGGGGTAACGGTGACGTCGAGGCCGGGGCGGCGAGTCCGCCGGCTCATGGTGGTCACACAACCGGCCGGCGGGCCCGGGCCGCCTCGATGTCCGGGATATGCTCTTCGGCCCAGCGTCGTACGGCGCGGAGCGGGATGAGCAGAGAGCGGCCCAGCGGTGTAAGGGCGTATTCGACGCGCGGCGGATTCTCGTCGTAATCGTGGCGGCTGATCAGACCGTCGGCTTCCAGGGAGCGCAGTGTCTCGGTCAGGGCCTTCGGGGTGATGCCCCGGATGTGCGCCTTCAGCTCGCTGAAGCGGCGCGGTCCGTCCTCGAGGGCGTTGACGACGAACACGGTCCATCGGGCGCCGATACGGTGCAGGACCGCGCGGCTCGGGCAGGTCGCTGCCATCACGTTGTACGCCTTGCCCATGGCTGCTCCCAGTTTCGTTGAAGATACCGGTATCAAATTTATACCGTTGCACCCGATCCTAAACGAGAGGGAGTGGGACCCATGGAGCGGATCCTGGTCATCGGCGGTGCGCGGGCGCTCGGCGCGGCCGTCGCGAGGCGTGCGAAGAAGGACGGGTACGACGTTGTCGTCGGTGTCCGTGATCTGGCCGCGGCCGACGCGCTGGCGAGCGAGATCGGTGCCACGGCGGTGCGGCTCGATCTGCAGGACGAGTCGACGATCGCGGCCGCGGCGGAACGGCTGAAGGACGGAATCGACCACATCGTGACGACCGGTTCGGCACCGCACGACGTTCGCGTGACCGAGCTGGACCGTGACAAGCTGCTGGCCGCGTTCACGGCGAAGGTGATCGGTCCGATGCTCGTCGCCAAGCACTTCGCGCCGGTGATGCGGCCGACCGGGTCGATGGTGCTGTTCTCCGGTGTCGTCGGCTGGCGCCCCGGGCCGGGCTCGCTCGTCAAGGGGGTCACGAACGGTGCGCTCGAGTACGCCGCGCGCCATCTGGCGGCGGATCTGGCGCCGGTACGGGTCAACGCCGTCTCGCCCGGTGTCGTGGACTCGGGCGCATGGGATCGCCTTGGTGACAAGAAGGCCGCCTTGTTGAGCAAGAGCGCGGCCGGAACCCTCGTCGGACGGCACGGCGAGACCGACGACGTGGTCGACACGGTGATGTGGCTCCTCCGCGCGGGTTTTGTCTCCGGCGAGACGATCCACGTCGAGGGCGGTGCCCGCCACAAGACCGCCTGACGCCTGGCCACCCTCCGGGTTCGACGTCGAGCGTTCACCCGTGACGCACCGTTGACGGTCGTCGGAGAGAGGACCAACAAGACAAAACGCCATCACGGAGTCGGAAGGACAGTCAGTTGGACACCACCGGTCAGCGCCTGCCAGGCGAACAGACCGACACGGCGGCCGGGAAGGGCACCGAACGAGGGATGACAGCCAGGCCGGGGCCCGTGGCCTCTTGCCCGACATGAGCGCCAAACCGCCTTCGCCGCCGCGACCTTCATCAACCAGATCGGCAAGGGCCTCTTCATCTCCGGGGCCGCGTTGTTCTTCACCCGCTCCGTGGGTTTTCCGGTCGCCCGGGTCGGATTCGCCTTGGGCGCCGCCGCCCTGATCGCACTCGCCGCCGGCGTCCCCGTGGGCCACCTGGCCGACCGGCAAGGCCCGCGCGAGGTCTTCCGGCTCGCGGTCATCGCACAGGCCCTCGCCGTGGCGGGACTGGTGTTCGTGCACTCCTTCCCCTTGCTGATCGCGTGCCTGTGCGTGGCCGAGTTCGCCGTTGCGGCCGGCACGGCCGCCCGCGGCCCTCTGACCCGCGCCCTGGGCGCCCCGAATCCCACCCGCTACCGCTCCTACCTGCGTGCCCTCAACAACATCGCCGTCGGCGCCGGAGCCCTCGCGGCCGGCGTCGTCGTCCAGTTGGACATCAGGACCGCGTACGTGTGTCTCCTTCTCGGCACCGCCGTCACGTTCCTCGTCTCCGCGGCCGTCGTCTCCCGCATTCCGTCCGTGTCGCCGGTGGACGTCCCGGCGCAGGGCGGCCGCTGGCCGGCCCTGAGGGACAAGCCGTACGTGGCGCTCACGGCCCTGGACGGCATCATGTCCGTCCAGAACCAGGTGCTGATGTTCGCCCTGCCGCTGTGGATCATCGGGCACACTGATGCGCCGCGGTGGTTTGTCGGCGCGAGCGTGGCGGTCAACGCCGCCCTCGTGGTCTGCCTTCAGGTGCGGGTCAGCCGCGGCGGCCACGACAACGCGTCGGCCGGCCGCACAGCGCGCCGCGCGGGGGCGGCGTTCCTCCGCTCCACTGCCCTCATCGCGGTGGCGGGCGGCGCGCCCGGATGGGTCGCCGTGGTCGTCGTCCTGATCGGCGTGATCGCCCTCACCACGGGTGAACTGCTGTACACAGCCGCCTCGTTCGAGCTGTCCTTCGGCCTCGCCCCCGAGCACGCACAGGGCCGGTACTCGGGCCTGTTCGCCATCGGCCAGGGCCTGTCCAACGCGATCGGTCCGCCGGTGCTCGGCCTGGTCTGCATCGGCTGGGGCGAGCCGGGCTGGCTCGCCATGGGAGCTCTCTTCCCCGTCGCCGGCCAGGTCATACCGCTCGTCGTGAGGTGGTCCGACCGCACGCGCGCACACAGCCCGGGCTAGCCAGGGCCAGGGGGGTGCCGTTCGGGTCAGCGGGCGGCACGCGGCGGCGATGCGGCTGTGATCCGGGTGGCTCATGCGAAGGTCACCTCGGCGTCGGCGTGCCGGGTCTCGCGGTGGGTGGCGATGCGCAGTCCGGCCTGCCCGTGCGAGGGGGTGCCGTCGGCCAGGATGTGCTCGCCGGCGAACACCGGCCGGTGCAGCCGGTAGGACAACGAGCGTACCTGCCGCTCGGGAGCGTTCCTGCGTACCAGTTCCGCCATCAGGAGGGCCAGCAAGGGGCCGTGGACGACCAGGCCGGGGTAGCGCTCCGCGTCACGGACGTACGGGGTGTCGTAGTGGATGCGGTGGGCGTTGGCCGTCAGGGCGCTGAAGCGGAAGAGCAGGGTCTCGTCGGGTCGCAGACGCAGCTGCCGCGGCCACTGCGCCGTCGGCACGGTGGTGTCGTCCAGCGTGGCCGGGGGGTGCCGGGGTGCGGAGCTGCCGCCCGACCGGTAGACAATGTCCTGTTCCTCGACCAGGCATGTGCGCCCGTTCTGCCGGAACTCCTGGCGCTCGGTGACGAACAGCAGCTCGCCGCTGCGGCCCTGTTTGTCGGTGACGGCGGCCAGGCTGCTGACGCGCCCGGCCGGTTCGCCGAGACACAAGGGCTCGCTGATGGTGCAGCGCCCGCCGGCGAACATGCGCCGCCGGTCGGGGACGGGCGGCAGGAAACGGGCGTCGCGCGGATGGCCGTCGGGGCCCAGGGCCTGCTGGGGAGCCCAGTGGAGGAAGTAGAGCCACTGCCACAGCGGCGGTAGGGGGCCGCCGGATGTGGCGGCGGAGCCCGGGAGGTCGAGCAGGGCCGACAGAGCCGCTGCCGGGGCGGGCGGGAGGACGTCCGCGTCGGTGACCGGTTCGGGGCGCCATGACTCGACGTAGGGGGCAAGAGGGACGGGCATGTCGTGTCCTCGCGGGGATCAGGTCGGCCGGGTGCGGGACGGTTCGCGTACGACAAGGGTGGCCGGGAAGGTCAGCTCGTCGCACCCGGTGACGTGAGGAAGGCCGAGACCAGCGCGCTCGCTTCGGCCCGGCATTCCTCGAAGTACGCGTGTCGGGCTTCGGGGAAGAGGTGGGTTCGGGTGTCGGGGATGCGGGCGGCGAGCAGGGCGAGGTTGTCCGGCGGGGTCATCCGGTCCTGGCCGCCGTGGAGGATCAGCGTCGGCGCGGTGATGCCGGGCAGGGCGTCCCACGCGTCATGCAGGTTGCTGGCCAGCAGGTGGCCGCGCCGGGCGTGCGGGGGCGCGCCGGGGTCGCCGAGGGTGTTGTAGGGGCCGGGGTGGGCGGTGCGCCAGGACGGCGAGTACATGAGGTCGGTCAGCGCCTCGCGCGCGGCTTGCGGATCCGGCTGGGCCAGGGCGCGCCGCACCGAGGGGTCCCGTTCCACTCCGTGCCGGCCGCCGGGACTGGTGCAGCCGAGGACGAGACGGCGGACTCGTTCCGGGTGCCGGGCGGCCACCCATTGCGCGACGCGTCCGCCCATGGAGGTGCCGTAGACGTCGGCGCGCTCGATGCCCAGTGCGTCGAGGACGGCGATCACGTCCTCGGCGAACTGGTCGGTGGAGTAACCGGTTTCGGGCTTGTCGCTGGCTCCAGTGCCTCGATAGTCCATGGTGATGGTGCAGTGCGTGCCGTGGAAGTCCTCGCGTATGCCGTCCCACCAGTGGTGGTTGTTGGCCTGCCCGGCGAGGAGCACGAGCGGAGTGCCGTCTCCGCTGCGCTGATGGGCGAGTGCCGTGCCGTCCTGGGCGCGGGCGAAGGCGTGGGGCAGGCGTTCGGTGCCGGTCATGTCGTCTCTCCGGTCGTACTGATGTGATGGCCGATCACCCGGTCTCGGCGGTGCTGTCGGCTCCCGGGAGCTGGGCGGAGAGCCATCTGCCATGGGCCACCGCCGAGTGGATCTGTCGCACCAGCTTATGGGCGACGACCTCGACGGCGGGTGGTGTCCGGCCGTATCTGGGGGTGGCCAGAACCACCGAGCGTCACACGTCGGGATCGGTGAGCGGCGCGGCGCTGAGCGCGCCGCTCGTGAGGTACTGGGCGATGCCGACGCCTGGCAGGAGGGTCCAGCCGTGCCCCGCCAGGACGAGTTGCTTCTGGACGGGCATGGAGTTGGTCTGGACGGCGATGCGCAGCTCGGCCCCGGCGCGGCTCGCCGCCGCGTCGATCAGGGCACGCAGCGCGT
>NZ_JBEZUP010000077.1:0-7792 GCF_040636485.1 Streptomyces sp. NPDC038707
CCTTGAGCTGGTCCTGCCAGGCGTCGCCGTTGAGCGGCCAGCCGTGGATGAACACGACCGGGCGCCCCTGGCCCCAGTCCTTGTAGAAGATGTCGACTTGGTCGCGGGTGGTGCACACCGGCATGGTCGGGTCCTCTCGGTGATGGGTTCTCGGGGCGCCTCCGGCGAGGTTCGGGCCGGGAGGCGGTGGGCGGGGCGGTTCAGGCGAAGGCGTCGGCGATGCGGCTGCCGGTCGTCGCGTCGATGTTCTTCCAGTACTGGAAGGCCCGCTCGCGTACCGCCGCGGACACGCCGTTGCGCAGATGGCGGGTGACGTTGCCGACGAGCCGATCGCGCTGTACGTCGTCCATGACCTCGCGGACCAGGTGGCCGGGCTGGGAGAAGTCGTCGTCGTCCGCGTGCAGGGTGTAGGCGGCGCGTACCATCTCCGCCGTCTCCACCCGCCAGCCGGCCGGGTGGTTGTAGCGGTCCTCGTCGGCGCTCGGGCCGCCGTAGCTGTTGGGGGCGTAGGGCCGGGCGACCTGCGGCTCGGTGAAGCGCATCGCTCCGTCCTTGGCGTAGGAACGGACATCGGTGAGGGGCTGGTTGGGCGGCAGCTGTGTGTAGTTGGTGCCGACCCGGTAGCGGTGGGTGTCGGCGTAGGAGAACAGCCGTGCCTGCAGCATCTTGTCCGGTGAGGGGCCGATGCCCGGGATGAGGTTGGAGGGGTCGAAGGCGGCCTGCTCGATGTGGGTGAAGAAGTCCCCGGGATTGGTGTGCAGGGCCATCCTGCCGACCTCGGTGAGCGGGTAGTCGGCGTGGGGCACGGTTTTGGTGACGTCGAAGATGTTGTACCGGTAGCCGGGGGCGTCCTCGTACGGGATCAGCTGTACGTACAGCGTCCACGACGGGTGCTCGCCGCGGTCGATGGCCTGCAGCAGGTCCCTGCGGTGATAGTCGGCGTCCTGACCGCACAGTTCGGCGGCCTCGTGGTCGGTCAGGTGCTCCACTCCCTGGTCCGACTTGAAGTGGCACTTGATCCAGGTCCGCTGCCCCGAGGCACTGATCCACATGTAGGTGTGCGAGCTGTAGCCGTTCATGTGCCGGTAGGACCGCGGGATGCCGCGGTCGCCCATGAGGTAGGTGACCTGGTGGGCCGATTCCGGGGACAGCGTCCGGTAGTCCCACTGCATGTCGTTGTCGCGCAGCGCTCCGCGGATATGCCGCTTCTGGGAGCGGATGAAGTCCTGGAACTTGCTCGGGTCGCGCATGAAGAAGATCGGTGTGTTGTTGCCGACCATGTCGTACACCCCTTGCCGGGTGTAGAACTTCAGCGCGAAGCCGCGCGGGTCCCGCCAGGTGTCGGGGGAGCCCTGTTCGCCGGCCACCGTCGAGAAGCGGGCCAGCATCCTGGTACGGCGGCCGGGCTGAAAGACATCGGCTGCCGTGAACTGCGTGACGTCGTTGGTGACCTCGAACGTTCCGTAGGCTCCGCTGCCCTTGGCGTGCACGACCCGCTCGGGGATCCGCTCCCGGTTGAACTGGGCCATCTTCTCGATGGGGTAGTTGTCCTGGAGCAGGATCGGCCCGTCGGCGCCGACGGTGAGTGAGTACTGGTCGCTCTCCACCGGAACGCCGGTGTTGGTGGTGGACACGGGGTCGGCCATGACGCACTCCTCCACGATGAACTATGCGCGGGCAGGGGGCGGCCACGGCGGACAGCGGAGTCTCGGGCCGGTCAGGGCCATGCACCGCCGGCGGGCAGGAACACACACGCACGACCGCGTCCACGACGACGAGGTCGCTTTTCGCATTCCCTACCACTGTCCGGGCTCGGCTCCGGGGCGGCAATCCGGGCGTTCCACCCGTGCCGCCGGTGTTCCGGGCACGGGCAGGACCATCCCCTCGCCAGCGGCCTCCTGCGGGCGCGGACCACGTCGACGAACAGCGGGATCGGCGGCAGGAACTGCGGCGGGCGGACTCAAACCGCTTCACACCGGCTGTCACCCCGACGGCGGGCCCCGATCACCTGAACGGCACGGTTGCCGGGCAGCGGAGGAAGTTGCCCGCAACGGTATGCGGAGGGGGGAAAGTTCACCCAAAAGGAGAAGTTGATGCGTGCAACCGACGGACACGCCCGCCGCAGGACCCTGTCCGCAGTGGCGGCGACCGTGGCCGCGAGCGCGGTCCTGACCGGCTACTGCGCCGCGCCCGGCACCGCGTCCGCCCTTCCGGCATCACTCATCACCGGCGGCGGCACGAGTGACGGCGACACGTCCAACGGCAACGTCCCCTGCGGGATGCCGTCCGTCTCGCTCGACCGCACCACCCAGTCCTTCCTCAACCAGCTCGCCCACCAGGGCGGCAAGCCGCTGTTCGAGCTGACGCCCCGGCAGGCCCGCAAGGTCCTCGACAAGCTCCAGGCCGGCCCCGTGCCCGAACTCCCGGCCGACATCACCGAGAAGACCATCAACGGCGGACCCACCGGGCAGGTGTCCCTGCGCATCGTCCGTCCCGCCGGAGCCAAAGGAACCCTTCCCGGCCTCGTCTACATCCACGGCGGCGGCTGGGTACTCGGCAACGCGAAGACCCACGACCGCCTCGTGCGCCAGCTCGCGAACGGAGCCCGCGCGGCGGTCGTCTTCGTCAACTACACGCCCTCCCCCGAAGCCCGCTTCCCCGTCGCCATCGAGCAGGTGTACGCCGCGTCCACGTGGGTGGCCCGGCACGGGAAGGAGATCGGCATCGACGGCAACCGCCTCGCCGTCGCCGGCGACTCCGTCGGCGGCGACATGACGGCGGCCGTCACCATGATGGCCAAACAGCGCGGCGGAGTGAAGTTCCGCCAGCAGGTCCTGCTGTATCCCGTCACCGAGGCCGACTTCGACACCGCCTCGTACAAGCGGTTCCAGGAGAACTGCTGGCTCACCCGCGCCAACATGAAGTGGTTCTGGGACAAGTACGCCCCCCACGCCGCTGACCGCAACAACCCGCTGGCCTCGCCCGACAAGGCCACCACCGCCCAGCTGCGCGGCCTGCCCCCCGCGGTCGTCGTCACCGACTCCGACGTCCTGCTCAACGGGGCCAAGACCTACATCGGCAAGCTGCGCGCCGCGGGTGTCAACGTCCAGCACCACCACTACCCGCACACCGTGCACGACTTCATGATGCTCAACGCCCTGCGCGACACACCGTCCGCCAAGGACGCCGTCGCCAAGACGACCGCCGCCCTCCGTCAAGCGCTGAACGGCTGACGCAGGCTCCCGTGCCCGGCCGGAGGCGTCATCGTGCCGCCGGCCGGGCACGGCCCGCACCAGGGCCAGCGGGGCGCCGGTGACGGCCCGGCACTCTTCCAGGCATCCGCCCTGCGCCGGCGGCCCCCCAGCACGCCGCCCGGACAGGACATACCTCTCGCATTTCCCCTCTCCGCACCAGGCCCGCTGCGAAGGGCGTCCGGCGCGGACCAAGCAGGAGGAGCGACACGATGACAGGCTTCTCGCCGGGCTTCCGGGGCCGGACCCACGCCTTCGAAGGACGTCTTCCGCCGGGCCAGTATCCGACGGAGTCCTTTCCCGTGCTGTCCGCCGGGCCGACCCCGCACCTGGATACCGCGCGGTGGTCTTTCACCGTCACCGACGAGAGCGGCCGACAGCGTTCCTGGACGTGGGACGAGATGATGAATCTGCCGCAACAGGAACCCACGGTGGACATCCACTGCGTCACGCGCTGGTCGAAGTTCGCCACCAGGTGGTGCGGCGTCTCCCTCGATGTCCTGCTGGACGGCATCGGCACGGCAGCCGGCTTCGTCGTCGCCGAGTCCTACGACGGATACACCGCGAACCTCCCCCTGGCGGACGTGACCGGTGGCAAGGCGTGGCTGGTCCACTCTTACGACGGCTACGCCCTCTCACCCGAGCACGGCGGACCCGCCCGCCTGCTGATCCCGCACCTGTACTTCTGGAAGTCGGCCAAATGGGTCAAGGGCTTGCGTCTGACACTCCAGGACGAAGCGGGCTTCTGGGAGTCCGTCGGCTACCACAACTACGGAGACCCGTGGCGCGAGCAGCGCACCTGGAGGGACTGATGAACACGCCGGACGCGCCGGGCCGCCCGGCCACGCCCGGGCGGCCGGGGCGATGGTATCCGGCCCGGCTCGTGGAGCGGGAGAAGCAGACGGAGACCGGACGCACCCTCCGCTTCGACGTGCCCCGGTGGCCCGGACATCTGCCCGGGCAGCACGTCGACGTCCGCCTCACCGCCGCCGACGGCTATCAGGCGGTGCGCAGCTACTCCCTGGCCCGCCCCGCCGACGGCGACGTGGTCGAACTGGGCGTCCAGGCGGTGCCGGGCGGTGAGGTGTCGCCGTACCTCGCCGATGACCTGCCGGTGGGCGCGCGGATCGAGATGAAGGGCCCGCTGGGCGGGTGGTTCGTGTGGGACGGCGCAGTCGACTCCGCGCTGCTGCTCGTCGCCGGCGGCTGCGGGGTGGTGCCGCTCACGGCCATGCTGCGGGCCCGCCGCGCGAACGCCGCCGAGACACCCCGCGCCCTCCTCTACTCCGTACGCGACCCCGACGAGGTCTGGTACGCCGACGAACTCGGCACACCGCGGCCCCACGAGTCCATACGCGTGCTCTACACCCGCCGGGCGCCCGGCGGAGCGAACCGCCCGGCCGGCCGCATCACCCTGGACGACCTGGAGGGCCTGCCACCGCCGGGCGCCCGCTGCTACATCTGCGGTCCGACCGGCTTCGTCGAACACGCCGGCGACCTCCTGCGGGCCGCCGGACACCCCGCCGACCGGATCAGGACGGAACGCTTCGGCTGAACCGCCCGCCCCCTACCCATCGGGAGAAACCCGTGAACCAGCACTTCGCCCGCCACCTCGACGGAAACGCACTGGCCGGGCCGCTCGCCGACGTATTCACCGTCGATCCCACCACGGCCTGGCGCCTGTGCCCCACCTGCCGCATGCCGGCAACCCTCGGGCAACTGCACGTGTACGGTCCAGGCCCCGGCCTCACCGGACGCTGCCCCGGCTGCGCCGACATCGCTGTCCGGGTCGTCACCCAGCCCGGCTTCCTCTGGCTCCAACTGGGCAACGGGGGCGGGGCGTTCCGCCTCAATGTGCCGACGACCACGCCGTGACCCGGAACCCGGTGACGCCGCGGACCCCGATCGGTCGCGGAGCGCGTCACCTTTTGAGGGGCCGGCCGGCCGGCGGGAGCGGTCCCTCCCCGTCACGGGCCGGACCGCCCCGCGAAGACCGGACGATGCTGTTCCCACGGCTGTTCCCGCACCCGCACCACTGCGGGATGACCCGAACACGTATGACGCTCCTGGTGGCGGCAGGCGGCGCGGCCGGAGCGGCGGCGCGTGCGGGAGCAGACCTGACGGGCCCCGCGACCGGAACGGGATTCCCGTGGACGACGTGGGCCGTCAACCTGGCCGGCTGCGCGCTCATGGGCGTACTGATGACCCTTCTGAACCACAAGCCCGGCCGTCGCCCGATGTGGGCCGGCCCGGTGCTGGGCAGTGGATTCCTCGGCGGCTTCACCACCTTCTCGGCCTTCTCCGCCGACGTCCAGCGCCTGCTCACCGACGGCCACGCGCCCACCGCGGTCGTCTACGCCGCCGCCACCGTCGCGGGGGCACTGGCCTCCACAACGGCGGGCGCGGCACTGACGGCGGGCCTGCTGGACCGGGATGCCCGGGGTGACCGGTGAATGCCGCGGACTGGGCCTGGCTCGCGCTCGGCGCGGCCATCGCCTCACCGGTCCGCTACTGGGCCGGCGCCGCCGCCAAGTCGACGCGTCGGCGTCCCTTCCCGGTCGGCACCATCGCCGTGAACTGCGCCGCGTGCCTGCTGCTGGGAATCGCACTGGAGATGCGGGTCCCGCGGGCCTGGGTACAGTCGCTCGTCGCGGTCGGCGTCTGCGGCGCCCTGTCCACATGGTCCACGCTGGCCTGGGAGACGGCCGATCTGCTGCGCACCAACCGACTCCGCATAGGCGCGCTGTATCTCGCGGCGAGTCTGCTCGCGGGCGTCACGCTGGCCTGGGCCGGCACCATGGCCGGACGTTGGATCTGGTGAAACCACCACTGCATGGGCGACGCGTGGTGGGGAATCGCAGCCGCGTGGCGAGCGCCGCGGTGGGTATAGTCCATTGTCCTGACAGCGTAGGCCAGCACGGGTCTCCGAGGTCCGAGCCACTGCTGGAGCTGCGCCCGCGTACGCGAGGAGGGTTCACCCGTCCGGGCAGGGCCCCCGCGAAGCGGTACACGCGGCGGATCCCGCGTTCTGGATGGCTTGCCGCATGCGCGAGGACGTGGACGAGGATCTGGCCGTGACGTCGTATGCCACCGCCCAGCGGCGTGGTGACTGGGCCTTCCAGTGCAACGCGACAGCCGTGTTCACGGCGCCGAACGGCACCCGAGCCTACGCCCTGCTCGACGGCGTCGGCGACACCCAGGCCGTCCGCCGCCTGGTCCGCGCGGCCGCCGGGAGCGCGGATGCGGAGGCGGGGCTGCGTGCCGAGTGCGGCCGCTATGCCGCCGACCCCGCCCGCACCGCCGGCCACGGTCTGCCCTGCGCGGCGGCCGTCGTCGCCGTCCACGTCCCCGGAGGCTTGTTCTCCGTCGCCTGGTCCGGTGACGCCCGCGCCTACCTCCTCCTCGACGGCGACCTGCGCCTGCTGACCGAGGACCACAACGCCCGCCGGGCGTACGACGGCGGCGACCGCAACCTGATCACCGCCTGCCTCGGGGAAGCACGCAGCGACGAGGAGACCGAACGCCTCTGGGGCCACCCGGCCATCGAATACCTGCGCGGCCCGGCCCGGCCGGGCTGGCTGCTGCTCGCCTCCGACGGCGCTTACGAACCCCAAGAGGACGCCGATCACGACCTTGCCGGCTACCTGACCGGCACTCCGCGCACCGCTGCCGAGCGCCTGGTCGACGACGCCGTCCGGCGCGCGCACGAACTGAGCGACCCGTACGCGGACAACGCCACCGCCCTCGTCGCCCGCATTACCTAGTGCTCTGACCGCATAGGTTCGCCGGGGTGACGGTCGTGGCGGTTAGATGTGGGGTGACGTCCGTTTCGACCGTTGGAGGCGCGGTGGCCGAGCCTGTCCGTGTGCGCAGACTGACCGACCAGGAGGGGCAGAGGTCGCAGCAGATCGTGCGCCGGGGCAGTGCCAACTCGGTGCGCTACCGGCGGGCGATGATGCTGCTGGCCTCGGCCGGTGGGAACCGCGCGCCAGTGATTGCCCAGCTGGTGCAGGCCGACGAGGACACCGTCCGAGATGTGATCCACCGCTTCAACGAGATCGGCCTGGCCTGCCTGGACCCTCGATGGGCGGGAGGCCGTCCCCGCCGACTCAGCCCTGACGACGAGAACTTCGTCGTCCAGGCGGCCACCACCCGCCCCACCAAACTCGGCCAGCCCTTCACCTGCTGGTCACTGCGCAAACTCGTCGCCTACCTGCGGAGAGTCCACGGCCGAGTGATCCGCATCGGCCGCGAGACGTTACGCGGCCTGCTCGCCCGCCGCGGGGTCACCTTCCAGCGCACCAAGACCTGGAAGGAATCCCCCGACCCGGACCGTGAGGCGAAGCTGGACCGGATCGAGGAGCTCCTTGACCGCTTCTCCGACCGGGTGTTCGCCTTCGACGAGTTCGGACCGCTCGGGATCCGGCCCACCGCGGGCTCGGGCTGGGCAGTGGGCCAACCCGCGCAGCCGCCTCGCTTTGGCGCGCGAGATGTACCGGCTGCGCTTCCCGGAGGAGGACCCGGCCGGCCTCACCCGTCAC
>NZ_JBEZUP010000078.1:0-5962 GCF_040636485.1 Streptomyces sp. NPDC038707
GACGCCCGAGCGCAGGGCCGCGCGCAGGTCGGTCTCCTCGGTGGCGAACAGACAGGTGCGCACCTGGCCGTCGGCGGTGAGGCGGGTGCGGTCGCCCGGGAGCCGTCGGCCGGCCGGAACTCCGTCGGGGCCAGTACCCCCTAGGAGTTGTCGTCAAAGTGTCACGCCCACATCAGGAGCGATGCGAGGGTGATGGCTGCTTGGTAGGACTCGGCGGTCTTGTCGTAGCGGGTGGCGATGCCGCGCCACTGCTTGAGGCGGTTGAAGCACCGTTCGACGACGTTGCGCCGCTTGTAGACCTGCTTGTCGAAGGCCGGCGGGCGTCCGCCGTGGCTGCCGCGTCGGAGCCGGTTGCGGATCTGGTCGGACCGTTCCGGGATGGTGTGCCGGATGCTCCGTCGCCGCAGCCAGGTGCGTATGGCCTTGAAGGCTGTAGCCCTTGTCACCAATGACGTGGTCGGGTCGGGTCCGGGGCCGTCCCGGCCCGAGCCGGGGCACCCGGATCGTCTCCATCACGGCGGTGAACTGGGTGCAGTCGTTGGTGTTCCCGCCGGTGACGGTGAAGGCGAGCGGTCGGCCCAGAGCGTCGCAGGCCAGGTGGATCTTGCTGGTCAGGCCGCCTCTGGACCGGCCGAGTCCCGGGGTGCGGAGCCCCCTTTTCGCGCTCCGGCCGCGTGCTGGTGGGCCCGGACGATCGTGGAGTCGACCGACACCAGCCACTCGATGTCCCCGGCCGCGTCGGCCTTCGCCTGGGCGGCCCGGAGCATCCGCTCGAAGGTGCCGTCCCTGGCCCATCGGCGGAAGCGGGTGTGCAGCGTGGCCCAGGAGCCGTACCGCTCGGGCACGTCACGCCAAGCCGTGCCGGTCCGGAACTCCCACACGATCCCGTTGAGCACCGTCCGGTCGTCCAGCCGTCTGCTGCCCCGCTCAGACCGGGGCAGCAACGGCTCCACGAAGGCCCACTCGGCATCGGACAGTTCATGGCGACGTATCACCCGACCATGATCCCCGACCGAAGATCGTTTGACGACAGACCCTAGGTCGGCAGGCCCTCGTACAGGAAGGCGCCGCCGTCCGCGCGGCGCGCGGTGCCGACGATCACCACCCGGTCGCGCTGCCCGCCGCGGCGGTCGATCAGCACGGCGCGCAGCAGTTGCTCGCCCAGCGGCGACTCGGCGCGGTCCAGCAGCACCGCAGGACGGCCGACCCGGCGCGGCCAGCCGACCGCGCCCGTGCAGGCGGCTTCCAGGTCTTCGCGCAGCGCCTGGAAGAGGAAGCGCTCGGCCACCTCCCGTCCCTCGCCGCCGGCCTTGAAGTCGACGGCGAGGTCGCGCAGGCCGTGCTCGGGCTGGCTGGCCCCGCCGGGGTAGGCGCCGTAGACGCGGGCCATCTCGGCCTTGCAGCGGGGTGCCAGACCGGACACGAGGGCGTCCACAAGCACGGTGCTCACCACCGCGGAGTACGGGTCGAGGGCCTGTCCGGACAGGGTGGCCAGCAGGTTCCGGATGGCGCCGAGCAGGGCGCCGCGCCAGAAGTCGCCGGTGCCCAGGCCGCGGAAGCGCTGCCGCTGGGGTAACTCCGCGGCGTAAACCGGTGAGCCGCAGTCCAGATAGATCACCGGCAGCTTGGTGGCGAAACGGTCCGTACGGCGCGCAGCAGCCGCCCCTTGCCCATGCCGGGGCCGCCGGTGAGCAGCACGACCGGGATATCGGGGCCGTACAGCGGTTCACGGCCGGCACCCGAGGGCGACCGCCCACGCATGCACGCGAAGAAGCCCTCCTCGCCGAGGAGCCTCTCGAACCCGAGGTCATCACACACGGATCCCTCTGGATGGCTGTCCCGCCCGGGAGCGGTGATCGTTGTGGCGGAAGGAGATCAGTGGAACACGGAGTCTTCTGTTCCGACAACGGTGCTTACACGAAGGAGAGATGGTGATGTTCCGGACCGGACCGAGGGGCGTGACGGGGCCCGCCAGGAAGCTGACGGGCCCTCACACAAAATCAGAGCCGGCCGGCCGGCGGTTTCCCCATCGTCTGCTTCAGCCAGGTGTTGTCGCGGAGTTCCGGATGCGCGGTGACGATCAGCCGCACCGCTTCGGCCTTCGCCCTGCCTGTCAGCTCCCGCAGCTCCGACCACGTCAGCTTGGCTCTACTCGGGGCGTAGTTCGTCGTGAGGGTGACCTCAGTCCCCTCTCGGCTGAAGGCGAACACCTTCTGGGACACGCTGGTCTCGACCGCGAAGTCACTGACGGTCTCCAGCTCGCGCGTTGCGAAGTCGAGCATCAGCGCGAAGTCGACCACAGGAAGTCCGGGCGTGCGCAGGCCGAGGTCCGCGCCGTGTACAACAAGGCGCAGGTTGGCGGTGAAGAGCCTCAGGCAGAAGTCTCCGCCGATCAGCTCCGTCCTCTCCGGTCGCCAGTTCTGGGACCAGGAGACGTCGTCTGCGCGCGGCTCGAAGGAGAAAGTGATCATCTGTTCGCCCTACTGCCAGACGTTTCTGGGCATCGCGGTGTTGAGATTGCCGTGCTCGTCGACGGCCAGACGGATGCCGTTCTGGCCGTTCACTCCAGTGGTCACGTCATCGAAGGCATAGTCGATGTAGTTGCCTCCTCGGGGATCCGTCTTGGACCGCGGCACCTCATGCCCGAACTGTGCCGCTTCCTCGATGAGCCTCTTGAGTTCAGCGCCGTCGATCTCCTGAGCGAAGACGTTCTGCATGTCGCCCTCCATATGATATTTGCCGCCCCAGAGGTGGTTGTTGCGGATGTGCTGCAGTACACCGTCAGTGATCGTGCGGCAGCTGATGTTGTGCACCAGCAGCGGGGCTTCGCCGGCCACCACGAAGTAGGTGTGGACATCCGCGATCGTAAGGTCGTAGGTGACCTGCGGCCTGGTGTAGGAGTGGACGCCCACAACCGTGACGGCTTCGTGGTTTGGAGCCTGCAGGCGGTCCCCGATGCTGAGCTGCCCCGCGTCCGTCCACGCTCCGGTGCTCAGGTCGTAGAACGGGTGGTTCGACGTCCCTGTGATGGTGCGCCGGCCGTTCTTCGTGGCGACAGTCACGTCGGTGAACCGGGTGTCCGTCGTGGTGCGGTGTGTCAGCGCGACGCGGTGCTGCTCGGCATCAGTGCTGCCCGGCTGCGCGTTGAGAACCTGGTCCCCGGTGGTTACTTCCTCGATGGCGCGGACGCTGCCGTCGGCCATCGCGACCTTGGTACCGGCCACGAAACTGTGCCTGACGCAGAATGACGCACCCGCGGCAAGACGGGCATCGATGACTGTCTGCAGTGCCTTGAGAGTCCTGCGGGCGGCGGTGGCGGTCTCGAAGAACGTCCCGATGCCGGCACCTACCTTCACGGCTGCCTTGGCGAATTCGGGGGCCTTGGTGACCACTGTCGCCAGGCTCAGCGCGTTGAAGGCGGTCCACAGGCAGCTCTCGACATCGGCGTCCGAGAAGCACTTCCTGGCGTCCGTCACACCGATCAGGTCCAGGAGGATCTTGCCGCCATTGGCCCTGACCCAGTCGAGGACATCCTGGTTGGCGTCCACCATGGCCTGGCGGTACTGATCCACGCAGGTCTGCCCGCACTCGGCGAAAAGAATGTCCTCCTCGTCCGTGGTCAGTACGTATTCGGCGGTGGAGCCGCCCGACGACACGACCTCCTCGCGTTCTTCCTTGGCACGCTGCCGTTCTTCGGCTTCCGATCTGTCGGCTGCCTTGTCGGCTTGGTTGGCGTAGTCCTGGGCGTTGGCCGCGGCCTGCTCCGCTCGGGTGGCGTTCTGTTCCGCTCGCGTGGCCGTCCGGCCGGCGGCCGCCGCGTCTCTCTCGGCGGAGGTGGCGGCGGAATCGGCGCTCGCGGCGTCCCGCTCGGCGTCGGTGGCGTCACGGTCGGCCTGTGCTGCGGCTGAGGCCGCGTCCTCCGCGGCGGAACTGGCGTGGAAGGCGTCGACGCCGGCCTGCTCGTCATACTTCTGCGCGCCGGCATCGGCCTTCTTCGCCGCGGCAGCGTCCGCGGACGCTGCCGCGGCCGAGGCCCGGGCCACATCCGCGGACTTCTGCGCCTGCACCGCGTAGCCGGCGGCATCGGCTGCCGCCTGCAGCGCGACCTTGGCGTCGCCGTCTGCCTTGTCCGCCAGGTCCTTGGCCCGCGCGGCCGCCTTCCCGGCCTCGTCAGCCTTGGCCTTGGCCGCTGCGGCCTGTTGTTCGGCGAGAGTCTTGGAGAGCTGACCGATCAGCACCGCGAACGCGGCACTGGAGTCCGTCTCACGATAGGGAGAGCCGAGGCTGACTGCCTTGTCGGCAGCCTTCGTGACCGCGATCGCCGCATCCCGGGCGGCCCCTGCGTACTGGGCTGTCGCGTAGGCGAAACCGGCGGTCTTCGCCGCCCAGGCAGCCGTTTTCGTGGCCTCACCGACAGCAGCGGTGGCTTCCTTGCGTGCATCGACTGCCGCGGTCTGGGCCTTTTCGGCCTCCGCCTGCGCCGTCTTGGCGTTCTGCTGCGCGGATGCGGCCGCGTCGATCGCCTTCGCCGCTGCTGCGTGTGCCTTGGCCGCAGCCGCGTTCGTTGCACTGTAGGCCGACCATGCCGAGTCGGCCGCAGAGCGGGAGCGCTTGGCCGCGCCCTCGGCAAGGGTTGCCGCCGCTCGTGCGTTGATCGCGGCCGCCGACGCCTCGTTCGCCGCGGCGCGGGCCTTCACGGCAGCGGTTGCCGCGTCGTTGGCGGCCGCTCGTGCTTCCGTGGCGGCCTGCCGGGTCTCAGTGGCCGCGCTGGTGCCCTCGGCCGCTGCTGCGGCCGCTTCCAGGGCGGCAGCGCGTGACGCCGTGGCATCCCTCCGCTGTTCGGCGTCGACCGCTTGACCACGTGCCGTACGAGCGCGTGACTCGGCCTCTTCGGCCGCCGCCAACTTCTCGGCCGCCGTGGTCCCTGCCGTCTGCGCGGATGCGCGGGCTTGCCGAGCGTTGTCCTTCTCGTCCTGTGCCCGCTCTTCTGCGGCCTGTGCCTTCTGGCGCTCGACGGCCGCGTTGTCGCGTTCCCGCTCGGCAGTGGCCTTCTCGGCCTCCGCGATCTCCCGCTGCCACTTCGCTTCGGCCGCGCCGGCCTTGGCGTCCTGTTCTGCCTGCTCCGCGGTCGTCCGGGCCTGCTTGGCAGCCGTCGCGTTGGCGGCCGCCTCCTGGGCCTGCTTGGCCGCGGCCTCCGAAGCCGCCTTCGCCTGTTCCTTCGCCTCCAGCGCTGCCGCCTTGCGGAACTCCGTGGCAATTGCGTGGGACTGGGTCTGCGCGAGCGCGTAAAAGGCCTGGCTGTTGGCGCTGTTAGCCTGGATGGCCTTGAGGGCGGTTTCGAGGTCTTCGCGGAGGCCTGGGCCGCGGCCGCGGAGGCCTTGGCGACCTGGACGGACTGGGCGGCGTACATCAGACCGCGGCCGCGCGGGTGGCGGTTCTGGTCGGCGATGGCCCACGCGGCGTTCTGTGCTGCGGCGGCCTGGTCCGCGGCGGTCCTGGCACGTGCGGCGGCCGATGTGGCGTTGGGGAGCAACTGCGAGGTGGTCTCGCGGATGGTGGCCAGGAGCCGGGTGGCGTTCTTCTGGTCGTTGAGCGAGGGCTTGCTCAGGGCGTCGGGGTGGTCGCGCCAGTACTGCTGCCAGAAGAGGATCTGATCGGCCTGCCAGGATTGGCGGATCGCCTCGATCATGTAGTCGGCGGAGAGCCTCGCTTCCTTGGAGGCGACGATCTCAGCGGCAACGATGTCCTTGCGCTGAGTGGTCTGGGAGGAGTACTCGGCCTCCCATTCGCTGTGGGCCTGCAGGATCGGCCCCGTCAGCACCCGGTGGATGTCGACCGGGTTCCTGCTGTCACAGGCGGCCCAGGCGGCCGCAGTTCCGGCCGGGCGCGGGCCAGTGATCCGCGGCCGTCGCAGGCCACGGTGAGGACGGCGCGCAGCTCCCCGGTGCGGCCGTCGGCGCTC
>NZ_JBEZUP010000079.1:0-5486 GCF_040636485.1 Streptomyces sp. NPDC038707
CCACCGGTGATCAGCACCGTACCGGCCGCATCGAGAGCCACGGGAACCGTGAGCACGATCTTCCCGATGTGAGCGGCCCGGCTCATGAACCGGAAGGCGTCCCGCGCGCGGCGGACGTCCCAGGTGGTGAGCGGCGGCAGGCTCAGCTCGCTCGCGCCGAGCAGCCGGACGGCCTCGGCCAGGATCTCCCCCAGCCGCTCCGGTCCCGCGTCGGCCAGGTCGAAGGCCAGCACGCCGGGCCGGATGTCGGACTTGCCCATCTCCACGAACCGCCCGCCGGGCGCGAGCAGCCGCAGGGAGGCGTCCAGGAACTCACCAGAGAGCGAGTTCAGTACCACGTCGAAGGGTCCGAAACGGTCGGCGAACTCCAGGGTCCGGGACGAGGCGATGTGGTCCTCGTCCAGTCCCAGGGCGCGCAGCGCGTCCCACTTGCCGGGCCCGGCGGTCGCGTGGACGTCCGCGCCCCAGAGCCGCGCGAGCTGGACCGCCGCCATGCCGACGCCACCGGCCCCGGCGTGGATCAGCACCCGGTCACCGGCCTTCAGTCCGCCCAGGTCGCGCAGCCCGTACCACGCGGTCAGGAACGCGATCGGCACAGTGGCGGCCTGGGTGAACGTCCATTCGTCAGGAATGCGCACCAGCACCCTGTGGTCGGCGACGGCCACCCGGCCGAACGCGCCGGACAGCAGCCCGGCGACCCGGTCGCCCGGCCGCAGCCCGGTGACCTCGGCGCCGACCTCGGTGACGACGCCCGCGCCCTCACTGCCGAGCAGCGCCGGGTCCGGGTAGACGCCGAGGGCGATCAGTACGTCCCGGAAGTTCAGGCCGGCCGCCCGCACGGCGACGCGCACCTCCCGGGGCCCGAGCGGGGACTGCTCGTACGGCAGGAAGGCCAGGTCGTCCAGGCTGCCCGTGCCCGCCTGCGTCAGCCGTCCGTCGAACGCCTCCGGTGCGCAGCGCACGAGCCGGGGCACGTAGACGGCCCCCCGGCGCACCGCCACCTGGTCCTCGTCGCCGACCGACAGGCCGTCGGGCAGTTCGTCGGCGTCCACGAGCACGAAACGGCCGGGGTGTTCGGACTGCGCGGACCGGACCAGGCCCCATACGGCCGAGGCTTCCGGGTCGCTCACCTTGTCACCGGCAACGACGGCGACCGCGCCCCGTGTGCGCACCAGGAGCCGTTCGCCGGACCCGGCCAGGAACTCCTGGACGGCCGCCAGCGCCTCGGCGACCGAGCCGGGCGAGACGACGGTGTCGCCGAGCGCGCCTTCGCCGAGCGCGCCTCCGCCCGGGCTCAGCGGAATCCAGTCGAGGGCGTACAGCGGGCCGCGTTCAGCCATCGGGCGGGTGGTCAGCGCCTCGATGGTCGCCACGGGTGCACCGGACCGGTCCGCCAGGTGGACGGCGTACGTGCCGGGGCGCACCGCCGTCAGCCGCACGCGCGCGGAGGTCACGCCGGTGCGGTGGACCGCGATCCCGCCCAGCGAGAACGGCAGCCGCACGTCGCCTTCCGGGCCGGCCAGCAGCGCCAGCGGTTGCAGGGCGGCGTCCAGCAGGGCCGGATGGACGGAGAACCGGGCCGCGTCCGCCACGGTGACCTCGGCGAACACCTCGCCGCCGCGGCGCCACACCGCCTGCACGGCCTGGAAGGCCGGCCCGTACTCGTAGCCCGCCGCGGCGAGCGTGTCGTAGAGCCCGGTGACCGGTTCCGCGCCGGCCGGCGGCCATTGCGTCAGCTCCTGCCCGACCACGGGTTTCCCGCTCACCGTGCCGGTGGCGTGCCGCACCCAGTCGTCCGTACGGGACCGGACGTCGACCGTGCGGCGGCCGGTCCCGTCCGGCTCGCCCATGACGACCTGCACGTCCACCGCGCCGTCCGCGGGCAGCACCAGCGGCGCCTCCAGGACCAGTTCCTCCACTGCCGCCCCGGCCGCGTGCACCACCAGTTCCACGAACGCCGTCGCGGGCAGCAGCACCGTCCCCAGCACGGAGTGGTCCGCGAGCCAGGGGTGGGTGGCCAGGGAGAGCCGCCCCGTCAGGACCCGCTGCTCGCCCACCTCGACAGCGGCGCCGAGCAGCGGGTGGTCCACCGAGTCGAGCCCGGCCGCGGACACGTCTCCCGCGCCTGCGGCGAGCCAGAACCGCGTCCGCTGGAAGGGGTAGGTGGGCAGGGCCACCGGCTCCCCTTCAGGGAACGGCCACCGCACCGGCACACCCGCGACGAACAGCCGCGCCGCGGCGGACCGGAACTCGGCCGGGGTCCCGTGGTCGCGGCGCAGTGTCCCGGTCACCACAGCCGCCTCGTGCTCCGCCAGCGCGGGCGTGAGCACCGGGTGCGGGCTGATCTCGACGAACACGTCGTGCCGGTCCTGTACCAGGGCCTCGACGGCGAGGTCGAAGCGTACGGGTTCGCGGAGGTTGCGGTACCAGTAATCGGCGTCGAGGGCGGAGGTGTCGACGGGTTCCGCGGTGACCGTGGAGTAGAACGGGACCGCCGCCGGACGCGGTGTGATGCCGGCGAGGTCGGTCAGCAACCGCTCGCGGACCGCCTCGACCTGGACCGAGTGGGCGGCGTAGTCCACCGGCAGACGCCGGGCGCGGACACCCTCCGCCTCACACACCGCCAGCAGTTCGCCCAGCGCGTCCACATCACCCGACACGACGACCGAACCCGGCGCATTGACCACCGCCACCGTCAACCGGCCACCCCAGCGGGCCACGAACTCGACGGCCCGCTCATGCCCGAGACCGACCGACACCATCCCACCCTGACCCGCCAGGGCAACCAGGGCCCTGCTGCGCAGGGCGACCACCCTGGCCGCGTCCTCCAAGGACAACGCGCCCGCCACATAAGCCGCCGCGATCTCCCCCTGCGAATGCCCCACCACGGCATCAGGCTCCACCCCATGAGCACGCCACAGCTCCGCCAGCCCCACCATCACCGCGAACAGAGCGGGCTGCACCACATCCACCCGCTCCAGCGAACCACCACCCGTCAGCACCTCCACCAACGACCAGTCGGTGTACGGGGCCAACGCCGCGTCACACGCGTCGACCGCCTCCCGGAACACCGGCTCCGAGCCGTACAACTCCCCGCCCATCCCCACCCACTGCGCACCCTGCCCCGGAAACACGAACACCGACCGGCCCAGCGGACGAGCGGTCCCCGTGACCAGACCCGGCGCCGGCCGGCCCTCCGCCAGTGCCCCCAACGCCTCCACACCGCTCAGCACCGCGCGGTGCTCGAACACGGTGCGGGCGGCCAGCGCTCCCCCGACCGCCCCCGGGCTCACCTCGGGATGTGCGGCGGTGAAGGCGGCCAGCCGGCGCGCCTGCTCCCGCAACGCCGCGTCCGACTTCGCCGACAGCACCCACGGCACCACCCCGCCCGCGGACCCCGCCGGGATCCCGACCGGCTCCTCGGCAGCCGCCTCGATCACCACGTGCGCGTTCGTACCGCTGATGCCGAACGCCGAGATGCCCGCGCGACGCGGGTGGCCGTGCTCGGGCCAGGGCCGGGCCTCGGTGAGCAGCCGGATGTTTCCGGACTCCCAGTCCACGTGCGAGGTCGGCGCGTCGACATGCAGCGTCGGCGGCAACTGCCCGTGCCGCATCGCCATCACCATCTTGATCACACCCGCCACACCCGCCGCCGCCTGCGTGTGCCCGATGTTCGACTTCACCGACCCCAGCCACAACGGCTCCACCCGATCCCGGCCGTACGTCGCGAGCAGCGCCTGCGCCTCGATGGGATCGCCGAGCGTCGTCCCCGTACCGTGCGCCTCCACCGCGTCCACCTCGGACGGCTCCAGCCCGGCGTTCGCCAGCGCCTGCCGGATCACCCGCTCCTGCGACGGACCGTTCGGCGCGCCGAGGCCGTTGGAGGTGCCGTCCTGGTTGACCGCCGAGCCCCGCACCACCGCCAGCACCCGGTGACCGTTGCGCCGCGCGTCCGACAACCGCTCCAGCAGCACCAACCCCGCGCCCTCACCCCACGCCGTGCCATCGGCGGCCTCGGCGAACGCCTTCACCCTGCCGTCGGGAGCCAGGCCGCGCTGGCGCGAGAACTCCGTGAACCCCACCGGGGTCGCCATCACGGTCACCCCGCCGGCCAGGGCGAGTGTGCACTCCCCCGAGCGCAGTGCCTGGGCGGCCAGGTGCAGGGCCACCAGCGAGGACGAGCAGGCGGTGTCCAGCGAGACCGCTGCGCCCTCCAGCCCCAGCAGGTAGGCGATCCTGCCGGAGGTCACGCTGGTCGCGGCGCCCGTACCGAGATAGCCCTCGGCGTCGGCGGGTGCCTGGTCCCCGTAGCCGGAGGACCAGATGCCGGTGAACACACCCGTCTGACTGCCCCGCAACGACGTCGGATCGATCCCCGCGTCCTCCAACGTCTCCCACGCGGTCTCCAGCAGGATGCGCTGCTGCGGATCCATCGCCAACGCCTCACGCGGCGAGATCCCGAAGAAATCCGCGTCGAACCCCGCCGCATCCGCCAGAAAACCACCCCACCGCGTGTACGACGTCCCCGGATGATCCGCGTCCGGATGGAACAACCCCTCGACATCCCACCCACGATCCGACGGGAACCCCCCGACCGCATCCACCCCGTCCGACACCAAGTCCCACAGCTGCTCCGGCGACCCCACCCCACCCGGCAACCGGCACCCCATCCCCACGATCACCACCGGATCAGCCCCATCACCCACCCCACCCACCGACCCCGACGACGACACCACCGGCATCACACCCCCGCCGAGGATCTCGTTCAGCAGGTGCTCGGCGAGTTGCCGCGGCGTGGGGTGGTCGAAGGTGACGGTGGCGGGCAGGCGCAGGCCGGTGGCGGTGTTGAGACGGTTGCGCAGTTCGACGGAGGTCAGGGAATCGAAGCCGAGATCCTTGAAGGGCTGCCGGTCCCGTACGGCTCCCGGTTCGCGGTGACCGAGCACGGCGGCGGTGTCGGCGGTGACCAGGTCGAGCGCGGCTCGCAGCCGTTCGGCCTCCGGCAGTGACCGCAGGCGGTCGGCGAGCGCGCCGTGCCGTGCCGGGCGCCGGGTCGCCTTGCGGGAGACGAGGTCCTTGAGGGCCGCCGGGATCTCCGGGGCGCCCGTCATCACGGTCGGGTCGAGGCGTACCGGCGCCAGCGCGGCCCGGCCCGTGGCCAGGGCCGCGTCGAACAGTGCCAGGGCGTGGTCGGTGGCCAGCGGCACGACCCCTGCTCGCGTCAGCCGGTCCTGGTCGGCACCGGTCAGGTGCCCGGTCATGCCGCTCGGCTCGGCCCAGTAGCCCCAGGCCAGCGAGGTCGCCGGCAGTCCGAGGGCGTGCCGGTGCACGGCGAGGGCGTCGAGGAAGGTGTTGGCCGCGGCGTAGTTGGCCTGCCCGGGGCTGCCGAGCGTCCCGGCCGCCGAGGAGAAGAGGACGAACGCCGTCAGGTCCCGTCCCCGGGTGAGGTCGTGCAGGTTCCACGCCGCCCGTGCCTTGGGCTCCCA
>NZ_JBEZUP010000080.1:0-5214 GCF_040636485.1 Streptomyces sp. NPDC038707
TGCTTCTCGACGGCGCGTTCCGAACCGGCGTGCGTCGCCTCGTGGATGCGCCGCTGGAGATCCGCGAGCTTCCCCGCGGTCGTGTGAATGTCGATGTCGGTCACTGGTCGTACCACCGGCTCTCGTCGGGAATGCGGACGCCCGCGCTGTCACGCGGGCGCCCCGTCATCAGAAGGTGTCGTGCGGAACGTGGATGCCCCAGATGTCGCGCAGGGCGTGTGAGACCTCGCCGACCGTGGCGCGCAGGCGCAGTGCCTCGCGCATCGGCGGCAGGACGTTTTCGGTGCCCTCGGCGGCGGCGCGCAGGGCGTCCATGGCGCGCCGGACCGCGGCGTTGTCACGTTCCCCGCGCAGGGCCGCCAGCCGCTCGCACTGCTCGGTCTCGATCCGGGGGTCGACGCGCAGCGGCTCGTAGGGCTCCTCCTCGTCGAGGACGTAGGCGTTGACGCCAACGACGGTACGCTCCCGCTTGTCGATCTCCAGCGCGATCCGGTACGCGGACTCCTCGATCCGGGACTTCTGGAAGCCCTGCTCGATCGCCGCGACGGCGCCGCCGCGGTCCTCCACGGCCTGGATCAGGTCCAGTACCGCCGCTTCGAGGTCATCGGTCATCGACTCCATGACATAGGAGCCGGCGAACGGATCGACAGTCTTGGTGACGTCGGTCTCGTAGGCGATGACCTGCTGGGTGCGCAGGGCGAGCCGGGCCGCCTTCTGCGTGGGCAGGGCGATGGCTTCGTCGTAGGAGTTGGTGTGCAGGGACTGCGTGCCGCCGAGGACCGCACCGAGACCCTGGAGGGCGACACGGACGAGGTTGACCTCGGGCTGCTGCGCGGTGAGCTGCACACCGGCGGTCTGGGTGTGGAAGCGCAGCATCTGCGACTTGGGGTTGCGCGCCTTGAACTCGTCGCGCATGATCCGCGCCCAGATGCGGCGGGCGGCGCGGAACTTGGCGATCTCCTCCAGCAGCGTGGTCCGGGCGACGAAGAAGAACGACAGGCGCGGCGCGAAGTCGTCCACGTCCAGGCCCGCGGCGATCGCGGTCCGCACGTATTCCTTGGCGTTGGCGATGGTGAACGCGATCTCCTGCGCGGGCGTGGCCCCGGCCTCGGCCATGTGGTAGCCGGAGATGGAGGTCGTGTTCCAGCGGGGCAGCTCCTTGTGGCAGTAGGCGAAGATGTCGCTGATCAGCCGCAGGGACTGCCGGGGCGGGAAGATGTAGGTGCCGCGGGCGATGTACTCCTTGAGCACGTCGTTCTGGATGGTGCCGGTCAACCGGTCGCCGGGTACGCCCTGTTCGGCGGCCACCAGTTGGTAGAGCAGGAGCAGCACGGCGGCGGGTGCGTTGATCGTCATGGACGTCGACACCTTGTCCAGGGGCAGCCCCCGGAACAGCGTCCGCATGTCGTCGATCGAGTCGATCGCCACCCCGACCTTGCCCACCTCGCCGCGCGCGACGGGCTCGTCGGAGTCGTAGCCCATCTGCGTCGGCAGGTCGAAGGCGACGCTGAGTCCGCCGGTCCCGGCGGCCACCAGCTCGTGGTACCGCTCGTTGGACTCCTTGGCCGTGCCGAAGCCGGCGTACTGCCGCATCGTCCACGGCCGGCCCGTGTACATCGTCGGATACACGCCGCGGGTGAAGGGGAACTCCCCGGGCGGCCCGAGCTGGGCGTCGGCGTCGAAACCGGTCAGGGCCCAGCCGTCGTAGACCGGCTGGACGGGCAGGCCGGACTCGCTCTGTGCCATGGAATCCACCCACGCCTCCTCTGGTACTTAATATCTCGAATACGGTACTCAGTACCGAAGGGAGGGGCAAGTAGTCATCAAGGGCCGGGACGGGAGAGGATGTGCGGTCATGAGCAAGCCACCAGCGCGGATCCGGCTCGCGGACGCCGCTTTCGCGCTCTTCGACGAGCGCGGATACGAGCAGACAACCGTCGACGACATCGCCGAGCGGGCCGGGGTGGGACGGACCACGTTCTTCCGGCACTACCGGTCCAAGGAAGCGGTCATCTTCCCCGACCACGACCGGTTGCTCGAACTGATCCGCGACCGGCTGGCGACCTCCAGCCACCGGACCGCCCTCGTCGCCGTCTCCGACGCGGTCCGCCTGGTGCTGCTGCACTACATCGAGGAGGGTGAGCTCGCGCGCCGGCGGTACGCCCTGACCAGCAAGGTGGCCGCCCTGCGCGACCGCGAGATCGCGAGCGTGGCCCGCTACCAGCGGTTGTTCCGGGAATTCATCGCCGACTGGATGGGCGATCCGACGGAGTCCGCGTCGCTGCGCGCCGAGCTGATGGCCGCCTCCGTCGTCGCCGCCCACAACCACGTGCTGCGCCGGTGGCTGCGCGGAGAGTCCGCCGATCCCGTGACGGAGATGGACGAGGCGATGGGCGAGGTGCTCGCCCTGTTCCCGGCGCCGGGCGCGGGGGGCGCCGCCGAGGACGGCGGCACCACCGTCGTCGCCTTCCGTACCGGCCAGGACCTCGACGCCCTGCTGCCCACGCTGCGGCGCTTGGTCGAGGGAGCCCCAGGACACTGAGACGACGACACCGGCCGCCGGGGTCGGGAAGGGGCTCCGGGCCGCGTCCAGGCGGCCCCCCGGCCGCGAGCCCGCGAGGGCCGGCTCAGATGATCGCGCGCGCGGCGCGTAGTGCGGACAGCTCGTCGGGAGTGAAGCCCCACTCGCCCAGGACCTCGTCGGTGTGCTGCCCCGGCTCGGCGGGCGGTCCCTGGATCGCCCCGGGAGTCCGGCTGAAGCGCGGTGCCGGCGCCGGCTGGACCACACCCTCCACCTCGACGAACGTTCCCCGCGCGCGCAGATGCGGATGGCCGGGTGCCTCTCCCAGGGACAGGACCGGCGCGATGCACACCTCCTGCCCCTCGGACAGCGCGCACCACTCGTCGCGGGTGCGGGTGCGGAGCACCTCGGCGAGCGCGGTCCGCAGCTCGGGCCACCTGGTCCGGTCGTGCTGGTCGGGCATGTCCTCCTCACGCAGTCCGAGGAGCCGCAGGGTGTCGCGCCAGAACCGCGCCTCGTTGGAGCCCACGCTCAGCCAGCGGCCGTCCTTCGTCTCATAGACGTCGTACCAGGGAGCGCCCGAGTCGAGGCGGTTCGTACCGCGCTCGTCGTTCCAGTACCCCGCGGCGCGCAGCCCGTAGAAGAGGGTCATCATGGACGCCGAACCGTCCACACCTGGCCCTGCCCCGAACTCCGGCTCTCCAGCAGCGCCGACACCACGCCCAGCGCGAGGTAGAGGGACCCGCCGCCGAAGTCACCGGCGAGGTTGAGCGGGATCACGGGCGGCCCGCCCGCCCTGCCGACGGAGTGCAGCACACCGGTGAGCGACACGTAGTTCACGTCGTGGCCGGGCGCATGAGCCAGCGGCCCGTCCTGGCCCCACCCTGTCATCCGCCCGTACACGAGCCGCCGGGTTGGCCGCCAGACACTCCTGCGGTCCCACGCCCAGCTTCTCCGTGACACCCGGACGGAAGCCCTCGATCACGACATCGGCGTGGCGCACCAGTTTCAGGACCGCCTCGACGGCCGCCTCGTTCTTCAGATCCAGCGCCGCGCTGCGCCGCCCGCGATGGAGCAGATCGAACCGCGGCTCGACCGGCGCGCCCCCGTCGTAACCCGGCGGCCGGTCGATGCGGAGGATGTTCGCACCGAGATCGGAAAGGAGCATGCAGCAGAACAGAACGGGGTCGGCCCTACGCCGCCCAGCTCCACGATCCGGACACCCGTGAGCGGACCGCTCGACTTCTCTGCCATCTCGGTCTCCCGTTCTGTCGCCGGGAAGGTATCCCGGGCCACGTGCCGGTTCGATTGCGAAGTTCCGAACCGCGCTTTCACGGCTCCCGAACCGGAACGTGTGCCCCTGTGGTGACCCGGCGGACTACGAGCTGGAGACCGACGCCCTGGGCCCCGCCCGCAGGCGACGCCCCGGCCCCTGGCCGGCGGAGGGACCCGGCGGAGGGACCCGGCGGAGGGACCCGGCGGGGCGGCGCACACCGTTCCGCCGGGTCACCCGCTGCCGGGCGGTTTCCCGGCTCAGGCCACTACAGGTTCTCCTTGAAGAAGGGAGTGATCTTTTCGAAGGCCTGGTCGACGGCTTCCGGCTTGTCGTACAGGTCGTAGTGGCTCGCGCCCTTCACCACGAAGATGTCCTTCTTCTCCGACCGGGCCCGGTCGAACAGCTCGAATCCGTCCCGGTAGGAGCCGAAGGCTCCGGGGACGTCGCCCACGATGATCTGCAGCGGCTGCGTCAGCAGCACCTCGGCGAGGTGGAAGGCATCGAAGCCCAGGGCCGCCTCCAGACCGGAGAAGCGCAGCTTGTTCGGGGAGTTGGGGTGTTCTCCCCGGGGAGTGCGGTAGTAGTCGACGGCGTTGACGATGTCGACATCGGTGATGCCCGCCTTCTCCATCTCTTCCTGGGAGTTGGGGATGTAGGTCGTGAGGCGCGGTTCGGCGCCGCGTGCCTCGGCCGTGCGCTGCCTGCCGATCGCCTCGAGCGTCGCGACGGCCGCACCGGGGGTCAGGTCGCCCTCCCGCACGAGCCGGCCGTAATTCGCGGCGACCACGGTGACCAGCGCCTTGATCCGGTGGTCCGTCATCGTGGCGTTCGCGGCGTAACCGCCGCCACCGCAGACCCCCAGGACTCCGACGCGGTTCTCGTCGACGTAATCGAGCGTCATCAGATAGTCGACGGCGCAACGGAAGTCCTCGACTCGTGCGGCCGGGTCCTCCAGGTAGCGGGGTTCGCCGCCGCTCTCGCCCTGGTACGACGCGTCGAACGCGAGGGACACATAGCCCTGCTCGGTGAGCCGCTCGGCATAGATGCTGCCGGCCGTCTGTTCCTTGCAGCTGCTGATCGGGTGGGCGCAGATGATCGCGGGGTACTTCTCGCCCTTGTCGAAGCCCTTGGGCAAGCGAAGATGCGCCGCCACGTCCCAGGACCGGTTCTTGAACCGTACTTCCTGCATGTCTCGCTCCTCCTCGTCGGTGGGTCTCGACATCCAGTTCCACCGCCCGGGCCCACTATCCTGGGACAGAATTGGCCCCCTTAAGGATTGTGCACCCGTATGTCCGTTCGCCGCCTGGCACGGTACGGGTCTCGTGGTCGCAGGCGAGCCATCACCGTATATGATGCTTTGTGTTCCGGAGGGGCCGGACGGTGATGGCGAACGAGGGACCCCATGACACGCGACCGC
>NZ_JBEZUP010000081.1:0-4154 GCF_040636485.1 Streptomyces sp. NPDC038707
GCCGATGGTGTGCGGGACATGGTGGACAGTGGTGTGGGCACGTTCCTGGAGCTGGGGCCGGACGGCACGCTGTCGGCGATGATCCAGGAGAGCGCCGGGGTGACGACGGTGCCGATGCTGCGGCGTGGCCGGGACGAGGAGACGGCTGCGGTCACGGCGCTGGCGGTGCTGCACGCCCATGGTGTCACGGTGGACTGGGAGGCGTTCTTCGCCGGTACGGGCGCCCGTCGGGTGGACCTGCCGACCTACGCCTTCCAGCACGAGCGGTACTGGCCGGAGCGGACCGGTGCCACCGGCGACGTGTCCGGTGCGGGCCTCGCATCGGTCGAGCACCCGTTGCTGGGCGCGGCCGTCGCACTCGCCGGCGGCGAGGCCACCGTGCTCACCGGGCGGCTGTCCGTGCGGTCCGTGCCGTGGCTGGCGGATCATGTGGTGCACGGCCGGGTCCTGTTCCCCGGCACCGGGTTCGTCGAGCTGGCGCTGCGCGCCGGTGACGAGGTCGGGCTCGACCGGATCGACGAGCTGACCCTGGCGGTCCCGCTCGTACTGCCCGAGACCGGCGCGGTGCACATCCAGGTGCGGGTGGACGGCACCGCCTTCGGCGTGTTCTCCCGTCCCGAACACACCGACGGTCCGTGGACACAGCACGCGTTCGGCACCCTGGCCGCCTCCGGAGCAGCCACGGCCGACCTGTCGATGTGGCCGCCGGCCGGTGCGGAGGCCATCGCCCTGGACGGCTTCTACGAGCGGCTCGCCGACCTCGGCTTCGCCTACGGCCCGACGTTCCGCGGTCTCACGGCCGCGTGGCGCCACGGCGGCGAGGTCTACGCGGAGGTCGCGCTGCCCGGTGATACCGCCGACCAGTCCGCCGTGTACGGCCTGCACCCGGCGCTGCTCGACGCGGTCCTGCACGCGACGTCGTTGACCGCCGAGGGCGAACGCAGCGTGCTCCCGTTCGCCTGGGAGGGCGTGACCCTGCACGCCTCGGCCGCCGCCGTGCTGCGCGTGGTGCTGACCGGTGATCCCACCGGCGGTGTCACCATTACCGCCGCCGACACCGCCGGCAACGTGGTCGCCACCGTCGACTCGCTCGTGTTCCGCGAGGTCACCGCGGACCAGGTCGGCCCGAGCGCCGACGCGCTCTACCGGATCGACTGGTCGGCACGGGTACGCGCCGGCGACGAGCAGGTGACCGCCGTCGTGCTCGGCGACGACCCGCGCGGTGTCGCCGGCCGGCTGCGGTCGGCAGGCGTCACCGTCTCCGTCATCGTCGACCCGGCCTCGCTCGGCGACGCCTTCGCCGCCTCCGATGCCCCCGACGCTGTCGTGGTGCCCCTTGCCGTCGACGGTGACGTGGCCGACGGTGACGTGCTCGCCGGAACCCACGACCTCGCCGACCGCGTGCTGGGCCTGCTCCAGGGCTGGCTCGCGTCCGACGCGCCCGACGGGACCCGGCTGGTGTTCGTCGTCGACGGCGCGGACCTGGCCACGGCCGCGTTGCGGGGCCTCGTGCGGTCCGCCCAGACCGAGCATCCCGGCCGCTTCGTCCTCGTCGACGCCGACCACGGACCGCTGCCGCTGGACGCGGTCCTCGGCGCCGACGAGCCCCAGGTGCGGGTGCGGGACGGCGAGGTCCGGGCCGCCCGGCTCGCCCGCCTCACCGCCCCGGCCGCGAGCACGGACTGGAACGCCGACGGCACGGTCCTGATCACGGGCGGCACCGGCGGGCTCGGCGCGGCCCTCGCACGGCACCTCGTCGCCGAGCGCGGCGTGCGGCACCTGCTGCTGCTCAGCCGCCGCGGACCAGATGCCGAGGGCGCCGCCGAGCTGGTCGCCGATCTGACGGATGCCGGGGCCACCGCGACGGTTCTCGCCTGCGATGTGACAGATCGGGACGCCCTGGCGGCGGCACTCGCCACCGTGGCGGCCGAGCACCCGCTGCGTGCCGTCGTGCACGCCGCCGGCGTGCTGGACGACGGTGTCATCGACTCCCTCACGTCCGAGCGCCTCGCCACGGTGCTGCGGGTGAAGGCGGATGCCGCCTGGCACCTGCACGAGCTGACCGCAGACCTCGACGCGTTCGTGCTCTTCTCCTCGGTCGCCGGCCTCCTCGGCGCGGCCGGCCAGGGCAACTACGCGGCGGGCAACGCGTTCCTGGACGCCCTCGCCGCCCACCGCCGCGCCCACGGGCTGCCCGCCCTGTCGCTCGCGTGGGGCGCGTGGGCGCCCGAGACCGGCATGACCGCCGGGCTCACCGACGCCGACCGAGCCCGCCTCGACCGTGAAGGCGTGCCGCCGCTGGCGATCGAGCAGGGCATGGCGCTGTTCGACGCGGCCCTGTCCGTGCAGGACGAGGCGGTGGTGTCGCCCGTGCTGCTCGACCTGGCGGCACTGCGGGCTCGTGGCGAGGTTCCCGCCCTGCTGCGCGGACTCGTGCGCACGCGGGGCCGCCGGATCGCGGCGCACGGCGGAAAGGCGGCCGACGGCCTGGCCCGTCGCCTCTCAGCGCTGCCGGAGGCCGACCGTACGGAGATCGTGCTCGACCTGGTCCGTGGCCGGGTGGCGTCCGTGCTGGGCTACGACACCCCGGCGTCGGTGGATCCGGAGCGCTCGTTCCAGGAGCTGGGCCTGGATTCGCTGACGGCGGTGGAGCTGCGCAACGGCCTGTCGGCGGCCACCGGGTTGCGGCTGTCGGCGACGCTCGTGTTCGACTACCCGACCTCCGCCGGACTGGCGGCCTACCTGGTAGGTGAGCTGCTGGGGACGGAGCCGGTGGAGACGCCGGTCGCGGCGCTGCCGCCGGTGTCGGACGATCCGGTGGTGATCGTGGGCATGGCGTGCCGGTATCCGGGCGGTGTGCGGTCGCCGGAGGACCTCTGGCGACTGGTCACCGACGAGGTGGACGCCGTGTCCGCGTTCCCGGAGAACCGGGGCTGGGACCTCGACGGTCTCTACCACCCGGACCCGGATCACCTCGGCACCTCGTACGCGCGTGAGGCGGGCTTTCTGCACGACGCGGGAGAGTTCGACGCGGAGTTCTTCGGGATGAGTCCCCGGGAGGCGCTCGCCACGGACGCGCAGCAGCGGCTGCTGCTGGAGACGTCGTGGGAGGCGCTGGAGCGGGCCGGCCTCGATCCGGTGTCGCTGCGGGGCAGCCGCACCGGCGTGTTCGCCGGCGTGATGTACAGCGACTACTCGGAGCTGCTGAACACCCCGGAGTTCGAGGGCTACCGCGGCAACGGCAGCGCGCCGAGCGTGGCGTCCGGCCGCGTCGCCTACACCTTCGGCTTCGAGGGCCCGGCGGTCACGGTCGACACGGCGTGCTCGTCATCGCTGGTGGCTCTGCACTGGGCAGCGCAGGCGTTGCGGTCGGGTGACTGTGATCTGGCGTTGGCCGGTGGTGTGACCGTGCTGTCCACACCGAACCTGTTCGTCGACTTCTCCCGCCAGCGCGGTATGTCCGCTGACGGCCGCTGCCGGTCCTACGCGGACTCCGCGGACGGGGTCGGGTGGTCCGAGGGTGTCGGCATGCTGGTGGTGGAGCGGCTGTCGGACGCGGTGCGCAACGGTCACGAGATCCTGGCCGTGGTGCGGGGTTCGGCGGTGAACCAGGACGGTGCGTCGAACGGCCTCACCGCTCCGAACGGGCCCTCGCAGCAGCGGGTGATCCGGCAGGCGCTGGCAAGCGCGGGACTGTCGCCCGCGGACGTGGACGTCGTGGAGGGCCACGGCACGGGCACGTCGCTCGGTGACCCGATCGAGGCGCAGGCGCTGCTGGCGGCCTACGGCCAGGACCGTGAGAGGCCGCTGCTGCTGGGTTCGGTGAAGTCGAACATCGGGCACACGCAGGCGGCCGCGGGTGTCGCCGGCGTGATCAAGATGGTCGTGGCGCTCCGCCACGGTGTTGCGCCCCGGACCTTGCACGTGGACCGGCCCTCGTCACACGTGGACTGGGAGGCTGGTGACGTCGAGCTGGTGACCGAGACGACGGCGTGGCCGGCGGTGGACCGGCCGCGGCGGGCGGCGGTGTCGTCGTTCGGGATCTCCGGCACCAACGCGCACACCATCCTGGAGCAGGCCCCCGTCACCGTGGCCGTCGAGCCGGCGGCGGTGGACGTCGTGGTGCCGTGGGTGGTGTCGGGCCGGTCGGAAAC
>NZ_JBEZUP010000082.1:0-3895 GCF_040636485.1 Streptomyces sp. NPDC038707
GCGTCGACGAGGCCCTCTCCCTCAACCCCGACATCGTCTCCACCGCCTGCCCGTTCTGCCTGGTCATGCTCACCGACTCGGTGAACGGCAAGAAGGCTGCGGCCGAAAGCGGCTCCGCCGCGGGCGTCAAGCCGAAGGAGTCCGTCCAGGTCGTGGACGTGGCCCAGCTGCTGCTCGACTCCGTCAAGACGCCGGCCGACCCGGCGGGCGAGGCGGACAGCGAGCCTGCCCCGGAACCGTCGCCGGTGAGGTGACGGTTCCCCGGGCCTGGACGACACCCGGTACACAGCAGTGCGGCCGCTCGGTGGTTCACCGAGCGGCCGCACCTTGTCGGTTCAGGCGTTGTGGGGCGTGCCCAGCACGAGCCCGTAGGCGCGCCGTTCGACCTTGCCGGTGAGGTCGACGGTCACGGCCTTGGCCTCGGTGAACTCGTCGAGGGCGTGCGGACCGAGTTCGCGTCCGGTGCCGCTCTGCTTGAAGCCGCCGAAGGGCAGGTGGGCGGAGATGTTGTGCCAGTCGTTGATCCAGACGCTGCCGGCCTGGAGCTGCTGGGCCACCTCCAGCGCGCGGGGCACGTCCTGGCTCCAGACACCGGCGGACAGGCCGTACTCGGTGTCGTTGGCGATCTTGATGGCCTCGTCGATGGAGTCGTAGCGCAGCACCGACAGGACGGGGCCGAAGATCTCCTCGCTCGCGATGCACATGTCGTTGCGCACGTCGGTGAAGACCGTCGGCTCGATCCAGTAACCCTTCTCGAAACCGGGGCCGGTGGGCACGCCGCCGCCGTGAACGAGGGTGGCGCCCTCCTTCTGGCCCTTCTCGATGTAGCCGAGAATGCGCTTGTGCTGCCCGGGGCCCATGACCGGACCGATGTCCGTGGTGGGGTCGAGCGGGTTGCCGATCTTGAGCGTCTTCAGCCGCTCGACCAGGCGCCGTACGAACTCGTCGTGCAGGGAGGACGGCAGCAGCAGCCGGGTCCCCGACTCGCACGCCTGGCCGGCGTGCAGCAGGAAGGCGTAGGCGGCACCGTCGACGGCCGCGTCGAGGTCGGCGTCGTCCAGCACGATGTTGGGGCCCTTGCCACCGAGTTCCAGGGTCACCCGCTTGATGGTGTCCGCGGCGGCGCGCATGACCTTCCGGCCGACCGCGGTGGAGCCGGTGAACGACACCTTGCGCACGTCGGGGTGGGCCACGAGGTGGGCGCCGACCGTTTCGCCGTCGCCGGTCACCACGTTGAAGACGCCGTCGGGCACACCGGCGTCACGCAGCATCCGGGCCAGTTCGAGCGCGGCGATCGGAGTCTTCTCATCGACCTTGATCACCACGCTGTTGCCGGCGGCGAGCGCCGGGATCGCCTTCCAGACCACCAGCACCAGGGGGAAGTTCCACGGCACGATGCCGACACAGACGCCGATCGGCTCGCGGCGGATCTGGCTGGCGCTCAGCACGGCGCCGGCCACGGGGCCCGGGCTCACCCACTCGTAGCGGCGGGTCAGGTCGGCGTAGTGCTGCATGTGCATGAGCGGGAAACCCACACAGATCGCCTGGGACAGGCGCTGAGGGAAGCCGCACTCCCGGGAGCCGATCTCGGTGAACTCATCGATCCGGCTGGACAGTGCCGCGATCACCCGGTCGATCACGGCGGCCCGCTCGGTCGGCGGGGTGGTGCGCCATGCGCCGCTTTCGAACGCCTGCTTGGCGGCCGCGACCGCGGCGTCGGCGTGCCTGATGTCGCCCTTGGCCGCCGTGGCGACCAGCTCCTCCGTGGCGGGGTTGATCACCTCGTAGCTCTCCGGGGTGTCCACCCATTCACCCGCGATGAACATGCGGTAATGCGGGATGCCCTGCCTGTTCTCGGCGGGGCCGTCGACGGGAGTCGCCACCATGCACTCCTAGCTTTGTCCGATGCGTCGCCGAAACCTCTCCGGCGGCTGCGATTCACCCTAGGAAGGAACGCCGGGAGGGGGTGTCCAGAGAATTGGACACTTCCGCTCCCTGGCCTTCCCACTGCCACGACCAGGCGCGTCAAATGGGCGGCCCGGGTCGACGGACAGAGAGCCGCCGTCTTGTCCCTGACCCTGACCACACGGGATATATGATGCTGAAAGCTGTCCGGCCGTTCCTTCCATGCGGCCGGCAGACCCCGTGCGTGTCGAGACGATGTCTCCGGCGGGAAGAGGTGACCTTGCGTGTACAGCACTGCCCAGCATCCACGTACGGGGCGGGTACGCCCCGAGATCGAGTCCTCCTGGAGCCGGTCGCGCCTGAACGGCCTGAACGAGGACCGCGCGCCGGTCCTGACACAGGGGTCGGTGGCCGGTGACGGCATCCTCGTCCGGGCCGCCCGTCCGGTACTGGACCGGGGGCAGGCGGAACTCGACGACGCCCGGTGCGCACTGGTGCTGGCCGACCGCGAGGCACACATCATCGACGTCCGCTGCGGTGACGGGGCGTTCGGCAAGGCCCTCGACGCCTTCGGCATCGCCCCCGGTGTGCGGTTCGGCGAGGAGCAGGTGGGAACCAACGCGGTCGGGACACCCCTGGAAACCCGCAAGGGCCTGCTGGTCCGCGGGACCGATCACTTCATGACGGCGTTCCGCGGCTTCGCCTGCTACGGGCATCCGATCATCCATCCGATCACCCGCAGGACGGAGGGTGTCGTGAACATCGGTGCCCTCTGCGGAGAGGAGCACCCGCTTTTCGCCTCCCTGGCACGGCGCATCGTCCGGGACATCGAGGACCGGCTCCAGCTGAACGCGACCCGCGCCCAGCATCGGCTGCTGGCGGCGTTCCAGACCGCCGCCCGCTCTCCCCGGCGGCCGGTCATGGTGGTCGGGCAGGGCATCGTCCTGGCCACTCCGGCCGCGCTGGCCCTGCTGGAGCCCGCGGACCACGCGGCCGTCCAGGCGTGCGTCGAGGGCATGTGCTCCCGCGCGGCGGACCATCGCCTGACCCTCGTCTCCGGGCGGACGGTCCGGCTGAGGTGCGTGCCGGTCGACGGCGCCGACGGGGCGCTGATCGACATCGTGGCGGACCGGCCGGGCCGCCGGGGCGAGGACGGCACCGGTATCGCCGCCGGCTGGCCGCTGCTGGTGGTCGGTGAGCCGGGAAGCGGGCGTACCACCGAGGCGCTGCGGGTCGCGGGGGCCGACGCCTACGTCTTGGACGCGACCGATTCCGTGTGGCAGGGCGAGCAGGTCTGGGCCAGGAACATGGCGGCCCTGCTGGACAGCGCGGGGGACCCGGTGGTCATCGAGAACATCCAGCTGCTGAGCGAGCAGGTGACCACGCTGGTCGTGAAGTGCGTGCGCACCTCACGGCGCAGGACCGTGCTGACCTCCGCGCCCGGTGAGCATCTCGAAGGCGTGCACGCGCCGCTGGCGGCGCTCTGCAACGCGCGGCGCGACCTGGTGCCCCTGCGCCGCCGCAGGCACGACATCCCCCGGCTGGCGCAGGGCATGCTGGCCGAGGAGGCGGGCTCCGGCCGGGCCCGGCTGACCGCCGACAGCCTGCGGGTGCTGGCCGCGCAGCCGTGGCCCGGCAATCTCGCCGAACTGCGGCGGGTGGTCCGGTACGTCGCGGGGAGGCGCTCGGCGGGCGACATCGTCCCTTCCGACCTGCCCGCCTCGCACCGAGGCGTACCGGCCCCCAGCTCACCGCTGCGCCAGGCCGAGCGCGAGGTCATCGTCGCCGCCATCGAGGCCGCCGGCGGCAACCGGCTCCAGGCGGCACGCGCGCTGGGGGTCAGCCGGTCCACGCTCTACAACCGCATGCGCGCCTTGCGCATCCACTGACCCGACGTGGTTCAGGAGGTGGTTTCGTCCTTCCAGAGGCCGCGTTCTTCGAGGGTTTCGATGAGGTGGTCGGCGCTCTGGAGGGTGTGCTGTTCCATGAG
>NZ_JBEZUP010000083.1:0-3851 GCF_040636485.1 Streptomyces sp. NPDC038707
GCCGATGGTGTGCGGGACATGGTGGACAGTGGTGTGGGCACGTTCCTGGAGCTGGGGCCGGACGGCACGCTGTCGGCGATGATCCAGGAGAGCGCGGACGTCACCACGCTTCCCGTACTGCGCAAGGACCGACCCGAGGAGGAGTCGGTCGTCACCGCGGTCGGCGCCTTGCACGCGGCCGGTGTGACGGTCGACTGGGCGGCCTTCTTCGGGCCCCTGCACGCCGCCCGCGTGGACCTTCCCACCTACGCCTTCCAGCACCACCGCTACTGGCCCGAGCAGGCTGACGGCGAGCCGGTCGTTACCGACCCGGTGGACGCCGAGTTCTGGGACGCCATCGAGAGCGAGGACCTCGACAGCCTGGCCGCCGGCCTCGGCCTCACCGGCGAGGAACTGTCCGGCGTGGTGCCGGCGCTCGCCGCGTGGCGCCGCCGCCGGCGGGCCGAACGCGACCTCGACGCCGTGCGCTACCGCGAGACGTGGGCACCGCTGACCGGAGCCGTCACCGGCACCCCGCGCGGCACGTGGCTCGTGATCGTGCCGGAGGGCGCCGACGAGACCTGGGTGAGCCGCGTGGCCGGCGCGGCCGGACCGGGCGCGATCCACGTGACCGTGCCGGTGACCGCCGATGCCGACGTGCTCGCCGCGCGGCTGTCCATCGCGGAGGGCGCGGGCTTCGCGGGTGTACTGTCCCTGCTGGCCGAGGACCCGGCCGGACCGGTCGCCACGGCGACGCTGATCCGCACTCTCACCGGACTCGGCATCACGGCGCCTGTGTGGGCGGTCACGCGCGGCGCCGTCGCCGCCGTCGACGGTGACGCCGTCGAGCACCCCGAGCGCGCCGGCGTGTGGGGGCTGGGCCGGGTCGCCGCGCTCGAACACCCGGACGGCTGGGGCGGTGTGATCGACCTGCCCGCCGAGCCGGACGACGCCGCTCTCACGCGTTTCGCCGCCGTGCTCGCGCACCCCGTCGGTGAGGAAGAAGTCGCCATCCGCAACGGGGGCGTCGCGCTGGGCCGACGGATGGCACCCGGGCCCGCCGGGGACGCACTGGAGTGGACCCCGACCGGCACCGTGCTCATCACCGGCGGTACCGGTGCGCTCGGCGCGCGCGTGGCCCGCTGGCTCGCGGAACGTGGTGTCGCGCGTCTCGTGCTGGTGAGCCGCCGGGGCGACACGGCGCCGGGCGCCACCGCGCTGCGCGACGAACTGACCGCTGCCGGCGTCGAGGTGGACCTCGTCTCGGCGGACACGGCCGATCGGGACGCCATGGCGGCCGTCCTCGCGGCGATCCCCGCCGACCAGCCGTTGACCGGCGTCGTCCACGCGGCCGGTGTCCTCGCGGACGGTGTGCTGACCGGGCTGAGCGGCGAGCAGTTCGAGACGGTGTTCCGGGCCAAGGTCGCCTCGGCGCTGGTGCTGGACGAGCTGACCCGCGATCGCGACCTGTCGGTGTTCGCGCTGTTCTCCTCGGCCGCCGGTTCGGTCGGTAACCCCGGCCAGGCGAACTACGCCGCGGCGAACGCGGTCCTCGACGCCATCGCCCAGCGTCGCCGCGCGCAAGGACTGCCCGGCACCTCGCTGGCGTGGGGCGCGTGGGCCGGGGACGGCATGGGCGGCAGCGCGACGGGCGTCGGCGCCGCCGCGCTCGCCCCGCACCTGGCCCTGACGGTGCTCGGGCAGGCCGTCACGGCACCGGACCCCACGCTCACCGTGCTCGACATGCGCCACCCCGACGTGCTGGCCACCCTGCTCACGCCACGGCCGCACCGCCCCCTGCTGTCGGCCCTGCCGGAGGCGCGCCGCTTCGCCGAGACTTCCACCGCTCCGGCGTCCGGACTCGCCGCGCAGCTGCAAGCCCTCGACGAGGCTCAGCGCCTGGCACGGGTCACGGACCTGGTGCGTGGTGCCGTGGCAGCGGTCCTGCACAGACTGCCCGGTGACATCACGCTGGACCGCGAGTTCGGCAAGCTGGGCTTCGACTCGCTGACCTCCGTCGAGCTGCGCAACCGGCTGGTCGCGGCGACCGGGCTCCGCCTGCCCGCGTCCCTGCTCTACGACCACCCGACCCCGGCCGGGGTGGTCGAACTCCTGCTCGACGAACTGCTCGACGGCCCGGGTGCCACCAGCACGGGACCGGTCGCCGCCGTCACCGACGAGCCGATCGCCATCGTCGGCATGGCGTGCCGCTTCCCGAACGGCATCGACTCGCCGGACGCCCTCTGGGCGCTGCTGACCGAGGGCAGCGACGCGATCGGGCCGTTCCCCACGGACCGCGGCTGGGACCTGGACGGTCTCGCCGGCGACCGACCGGGCCGCAGCACCACCCAACTGGGTGGCTTCCTGCACGACATCGCGGGCTTCGACGCGGACTTCTTCGAGGTCTCCCCGCGGGAGGCCGCGGCGATGGACCCGCAGCAGCGGCTGCTGCTGGAGACGTCGTGGGAGGCACTGGAACGCGCGGGTATCGACCCGCTGTCGCTGCGCGGCAGCTCCTCGGGTGTGTTCGTCGGCACGAACGGCCAGGACTACGGCGACGTGCTCGCCGGCACCGAGGCCGGCCGCCAGGGCCACACCGGCACGGGCCTCGCCGCCAGCGTGCTGTCCGGCCGCCTCTCCTACACCCTAGGCTTCGAGGGCCCGGCGGTCACCGTGGACACGGCGTGCTCGTCGTCGCTGGTGGCGCTGCACTGGGCGACGCAGGCGCTGCGCAGCGGCGAGTGCTCGCTGGCGCTGGTCGGTGGCGTGACGCTGATGACGACGCCGTGGCTGTTCGTGGAGTTCTCCCGGCAGGGCGGACTGGCGCCGGACGGCCGGTGCAAGGCGTTCGCCGAGGACGCCGACGGGACCGGGTGGTCCGAGGGCATCGGCATGATCGTGGTCGAGCGGCTGTCGGACGCGGTGCGCAACGGGCACGAAGTCCTGGCCGTGGTGCGGGGTTCGGCGGTGAACCAGGACGGCGCGTCGAACGGCCTCACCGCCCCGAACGGACCGTCACAACAGCGGGTGATCCGGGCCGCGCTGGCCAGTGCCGGTCTCGAGCCGTCCGGAGTGGACGCCGTGGAGGCCCACGGCACGGGCACGTCGCTCGGTGACCCGATCGAGGCACAGGCTCTTTTGGCGACCTACGGCCAGGACCGTGAGACGCCGCTGCTGCTGGGTTCGGTGAAGTCGAACATCGGACACACGCAGGCGGCCGCGGGTGTCGCCGGCATCATCAAGATGGTCCTCGCGCTGCGCAGCGCCGAGCTGCCGAAGACGCTGCACGTCGGCGAAGTGTCGTCCCGGGTGGACTGGGACGCGGGCGCGGTGTCGGTACTGACGGAGCCGAGGCCGTGGCCGGCGGTGGACCGGCCGCGGCGGGCGGCGGTGTCGTCGTTCGGGATCTCCGGCACCAACGCCCACACCATCCTGGAGCAGGCCCCCGTCACCGTGGCCGTCGAGCCGGCGGCGGTGGACGTCGTGGTGCCGTGGGTGGTGTCGGGCCGGTCGGAAACGGCGGTCCGGGACCAGGTGGCACGGCTGGCCGAGGTGGCGGAGCGTCCGGTCGACGTTGCCTATTCGCTGACGCTGCGGTCGCGGTTCGACCACCGGGCGGTCCTCGTCGGCCGGGGCCGTGAGGACCTGCGGTCGGTCGTGACCCAGGTGGTGGCCGGTGATGGTCGGTTGGGGGTTGTGTTCACGGGTCAGGGTTCGCAGCGGCTGGGGATGGGGCGTGGGTTGTATGCGCGGTTCCCGGTGTTCGCGGAGGCTTTCGATGCTGTGATCGCGGAGTTGGGTGCGGATGTGCGGGGGGTGATGTGGGGTGAGGATGCGTCGGTGCTGGACCGTACGGGGTGGTCGCAGCCGTC
>NZ_JBEZUP010000084.1:0-3469 GCF_040636485.1 Streptomyces sp. NPDC038707
CTTTGTACTCACCCTCTCGGGCTTTCCTCCGGGCGCTTCCCTTCGGTCTTGCGTTTCCGACTCTATCAGATCTTTTCTCGATCCGATTTCCTCGGTGCTTTCCAGGTTCTCGCTCTCGCGTTTCCCTTTCCGGCGGTTCCGACTTTATCAGAAGTTTTTCGCCGGTTTGACCGGCGCTCATTTCTGAGTAATCGGGGGATGCTCACCCAGGTGTCGTTACACGACTCCTCAAGTGGCAACAAGTACATTCTAGCGACTGTCCGTGAACCTGTCCAGTTCCAGACAACTCATTGAATCTACCTCCCCACTCCTTCCGTGTCAACGGCTCTTGCAGGGCGAAGAGGAGACTAGCAGCTCAGCGGGGGCGAGTGCACATCCGGCGGTGTCATGCGGCCGTGGGCACGGACGCGCTGCGCTCCGCCGCCCCGAGATCGCCCGTCTCGCCGGCGCGTGCCGCACGGCCCCCGAGCACGTAGACGTAGGCGAGAAAGGCCAGCTCGGCCGCGACGCCGACTCCGATGCGGGCCCAGGTGGGCAGGCCGGAGGGGGTGACGAAGCCTTCGATGGCGCCGGATACGAGGAGCACCAGGGCGAGGCCGATCGCCATGCCGATGGCCGCACGACCCTCCTGAGCCAGGGCGGCCCGCCGGGTGCGCGGGCCGGGGTCGATCAGCGTCCAGCCCAGGCGCAGTCCCGTACCCGCGGCCACGAAGACCGCGGTGAGCTCCAGCAGGCCGTGCGGGAGGACCAGTCCGAGGAAGGTGTCGAGGCGGCCCGCCGAGGACATGAGGCCGAAGCCCACACCCAGGTTCAGCATGTTCTGGAAGAGGATCCACAGGACGGGCAGGCCCAGGAAGACGCCCAGGACCAGGCACATCGCCGCCGCCTGGGCGTTGTTCGTCCACACCTGGGCGGCGAAGGCGGCCGCGGGGTGGCTGGAGTAGTAGGTCTCGTACTCGCCGCCCGGGCGGGTCAGCTCGCGCAGCTGGCTGGGTGCCGCGATGGACGACTGCACCTCGGGATGGGTGCCGATCCACCAGCCCAGCAGGACGGCGACGGTGGTCGACACGAGTGCCGTGGGCACCCACCAGTGGCGGGCGCGGTATACGGCGGCCGGGAAGCCCTGGCCCAGGAAGTGCGTGACGTCCCGCCACGAGGCGCGGCGGGCGCCGGCGACGGTGCTGCGCGCGCGTGCCACGAGTTGGCTCAGCCGTCCGGTCAGCTGCGGGTCGGGCGCGCTTGACTGGATGAGGGAGAGATGGGTGGCGGTGCGCTGGTAGAGGGCGACGAGTTCGTCTGCCTCGGCACCGGTGAGCCGGCGCCGGCGGCGGAGCAGCGCGTCGAGCCGGTCCCATTCGGCTCGGTGTACGGAGACGAACACGTCCAGGTCCATCGGGTCTGCCCGCTCCTCGGATGGTCGTCCACGGCTCGTCGTGGATGCTCGTGCTTGCTGTCAGCTTGTCGTACTGCGGCGCGATGCGTCCTCAGCTTGGCAGACTTGCTGATCAGGGGGCGGACCAGGGAAGGACGGCGGGCATGAGTGAGTTGGTGACCGGCGAGGCGGTGGCGCTCGAACTGCGGCCCGCGAAGCTGCCGAGCAGGGCGCTGGCCGTTCTGCTCGACCTGGTGGCGGCGATGGTCGCGTACCTCGTCGTGGCCGTGGTGCTGGTGGCGTCGACGGGCTCGCTCGACGAGGCCGCGCAGGTGGCACTGTCGATCGCCTCGTTCCTGCTGGTGCTGGTCGGCGGACCGATAGCCGTCGAGACGCTCAGCCACGGACGTTCGCTGGGCAAGCTGGCGTTCGGGCTGCGGGTGGTACGGGACGACGGGGGGCCGATCCGGTTCCGGCACGCACTGGTGAGGGGCGCGATCGGGGTCGTGGAGATCCTGATGACGTTCGGAGTGGTGGCGTGTATCGCCTCGCTGGTCTCGGCGCGGGGGCGGCGGCTGGGCGATGTGTTCGCGGGCACTCTGGTGGTGCGCGAGCGGGTACCCGCCGGGCGGACCGGTTTCGCGCCGCCTCCGCCTCCGTGGCTTGTGGGGCGGTTCGCCGGGCTGGATCTGTCCGCGGTGCCGGACGGGCTGTGGCTTGCCGTCCGGCAGTACCTGACCCGGATGCAGCAGCTCGATCCGCAGGTGTCGGCGGGCATGGCGCAGCGGCTGGCGGCGGACCTCGCGGGGCGTACGGGTGCTTCGGTGCCGCCGGATCTGCCTCCGGCCGCCTTTCTCGCGGCGGTGGTGCACGAACGGCAGTCCCGTGAGGCGCGGCAGGTGTTCGGCGGCGGTGGGCCGGTCGCCGGCGCCGGGGATGTCGCGGTCCACGGCCGGGAGCACGTGGTCGGGGACGGGGGGCGGGCGGGCGCCGGCTTCGTACCGCCTGCGGGACAGCCCGGCGCGCCGGTCTCCCGCCGGCCTGAGTTCTCCCCGCAGGAGGGCCGTCTTCAGCCCGGTGAATCGGAGCCGAGCGGGTTCTCCGCGCCGGCTCCGCACGTCCCTGACCGGCCGCGGCGGGAGGAGCCGGCGAGCGGTCGGCCGGCCACCGGGTTCGTGCCGCCCGCGTAGGTCCTCGCGGGATCCGGGGCCGTCGGTGGTGCGGGGGTCAGCCGAAGCGCGACGGCGGTGACTCCAGGTCCTCCAGCTCGATGCCGGGAGCGGCCAGGACGACGTCGCCGGCGATGTGGACGGCGTGCTGTTCGCCGGTGTCCAGGGCCGTGACCTGGTATTCGTCCACGGACAGGGGGCCGTTGTCAGTGGCGTGTGCTTCGCTGTTCACCAGAGCCCAGGACTGGTCCACGGTGCGGGGCGCGAGGACGGGATCGGTGAAGGCCACGAGGCGTACGCGGGTCGCCGCGGACGAGGGGGTGAGGCGCAGGAGCCGGGCGGTGGCGACGAGGAACGCGGGGGACGTGCCGGTGAAGGCGTGGGCGCGCACATTGCCTTCGGTGGCCTGGAGGCCGGTGGGGTCGGTGCGGACCCAGGTGACGCCGTCGAGGGCGGCGCCGCGCACCTGCCAGTCGCCCGCGTGCAGTTCGAGACGGAGGGGGCGGCCGAGGTCGTCCAGGGCGAGGTCGACCGAGCCCCGGTGCTCGCCGGCGGGGCCGGTCAGCCGGGAGACGTAACGCCAGCCGGACGGGCCGGGGGCGCACTGGAAGTGCTCTTCCGCGAGGGGGGTGTGATCGTGCGGATCGTGAAGCGAATAACGGCCGCGGGGCATGGGGGTCCTGGGTCTTGAGGGGCTGGTCCGGCCGCGGGCCACGGGCCGGAGCCAACGGGGCAGGCCCCCGGCACGGGGGTGCGGGGGCCTGCCTGGAGCCTGCTGCCGGGGTGGGTGCGTCGGAGCACTCCCCCGGCGGTCGGGCTAAGGGATCACCGGTTCAGTAGCGGTAGTGGTCGGGCTTGTACGGGCCGTCGACGTCCACACCGATGTACGCCGCCTGCTCCGGGCGCAGCGTGGTGAGTTTGACGCCGA
>NZ_JBEZUP010000085.1:0-3409 GCF_040636485.1 Streptomyces sp. NPDC038707
CCCCGGATCCGCCACCACCTGACGCAACACCCGAACGAACCGGCCCACCAGAGCCTCCACACTGCCCCGGTCGAACAGATCCGTCGCGTACTCGACGTATCCGCCGAGTCCCTCCCCGGAGGCGTCCAGGCCGAAGTTGAACTGGAGGTCGAACTTGGCGGTCCGGGTCGGGACGATCTCCAGTTCCGCCCTGACACCCGCCAGGTCGAAGTCGACCAGGGTGTTGTCGTCCTGCCAGGCCAGCATCACCTGGAACAGCGGGTGGTAGGCGCTGGACCGTTCCGGGTTGAGGATCTCCACCAGGTGCTCGAAGGGCACATCCTGGTGGTCGTAGGCGGCCAGGGCCTTGCTCCGCACCCGGCCCAGCACCTCGCGGAACGTCGGGTTTCCCGACAGGTCGACGCGCAGCACCCAGGTGTTGACGAAGAAGCCGACCAGGCCGGCCAGTTCCTCGTCGGTGCGCCCGGCGATCGGGGACCCGATGGAGATGTCCTCACCGCAGCCCAGCCGGCCCAGCAGCACGGCGAGCACCGACTGGAGCACCATCGGCATCGTGACGTCGTGCCCGCGGGCCAGTTCCCGCGCCGCGGCCAGCAGTCCGGGCTCGATGGCGAACTCCAGCCCGTCGCCGCGGCGGCCGGCCACGGGCGGCCGGGGCCGGTCGGTGGGCAGCTGGAGCGGCTGCGGTATGCCCGCCAGTTCCTCCAGCCAGTAGCCGGACTGGCGGGCGACGAGGCTGTGCGGGTCGTCCTCCGCGCCCAGCAGGTCGCGCTGCCAGAGGGTGTAGTCGGTGTACTGGACCGGCGATTCGTCCCAGACGGGCTCGCGGCCCGCCAGCCGCGCGGCATAGGCCGCCGCGAGGTCCCGCGCCAGGGGTGCCATCGACTCGCCGTCGGCCGCGATGTGGTGGACGACCAGACCCAGGACGTGCTCCCGCGCGGACCGCCGGAACAGTTCGGCGCGGATCGGCACCTCGGTGAACAGGTCGAACCGGTACTCCATCGCCGCGGCCAGCGCGGCGGGCACCTCGTGCGGCGGGACCGGCGAGAGCGGCACGTCGAACGCCAGCTCGTCGGCCGGGACCACCCGCTGGTACGGCATGCCGTCGGCGTCCTCGACGAGGACGGTGCGCAGGCTTTCGTGCCGTAGCACCACGTCCCGTACGGCGGCCGACAGCGCGTCCGTGTCCAGCGGGCCGGACAGCCGGAGCGCCACCGGGATGTTGTACGTCGCGGACGGTCCCTCGAACCGGTGCAGGAACCACAGCCGGCGCTGCGCGAAGGACACCGGTACGGTGCCCGACCGGTCCGCCCTGGGGCGCAACACCGGCCGGGGCCGGTCGCCGGACGTCAGGTGGCCGGCGAGCGCGGCGACGGTCGGTGACTCGAACACGGTGCGGATGCGCAGTTCGGTGGTGAACGCCGAGCGGATCCGGCTGACGAGCTGGGTCGCCAGCAGGGAGTGTCCGCCGAGCGCGAAGAAGCTGTCGTCGAGGCCGACCCGTTCGACGCCCAGGACGTCGGCGAACAGGGCCGCCAGGGTCCGTTCCGCGGCGGTCCGCGGGGCCCGGTACGCCTCGCCGGTGAACTCGGGGTCGGGCAGGGCCGCGCGGTCCAGTTTGCCGTTGGGGGTCAGCGGCAGCCGGTCCATCGGCACGATCGCGGCCGGGACCATGTACTCGGGCAGCCGCTCCCCCACGTACCTCTTCAGCTCGTCGGCGGGCGGCTGTGCCCCCTCCTGGGCGGGGACCGTGTACGCGACGAGCTGCTTGCCGGGGCCCAGGCCGGCACGGGTGATCACCACGGCCCGCTCGACCGCCGGGTGCGCCGCCAGTACGGCCTCGATCTCTCCCGGCTCGACACGGAAGCCGCGCACCTTGGCCTGCATGTCGGCGCGGCCCAGGTATTCCAGGTTCCCGTCGGCGCCCCAGCGCGCGAGGTCACCGGTGCGGTACATGCGCGCACCGGGCGGCCCGTACGGGTCGGCGACGAAACGTTCGGCGGACAGCCCCGGTCGGTCCAGATAGCCGCGGGCCAGCCCGGCGCCCGCCAGGTACAGCTCGCCCGGGACACCCAGGGGCGCCAGCCCGAGCCGGCTGTCGAGCACGTAGGTCCGGCAGTTGGCCAGCGGCCTGCCGATGGGCAGGTGCCCGTCGCCGGTGCCGTCGTCCACGCACCCCGCGGCGTACACCGTGGCCTCGGTGGGGCCGTAGACATTGGCCAGCCGCACCCCGGGCGCCGTGTCCCGCAGCTTCCGCACGAGGGTCGAGGGCAGCGCCTCACCCGCGAGGACGATGGTGCCGATCCGGTCCAGCGGCGCCCGGTCGGCCATGGCGTCGAGCACCGAGGGGACGACGCACAGCAGGCTCGCCGCGCCGGTGTCCTGTTCCACGACCGCCAGCGCGTCGTCGAGCAACATGATGCTGCCCCCCACGAGCAGGGGCACCAGCGTGTCGAACACGGAGACATCGAAGGTCGTGGAGGTCGTCGCCAGGGCCCGTGAGAAGGTCTCCGCGCCGAATTCGGCGACGCCCCAGGCGGCCAGGTTCGCCACGCCCGCGTGTGCGACGACGACGCCCTTGGGCCGGCCCGTGGACCCCGATGTGTAGATGACGTAGGCGGGGTTGCGCGGGTGCAGTGCGGCGCGCCTGTCCGGGTTCGTGGGATCGCGGTCGGGCCGGGCCGCCAGGTCGGCGCGCAGGGCCGGGTCATCGAGGACGACCGGCTCGGCGAAGTCCGGAAGGGCCTCGGCGAAGCCCGCGTCGGTCACCACCAGTCCGGGCCGGGCGTCCTCGAGCAGGTACGAGATCCGTTCGGCCGGGTACGCGAGGTCGAGCGGCAGATAGGCGCCGCCCGCCTTGAGCACGGCCAGCAGCGTGACGATCAGGTCGGCGGACCGCGGCAGCGCCACCGCGACCAGTGTCTCGGGACCCACGCCGCGTCCGATCAGCCAGTGCGCGAGCCGGTTGGCCCGCGCGTTCAGCTCCCCGTACGACAGGGACACATCACCACAGACCAGCGCCTCGGCGTCGGGTGCGGTCGCCGCCCGCCGCTCGAAGAGTTCGGGCACCGTGCGCTCCTGGAAGGGCACCGCCGTGTCGTTGAGCACGCGCAGCAGGTGGTCTCGCTCCCGCGGCGCGAGCACGTCCACCCTGCCCACGAGGCGATCGGGCTCGTCCACGAGGTGGCGCAGCACCCTCAGGAAGCGCTGCCCGACCTCCTCGACGTACGCGTGGTCGAAGACGTCCGGCTGGTACTGCAGGGCGAGCTTCAGGTGCGAGGCGATGTCCGCGGTCACGGTGAGCGGGTAGTGCGTGCCGGCGTAGGGGCGCATGCCGGTGCAGGTGATGCCGGCCCGGGCGTTGGCCTCGCTCAGCCCGGCCTGGTCCATCGGGTACGACTCGAAGACC
>NZ_JBEZUP010000086.1:0-3161 GCF_040636485.1 Streptomyces sp. NPDC038707
CCACCGGTGATCAGCACCGTACCGGCCGCATCGAGAGCCACGGGAACCGTGAGCACGATCTTCCCGATGTGAGCGGCCCGGCTCATGAACCGGAACACGTCGACCGCGTCGCGGACCTCCCGTACGTCGATCGGCAGCGGTGTGAACTCGCCGTCGCTGAAGGCCCGTACGACGGCGTCCAGGATCTCGCCGAGCCGGTCCGGCCCCGCGTCGGCGATGTCGAACGCCCGGTAGACGATGCCGGGACGGCCGGCGGCGTCGCGGATGTCGGTCTTGCCCATCTCCACGAACCGGCCGCCGGGCCCGAGCAGCCGCAGGGAGGCGTCGACGAACTCGCCGGACAGCGAGTTCAGGACCACGTCCATGGGCGGGAACTTCCGCTCGAACTCCAGGGTGCGCGACGAGGCGATGTGGTCCTCGTCCAGTCCCAGGGCGCGCAGGGTGTGCCATTTGGCCGGGCCGGCGGTGGCGAACACCTCCGCCCCGAGCCGCCGGGCCAGCTGGATCGCCGCCATGCCGACGCCGCCGGCCCCGGCGTGGATCAGCACCCGGTCACCGGCCTTCAGTCCGCCCAGGTCACGCAGGCCGTACCAGGCGGTCAGGAAGACCACGGGCACGGACGCGGCCCTGGCGAACGGCCAGTCGTCGGGCATCCGGACCAGCAGCCGCTGGTCGGCGACGGTGACCGGCCCGAAGGCGCCGGGGACCAGGCCCATGACGCGGTCGCCGGGCCGGAACCGGGTGTCCGGGCCGGTTTCGAGGACGACGCCCGCGCCTTCGCCGCCCATCAGGGCCTCGCCGGGGTAGACGCCGAGGGCGATCAGCACGTCCCGGAAGTTGAGCCCGGCCGCCCGCATGGCGATCCGGACCTGCCCGGGCCCCAGCGGCTCCATGAGCTCCGGGCGGGGCACCAGCGCCAGGTCGTCGATGCTGCCGGTACGCGTGTCCTCCAGCCGCCAGGGCCCGTCCGGCGGGGTGAGGCCCGCGCCGACGCGGACCAGGCGGGGGACGCTCAACGCCCCTCGGCGGACCGCCAGTTCCGGCTCGTCCGTGCCGGCGATCAGCGCGGGGTCCCAGGTCGGGTCGGCGTCGACCAGGACGAACCGGCCGGGGTGCTCGGCCCGCGCGCCGCGGACCAGGCCCCAGACCATCGAGTGGTGGAGGCCGACCACGTCACCGGGCGCGGCGGCGACGGCGTTGCGGGTGACGACCGCCAGTCGCGTCCGCTCGTCCGCCAAGTGGTCCTGGATCACGGCGAGTACGCGCTGCGCGCTCTCGTACGCCGCTTCGACGGTGTCCGCCTCCGGCTCCGGCCCGGGCACCTCGTGGACGACCAGGTCCGCGGGGTCGCCGCCCGTCGATGCCGATTCGAGGGGGACATCCAGGGGGACCCAGTCGAGTGCGTACAGGCTGTCCGGGACGGCGTCGGCGTCCCGGACAGTCAGCGATGTGATGACCGCGACGGGGGTGCCGTCCGGATCGGCGACGGCCACGGTGTACGTGTCCGGCCCGGTGGCGGACAGGCGTACGCGCAGCGTCCGGTGGCCCGCGGGCCGTATCGCCACTCCGGTGAACGCGAACGGCAGGCCGGTGCGGTCGGTGAGGAACGCCATGGGGTGCAGTGCGGCGTCGAGCAGCGCGGGGTGCAGGGGAAACGGTTCCTCGGCGGGAAGTTCCACCTCGGCGTAGACGGTGTCGCCGACCCGCCGGGCCGCCGTGACGCCCTGGAACGCCGGCCCGTACTCGTAGCCGAGCACGGACAGCGAGTCGTAGAGCCCGTCGACGTCGAGGGGCTCACCGGCCGGCGGCCAGTCCCAGGCGCTCAGCACCGGCTCCTCGCCGAGGGTCCCGGTGGCGTGCCGCACCCACTCGTCTCCGTCACGCGAGTACACCGTGAGCGGGCGGCGGCCGTCGTCCTCGGGGCCCACGACGACCTGGAGGTGCACCGGGGTGTCGTCGAGGACGAGCGGCGTCTCGAGCACCAGTTCCTCGACCGCGTGACCGAGCCGGCCGGCCGCGTGGGCCGCCATTTCCGCGAACGCGGTGCCCGGCAGGAGGACGGAGCCCCGCACGGCGTGGTCGGCCAGCCACGGGTGGGTGGCGAGCGAGATCCGGCCGCTGAGCACCGCGCCGTCGGGCAGTTCCACGAACGTGCTGAGCAGGGGGTGTTCGCCCGACGCCGCCGGAACGGGCCGCAGCCAGTACGGCCGGCGCTGGAACGCGTACGTCGGCAGGCTGACGGGTTCGGTGTCGTCCGGGAACCGCCAGTCGACCGGGACGCCATGGACGTGCAGGCGGCCGAGCGAGGTGAGGAAGTCGTCCTGGTCGCGCCGGAGCGTGCCGGTGACGAGGGGGTCGGAGCCGTGGTGGTGACCGGATTCCTCGACGGCGGAGACCAGGACCGGGTGCGGGCTGACCTCGACGAAGACGGTGTGGCCGTGGTCGAGCAGCGCACGGGTGGTCCGGTCGAACAGCACGGGTTCGCGGAGGTTGCGGTACCAGTAGTCGGCGTCGAGGGCGGAGGTGTCGACGGGTTCCGCGGTGACCGTGGAGTAGAACGGGACGTCCGCGGTCCTCGGCTCGATCCCGGCGAGGTCGGTCAGCAACCGCTCGCGGACCGCCTCGACCTGGGCCGAGTGGGCGGCGTAGTTCACCGGCAGACGCCGGGCGCGGACACCGTCCGCCTCACACGCCGCCAGCAGTTCGTCCAGCGCGTCCAGATCACCGGATACCACCACGCTGTCCGCCGAGTTGACCACCGCCACGGTCAGCCGGCCGTCCCAGCGGGCCACGAACCCGACGGCCCGCTCATGCCCGAGACCTACGGAAACCATGCCTCCCTGGTCGGCCAGCACCGCCAGCGCCCTGCTGCGTAACGCCACCACCTTGGCGGCGTCGCCCAACGTCAACGCGCCGGCCACGTGCGCCGCCGCGATCTCCCCCTGCGAATGCCCCACGACGGCATCAGGCTCCACCCCATGAGCGCGCCACAGCTCCGCCAGCCCCACCATCACCGCGAACAGAGCGGGCTGCACCACATCGACCCGCTCCAGCGAACCACCGCCGGTCAGCACCTCCACCAACGACCAGTCGGTGTACGGGGCCAACGCCGCGTCACACGCGTCGACCGCCTCCCGGAACACCGGCTCCGAGCCGTACAA
>NZ_JBEZUP010000087.1:0-2719 GCF_040636485.1 Streptomyces sp. NPDC038707
TGTCGCTGCTTCGTGAAAACTGACCCCCTGGCAGTCTCCGAATCTTGACCCCTCCGGACTCTTGGAGGGTGCTGAACGTGGAGGACTGGGCAGAGATACGCCGGCTGCATCGAGCGGAAGGTGTGCCCATCAAGGAGATCTCGCGGCGACTGGGGGTGGCCCGCAACACGGTGCGGGCCGCGTTGTCCTCGGAGCGACCGCCGAAGTACGAACGGGCACCTCGGGGATCGGTCGTCGACCCGTTTGAGCCGCAGATCCGTGCTCTGCTGAACGAGTGGCCGCGGATGCCGGCACCGGTCATCGCCGAGCGGATCGGCTGGCCGCACTCGATGCCGCCGCTGCGGAAGCGGCTGGCGGTGATCCGGCCGGAGTACGTCGGCATCGACCCGGTCGACCGCGTGACCTACGAGCCCGGCGAGATCGCCCAGTGCGATCTGTGGTTCCCCGAGACGAAGGTGCAAGTCGCTGCCGGGCAGGAACGGGTCCTGCCGGTGCTGGTGATGTCGCTCGGTTTTTCTCGCTTCATGACCGCGACGATGATCCCGACCCGCCAGGCCGGCGACATCCTCTCGGGCATGTGGTCACTGATCAGTGGCATCGGCAGGGTTACCAAGACGCTGGTCTGGGACCGTGAGTCCGCGATCGGGGGGACCGGGCGGGTGACCGCTCCCGCGGCTGCGTTCGCTGGAACGCTTGCCACCAAGATCAAGCTGGCGCCGCCCCGCGACCCGGAATACAAGGGAATCGTTGAACGCAACAACCAGTACTTGGAGACCTCGTTTCTCCCCGGCCGGCAGTTCGCCTCCCCGGCCGACTTCAACGACCAGTTGGGCGACTGGCTGATCAGGGCCAACGCGCGGACGGTCCGCTCGATCCAGGGCCGGCCGGTCGACCTGCTGGAGACCGATTACCTGTCGATGCTCCCGCTGCCGCCGATCACTCCGCCCATCGGGCTGAACCACCGGATCCGGCTGAGCCGGGACTACTACGTCCGCGTCGACACCGTCGACTACTCGGTCGACCCGCAGGTCATCGGCCGCTTCGTCGACATCACCGCCTCCCCGCAGGAGGTCAGGGTCCTCTGCGAGGGCCAGCTCGTCGCCCGACACACCAGGTCCTGGGCCAAGCAGGCGGTGGTCACCGACCCGGTCCACGTCGCAACCGCCGCCCGACTGCGTCAGGCCCTGGCGCTCGACCGCGAAAGACGTGCGGCAGCCACCCGCCAACACGCCGACGGCCACAGCGTCGCGCTGCGGGCCCTGCCGGACTACGACGCCCTGTTCGGCGTCGACTTCAACCCGCCGTCCACGAAAGCGAAGTGACCCATGACCACGGCCATCAAGCCCGGGCTGTCCACCACGGTGACCGGGCCGAAGGACGGTATGCCGTCCATGCTCGCTTACCTGACCCGGGTGCTGAAGATGCCCACGATCGGTGCGACCTGGGAAGAGCTCGCTGAGCAGGCCCGCGACCAGAACTGGTCCCACGAGGAGTATCTGGCCGCCCTGCTGCAGCGGCAGGTCGCCGACCGCGAGTCCAAGGGCACCATGATGCGGATCCGCACTGCCCACTTCCCCCAGGTCAAGACGCTGGAGGACTTCAACCTCGATCACCTGCCATCGCTGCGGCGCGACGTCCTTGCCCACCTTGCGACCGGCACGTTCGTCGCGAAGGCCGAGAACGTGATCCTGCTGGGGCCGCCCGGCATCGGGAAGACCCATTTGGCCATCGGCCTCGGGGTCAAGGCCACCCAGGCCGGCTACTCGGTCCTGTTCGACACCGCCAGCAACTGGATCGCCCGCCTCGCGACAGCCCACCAGGCCGGCCGCCTGGAGGCCGAGCTCAAGAAGATCCGCCGCTACAAGTTGATCATCATCGACGAGGTGGGCTACATCCCGTTCGACCAGGATGCGGCGAACCTGTTCTTCCAGCTCATCGCATCGCGCTACGAGCAGGGCTCTGTGATGGTCACCTCGAATCTCCCCTTCGGGCGGTGGGGAGAGACCTTCTCGGATGACGTCGTGGCCGCCGCGATGATCGACCGCCTGGTTCACCATGCCGAGGTTCTCACCCTGACCGGCGACTCCTACCGCACCCGCCAGCGACGAGAACTGCTGAACAAGGAAAACGGCGCCGGACGCCGGTAATTCACAGCGCCCACCAGCAATACAACCGCTGACCGGAGGCCCGCGCGCGCTGAGCCAGTCCTGCGAGCCCCTTCAGAACATCCGCCGCGGCCTCGGCGCCGATCCGAATCTGCCGGAGTTCGTCGGTCTTCGACCACGGCTCAGCAAAGCGCACGAGGTCGTCCTGCGTCGCCGTGACGAGGGCATCGAACAGGGTGTCCGACAAGCTGACCACAAAGGGTGGGCCGTCCTCCGGCGATGACAGCAGCTGCCCGGACCGTGGGCGTTCGCTGGCCTCCTCATAGCTGCAGCCCGTCATGATGGCTTCGAGCTGGGCGATCGCGACGACCGGGTCGATGTTCTTGAGGAGGAACGCGTCGAGCTCCGCTCGACCCGGTCCTCCCGGAGACTGCAGGACCGCGACGGCAGCCTGGTCGTCAGCGGCGGAGAAGTAGTCACACAGCGTCATGCCGCCGATTTTGGCATCCACGGCTGACAACCCTGACGACACGACCAGGGCACTCGGCGGCCAACAACATGGGGGGTCAGTTTTCAGAGACTCGCCGGGGGTCAGATTTCAGAGAGCGTTGACA
>NZ_JBEZUP010000088.1:0-2663 GCF_040636485.1 Streptomyces sp. NPDC038707
TTCTCGTGACTGCGTGCCTTTTGAAGAATGAGCCTGCGAGTTTGCGGTGTGTTGCGAGGTTAACCCGGGTGGGGAAGCCGTAGCGAAAGCGAGTCCGAACAGGGCGTTTCAGTAGCACGCTCAAGACCCGAAGCGGAGTGATCTAGCCATGGGCAGGTTGAAGCGGAGGTAAGACTTCGTGGAGGACCGAACCCACCAGGGTTGAAAACCTGGGGGATGACCTGTGGTTAGGGGTGAAAGGCCAATCAAACTCCGTGATAGCTGGTTCTCCCCGAAATGCATTTAGGTGCAGCGTCGTGTGTTTCTTGCCGGAGGTAGAGCACTGGATAGGCGATGGGCCCTACCGGGTTACTGACCTTAGCCAAACTCCGAATGCCGGTAAGTGAGAGCGCGGCAGTGAGACTGTGGGGGATAAGCTCCATGGTCGAGAGGGAAACAGCCCAGAGCATCGACTAAGGCCCCTAAGCGTACGCTAAGTGGGAAAGGATGTGGAGTCGCAGAGACAACCAGGAGGTTGGCTTAGAAGCAGCCACCCTTGAAAGAGTGCGTAATAGCTCACTGGTCTAGTGATTCCGCGCCGACAATGTAGCGGGGCTCAAGCGTACCGCCGAAGTCGTGTCATTGCAGCATTAGGGCCAACGCCTGCTGTGATGGGTAGGGGAGCGTCGTCTGCCGGGTGAAGCAGCCGCGGAAGCGAGTTGTGGACGGTTGACGAGTGAGAATGCAGGCATGAGTAGCGATACAAACGTGAGAAACGTTTGCGCCGATTGACTAAGGGTTCCTGGGTCAAGCTGATCTGCCCAGGGTAAGTCGGGACCTAAGGCGAGGCCGACAGGCGTAGTCGATGGATAACCGGTTGATATTCCGGTACCCGCTGTGAAGCGTCAAACATCGAGCATCGTGATGCTAAGGCCGTGAAGCCGTTCCGGACCCTTCGGGGAATGGAAAGTGGTGGAGCCGCCGGCCCAAGCGGTTAGTAGGTGAGTGATGGGGTGACGCAGGAAGGTAGTCCATCCCGGGCGGTGGTTGTCCCGGGGTAAGGGTGTAGGACGCAGGGTAGGCAAATCCGCCTTGCATATAGTCTGAGACCTGATGCCGAGCCGATTGTGGTGAAGTGGATGATCCTATGCTGTCGAGAAAAGCCTCTAGCGAGTTTCATGGCGGCCCGTACCCTAAACCGACTCAGGTGGTCAGGTAGAGAATACCGAGGCGTTCGGGTGAACTATGGTTAAGGAACTCGGCAAAATGCCCCCGTAACTTCGGGAGAAGGGGGGCCATTTCTGGTGATCGGATTTACTCCGTGAGCTGGGGGTGGCCGCAGAGACCAGCGAGAAGCGACTGTTTACTAAAAACACAGGTCCGTGCGAAGCCGTAAGGCGATGTATACGGACTGACGCCTGCCCGGTGCTGGAACGTTAAGGGGACCGGTTAGCTCACTTTCGGGTGGGCGAAGCTGAGAACTTAAGCGCCAGTAAACGGCGGTGGTAACTATAACCATCCTAAGGTAGCGAAATTCCTTGTCGGGTAAGTTCCGACCTGCACGAATGGCGTAACGACTTCTCGACTGTCTCAACCATAGGCCCGGTGAAATTGCACTACGAGTAAAGATGCTCGTTTCGCGCAGCAGGACGGAAAGACCCCGGGACCTTTACTACAGTTTGATATTGGTGTTCGGTTCGGCTTGTGTAGGATAGCTGGGAGACTGTGAAGCTCGCACGCCAGTGTGGGTGGAGTCGTCGTTGAAATACCAGTCTGGTCGTGCTGGATGTCTAACCTGGGTCCGTGATCCGGATCAGGGACAGTGTCTGATGGGTAGTTTAACTGGGGCGGTTGCCTCCTAAAGGGTAACGGAGGCGCCCAAAGGTTCCCTCAGCCTGGTTGGCAATCAGGTGTTGAGTGTAAGTGCACAAGGGAGCTTGACTGTGAGACCGACGGGTCGAGCAGGGACGAAAGTCGGGACTAGTGATCCGGCGGTGGCTTGTGGAAGCGCCGTCGCTCAACGGATAAAAGGTACCCCGGGGATAACAGGCTGATCTTCCCCAAGAGTCCATATCGACGGGATGGTTTGGCACCTCGATGTCGGCTCGTCGCATCCTGGGGCTGGAGTCGGTCCCAAGGGTTGGGCTGTTCGCCCATTAAAGCGGTACGCGAGCTGGGTTTAGAACGTCGTGAGACAGTTCGGTCCCTATCCGCTGTGCGCGTAGGAGTCTTGAGAAGGGCTGTCCCTAGTACGAGAGGACCGGGACGGACGAACCTCTGGTGTGCCAGTTGTTCTGCCAAGGGCATGGCTGGTTGGCTACGTTCGGGAGGGATAACCGCTGAAAGCATCTAAGCGGGAAGCCTGCTTCGAGATGAGGACTCCCACCCACTTGATGGGGTAAGGCTCCCAGTAGACGACTGGGTTGATAGGCCAGATATGGAAGCCTGGTAACGGGTGGAGTTGACTGGTACTAATAGGCCGAGGGCTTGTCCTCAGTTGCTCGCGTTCACTGTGTTGGTTCTGAAACCACGAACAGCTCCGCTGTGTTGGCGGTCTGGTTGTCAGTTTCATAGTGTTTCGGTGGTTATAGCGTGAGGGAAACGCCCGGTTACATTCCGAACCCGGAAGCTAAGCCTCACAGCGCCGATGGTACTGCAGGGGGGACCCTGTGGGAGAGTAGGAC
>NZ_JBEZUP010000089.1:0-2350 GCF_040636485.1 Streptomyces sp. NPDC038707
CTGACCGAGGCGCAGAAGGCGCGGTTCCCGCATCTGAAGGGTTATGCGGCCTGGTCGGTGGACCGGCGTGACCGGGGCCGGGTGCGTGAGGCGCTGCGCGGTCAGCTCGTGGCTTCGCAGCGGGCGGCGGACGGGGCCGTGCTGGCCGCGACGGGTGTGCAGGTCGCCGGTGTGCTGGACGATCTCTACGCCGGCGCCACGAAGGCGCGCCTCGGCCCGGTGTTCCGTGGGGGAAGGCCGACGCTGTCGGTGTGGGCTCCGACGGCGCGGAGTGTGTCGCTGGAGCTGGACGGTTCGGTCAGGGGGATGCGCCGGGACGATGCCACGGGCGTGTGGTCGGTCTCCGGGCCGGCGTCGTGGAAGGGCAAGCCGTACCGGTACGTGGTGAAGGTGTGGGCGCCCAGTGCGGGCAAGGTGGTGACGAACAAGGTCACCGATCCGTACTCGGTCGCGCTCACCGCGGACTCCGAGCGCAGCCTGGTGGTGGACCTGGACGACCGGTCCCTGGCCCCGGCGGGCTGGTCGGTGCTGCGCAAGCCGAGGGCGGTGCCGCTGCGGGACGCGCGGATCCAGGAGCTGCACGTGCGGGACTTCTCGGTGGAGGACCGTACCTCCCGGCACCCGGGCACCTATCTGGCGTTCACCGACAGGGACAGTGACGGGTCACGGCATCTGAGGGCACTCGCCGAGGCGGGGACGTCGTACGTGCACCTGCTGCCCGTCTTCGACATCGCCGGGATTCCCGAGCGGAAGGCGGACCAGGCGGTGCCGGACTGTGACCTGGCCTCGTTCCCGGCGGACTCGGAGCGGCAGCAGGAGTGTGTGGGCAGGTCGGCCGGGAAGGACGCGTACAACTGGGGTTACGACCCGTTGCACTACACGGTTCCCGAGGGTTCCTACGCCACCGATCCGGACGGCACGGCGCGGACGGTGGAGTTCCGGCGGATGGTGCAGGCGCTGAACGGGGACGGGCTGCGGGTGGTGATGGACGTGGTCTACAACCACACGGCGGCGAGCGGGCAGGCGGATGCCTCGGTGCTGGACCGGATCGTGCCGGGCTACTACCAGCGTCTGCTGGCCGACGGGTCGGTGGCGGACAGCACGTGCTGTGCGAACACCGCGCCGGAGAACGCGATGATGGGCAAACTGGTCGTGGACTCGGTGGTCACCTGGGCGAAGCAGTACAAGGTGGACGGGTTCCGGTTCGACCTCATGGGCCACCATCCCAGGGCGAACATCCTGGCCGTCCGCGAGGCGCTGGACGCGCTGACCGTGGCGAAGGACGGCGTGGACGGCAAGAGGATCATCCTGTACGGGGAGGGGTGGAACTTCGGCGAGGTCGCCGACGACGCCCGGTTCACGCAGGCCACGCAGGAGAACATGGCCGGTACCGGCATCGCGACCTTCTCCGACCGGGCCCGGGACGCGGTGCGCGGCGGCGGCCCCTTCGACGCCGACCCCGGGGTGCAGGGCTTCGCCTCGGGCCTGTACACCGACCCCAACACCTCTCTTGCCAACGGCACGAAGGAGGAGCAGCGGGCGCGGCTGCTGCGCTACCAGGACCTGATCAAGGTCGGGCTCACCGGAAACCTCGCCGGATACCGGTTCACCGACACCCGGGGCCGGCAGGTCACGGGCGCCCAGGTCGACTACAACGGCTCCCCGGCCGGGTACGCCGAGGCTCCCGGTGACGCCCTGGCCTATGTGGACGCCCACGACAACGAGTCCCTGTTCGACGCGCTGGCCTACAAACTGCCCCAGGGCACGTCCCCTGATGACCGGGCCCGGATGCAGGTCCTGGCCCTGGCCACCGCCGCCCTCTCCCAGGGGCCGGCGCTGTCCCAGGCGGGCAGCGACCTGTTGCGCTCGAAGTCCCTGGACCGCAACTCCTTCGACAGCGGGGACTGGTTCAACGCGATCCACTGGAACTGCGCGGACGGCAACGGCTTCGGCCGCGGGCTGCCCCCGGCCGCCGACAACCGGTCCAAGTGGGAGTACGCCCGGCCCCTGCTCACCACGGTCACGGCCGGCTGCCCGCAGATCACCGGCGCCTCGGCCGCCTACCGCGACCTGCTGCGGATCCGCACCACCGAGAAGGCGTTCTCCCTGGCCACCACCGCCGACGTCCAGCAGCGGCTGTCCTTCCCGCTCTCCGGCACGGACGAGACCCCGGGCGTGATCACCATGGAACTCGGCGACCTGGTCATCGTCCTCAACGCCACCCCCCACCGGCAGGACCAGCGCGTCACCGCCCTCACCGGCACCCCCTACCACCTCCACCCCGTACAGGCCACCGGCACCGACGAGACCGTCAAGTCGGCCTCGTACACGACCGGTTCGGGCACCTTCA
>NZ_JBEZUP010000090.1:0-2168 GCF_040636485.1 Streptomyces sp. NPDC038707
GGCGTAGACGGCCACGCTCGCGATCCCGGCGTCCCGGCAGGCCCGGGCCACGCGGACAGCGATTTCGCCACGGTTGGCGATGAGCACCTTGCGCACGATTGAGGCTCCCTCCTTGAAACAAGCCGAGTTTAGGGACTGTCGACACGGCACTTCGACCCGTCCCCGATGGTGAGCTTGCCCACACGGAGCGTGAACCGAGGCGCGCTCGACCAGAGAAAGCCCATGTCGCACCCAGGTACGCAGGACTCCTGGGGAAACCCTAGCCCTGCCATGTGGTCAAGGTCTCTGTGCGAGCGTGCTGCGGCCCACTCTGTTTCTTTGTCGAGTCCCTACGAATGGCCCAATGATTCTTTGCTGCCGCCCCGACCCTTGTCCCCTGGTTTACCCGTTAGTAGCGTTCCCGGTGTCTCGAACCTACCTGGGGTAACAGGCTGTCGGCGGGAGAGTGGGTGGGGCCGGTGGTACGCAGACCGGTGGCATGGGTCGTGGCGGTCGTCCTCCTCGTGGAGGCGTTGTTCGTCGTGGCGGTGAACTGGTTCCTCGGGGTCGTCGTCGGCCGGCAGAAGATGTCCCTGGCCGGCCTCGACCCCGACGTTATGGCGACGTCCTCGAAGATCGGCGGAATCGTCTTCGGGCTCTACTTCGCGCTGTGCGCGCTGGTGGCCGTGCTCGTCGCGGTGCGCGACCGCGCCCCGGCCGGTTTCGGCCGCGTGGTACTGGTCAGCGCGGCCGTGGTGCACGGCCTGCTCGGCGCGTTCGCCTGGGGACTGTTCGGCGTGCCGGTGTTCGTGTTCCTGGTCGTCGTCCTCGGGCTGATCGTGCTGCTCCTGATGACGTACGACCGTGCCTCCGGCGCGCAGGGCGCGGTCCCCGGCGGCACGCCCGGGCCGGGGGCCGGGCCGGCGGCGGGGCCGGAGGGGGAGGCGGGACCCGTCGACGGGGACGCGCCGGGAGACCGTGCGCACGAGCCCCGGGACGGCGACGAGCCCCGGGACGGCGACGACGAGCCCCAGGACTCCGTCCCGCCCCGGCGCTCCCTCCGCGCCCGGGTCAGCGCTCCGGCGCCCACAACTCCGTGATGCCCACGCCCAGTTCGGCCAGGAGCCGGCGGATCAGGGGCAGGCTGATGCCGATCACATTGCCGTGGTCGCCCTCGATGCCGTCGATGAACGGCGCCGAACGGCCGTCCAGGGTGAAGGCACCGGCCACGTGGAGGGGCTCTCCGGAGGCCACGTAGGCGGCGATCTCGGCGTCGCTGGGTTCACCGAACCGGACGACGGTGGAGGCGGTCGCCGACACGTACCGCTTGGCCTCCGTGTCCCACACACAGTGCCCCGTCTGGAGCACCCCGGCCCGCCCGCGCATGTCCTTCCAGCGGGCGGTGGCCTCCTCGGCGTCGGCCGGCTTGCCGAGCGCCTTGCCGTCCAGCTCCAGCACCGAGTCGCAGCCGATCACCAGGGCGCCCTGCACCTCCGGTCGCGCCGCGACCACCGATGCCTTCGCCTCGGCCAGGGCGAGCGCCAGCTCCGCCGGGGTGGGCGCGGTGACGGCGTCCTCGTCGACGCCGCTCACGATGACCTCGGGGTCGAATCCGGCCTGCCGGAGCAGGCCCAGCCGGGCGGGGGACTGGGAGGCGAGCACGAGTCGCCTGCGGCGATTGGCAGTCATGCGGCCAGGTTAGCCACGGCGTGCCGGGCGGCTCACCTCAGGCCGATCACGATCATCGCCAGGACCATGGCCAGTGCCATGAGGAGACCGAGCCGCCGGAGCATGTTCTGCGCCTCGCGCAGATCCTCGGGCGGCTCGTTCTCCGGGTCTGACCACAACATGCCCCCAGCGTGGGGCCGTGCCGGGCGCGGGTGCCTGAGTAGCCGTACTCAAATCGGCACCCGGTTTGCGGCCGGCGGACGGTCAGCCCCGGCCCGGCCAGTAGGTGCGCGACCACGACGCCGGGCCCGGCGCCGGGACGTGCCGGGCCGCGATGCGGGCCGGGTCGGACCACGCGTCCCTCTGGCCCCGCGCGCCGGACGGCGTGGTGGCCGCCGCCGCCGCGCGGACGCGGACCACCGCCAGGGCGGCGGCCAGCTCCTCCGGGGTGGGATTGCCTCGTACGACCTTGATGTTCATGACCGCTCCCGGGGTCGGCGGGGTCTACAGGGGGATGTTGC
>NZ_JBEZUP010000091.1:0-2062 GCF_040636485.1 Streptomyces sp. NPDC038707
GCGGACGGCCCGGCGGCCGTGCCGGTCAGGCTGGACCTGGCCGGCCTGCGGGGCTCGGACGAGGTACCGGCACTCCTGCGCAACCTCGTCCGCACCCGCACCGGGAGCCGGCGCGCTGTCGCACGCACCGGCGAGGCAGCCGACCTTGCGCACCGCTTGGCCGGCCTGCCCGCCGAGGCCCGCACCGACCTGGTGCTCGACCTGGTGCGCGGCCGGGTGGCGACGGTGCTCGGGCACGTGGACGGTTCGCTGGTCGATCCGGAGCGCTCGTTCCAGGAGCTGGGCCTGGATTCGCTGACGGCGGTGGAGCTGCGCAACGGCCTGTCGGCGGCCACCGGATTGCGGCTGCAGGCGACCCTGGTGTTCGACCACCCGACCTCGGCCACGCTCGCGCGTCACCTCCTCGACGAGCTGCTCGGCACCGCCGAGGACGCCTCGGTCCCCGTCGGCGCGTTGCCGCCGGTGTCGGACGATCCGGTGGTGATCGTGGGCATGGCGTGCCGGTATCCGGGCGGTGTGCGGTCACCGGAGGACCTCTGGCGGCTGGTCACCGAAGGCGTCGACGCCGTCGGTGACTTCCCGGACGACCGCGGCTGGGACCTCGACGCCCTCTACCACCCCGACGCGGCACACGCCGGCACGTCCTACACCCGGTCGGGCGGTTTCCTGCGCGATGCGGGGGACTTCGACGCGGAGTTCTTCGGGATGAGTCCCCGGGAGGCGCTCGCCACGGACGCGCAGCAGCGGCTGCTGCTGGAGACGTCATGGGAGGCGCTGGAGCGGGCCGGCCTCGATCCGGTGTCGCTGCGGGGCAGCCGCACCGGCGTGTTCGCCGGCGTGATGTACGGCGACTACTCCGACCTGCTGACCGGCCCCGAGTTCGAGGGATTCCGTGGCAACGGCAGCTCCGCCAGTGTGGCCTCCGGGCGCGTGGCTTACTCGCTGGGCCTCGAGGGTCCGGCGGTCACGGTCGACACGGCGTGTTCGTCGTCGCTGGTGGCCCTGCACTGGGCGGCCCAGGCGCTGCGGTCGGGTGACTGTGATCTGGCGTTGGCCGGTGGTGTGACCGTGCTGTCCACCCCGGAGCTGTTCGTGGAGTTCTCGCGGCAGCGCGGCATGTCGGCAGACGGCCGGTGCAAGGCGTTCTCCGACTCCGCGGACGGGGTCGGGTGGGCCGAGGGTGTCGGCATGCTGGTGGTGGAGCGGCTGTCGGACGCGGTGCGCAACGGTCACGAGATCCTGGCCGTGGTGCGGGGTTCTGCGGTGAACCAGGACGGCGCGTCGAACGGCCTGACCGCCCCGAACGGACCGTCGCAGCAGCGCGTGATCCGTCAGGCCCTCGCCGGGGCCGGCCTGTCGCCGCTCGACGTGGACGTCGTGGAGGGCCACGGCACCGGTACGACACTGGGTGACCCGATCGAGGCGCAGGCGCTGCTGGCGGCCTACGGCCAGGACCGTGAGAGGCCGCTGCTGCTGGGTTCGGTGAAGTCGAACATCGGGCACACGCAGGCCGCTGCCGGTGTCGCCGGCGTGATCAAGGCGGTCATGGCCATGCGCAACGGCCTCGTGCCCCGGACATTGCACGCGGACCGGCCCTCGTCGCATGTCGACTGGACAGCCGGTGACGTCGACCTCGTCACGGAGAACACCGTCTGGCCGGCGGTGGACCGGCCGCGGCGGGCGGCGGTGTCGTCGTTCGGGATCTCCGGCACCAACGCCCACACCATCCTGGAGCAGGCCCCCGTCACCGTGGCCGTCGAGCCGGCGGCGGTGGACGTCGTGGTGCCGTGGGTGGTGGCCGGCAAGACGGCGGCCGCCCTGAAGGAGCAGGTCGCGCGGCTCGCCGACAGCCAGGGACGGCCGTTGGACGTCGGCTTCTCGCTGGCGACGACCAGGTCGGCATTCGACCACCGGGCCGTGCTCGTCGGACGTACGAAGGAGGAGCTGCTGGCGACCGTCACGGAGGCGGTGGCCGGTGATGGTCGGTTGGGGGTTGTGTTCACGGGTCAGGGTTCGCAGCGGCTGGGGATGGGGCGTGGGTTGTATGCGCGGTTCCCGGTGT
>NZ_JBEZUP010000092.1:0-1962 GCF_040636485.1 Streptomyces sp. NPDC038707
GCACGGCCCACGCCTACACCTCCGCGGTCGTGCGACTCCTCGCGGACCGGGCGCCGGGACTGCTCAAGACCCTGCGCGAGCACAATCCGGACTACGTGCTCCTGGACGGCACGCTCAGCGAGTGCGACCGCCTGGGCGACGGACGCACCGATTACTCCCACAAGCACCGGCGCCACGGCGTGAACGTGCAGGTCGTTACCGATCCCGAAGGCCGGCTGCTGTGGATCTCGCCGGCACTGCCGGGCCGCGCTCACGATCTGACCGCCGCCCGCACTCACCGCATCATCCGGATCTGCGAACGCCAAGGCGTCCCGATCGTGGCCGACCGCGCCTACATCGGGGCCGGCGCCTGGGTCACCACCGCAATCCGCCGCCCGCCCAACGGAGAACTGTCACCGACCGAGCGGACGCTGAACCGGGCACTCGCCCATGCTCGTGCTCCTGTCGAACGAGGTGTCGCCCGGCTGAAGTCCTGGCGGATCTTCCGCCGAAGCCGCTGCAGTCCGAACCGGATGACGGTCATCGCTGCTGCGGTCCTCGCCTTGGAGCGGCAACGCTGAAAAAGCTCAATGACTCTTGCGGTACTGGGAAGCCGGATTCAGGAGCTTCGGCTGCGTCAGTCCCTGACGCTCCAGGAGGTCGCGGACCGGGCGGGGGTGAGCGTGAGCATGCTGTCCTCGGTGGAACGCGGACGGAAGGCGCCCACGGTCCTGGTGCTGGCGCGCATCGCGGAAGGGCTGGGGGTGACGGCTGCCTGTCTGCTCACCGAGCCCGAGCCCGTTCTGGTGCGCCGTGCGGCCGATCAGGACGTCGTCGAGGAGCCCGGGGGATGGTGGCGTACGATCCTGTCACCGGTGGTGCCCGGGGTGAACTTCGAATGGATTCGCTCCGTGCTGCCTCCGCACTGCGATGCCGGGGAGTATCCCGCTTACGCCAGCGGCTCCCATGAGTACGTCTTCGTGGAAGGCGGGACACTGCGGCTGACCGTCGGTGAGGCGGTGACAGAGTTGCTGGTGGGGGACTCGGCCTACTTCCCGGCCGACGCCGTGCACGGCTACTCGAACCCGGGCGAGACTCCTTGTGTCTACTACGTTGCTGCACTGATCATGCGTTGTGACCTTCGGCGTGGCTGCACAGAGTGGAGACCTTAGCCATACCGAACCGTTGACGGCAGTTCTCAGCTTTGCTGTGTCCGTGGCGGGCCTAAGGGTTGTCCCGTTAAGGATCTTGGAGTCGCCGGACGTAGCGGCCCACCGTGCCGCGTGCGACCTATCCGGCGAGGGCGAGGTTGTGTAGACGGGCGATGCCGAGCATGGCGTGGTGGACGCCGTCGCCTTTGAGGCGGCAGTCGCGGAGTATCTTCCAGGTCTTCATGCGGGCGAAGACGTGCTCGACGCGGGCGCGGACCTGCTTGTGGGACTTGTTGTGTTCCTCTTTCCAGGCTGGCAGTTCGGTCTGGCCGCGCTTGCGACGGTGCGGGATGACGAGTCCGGTGCCCGGGTAGCCGCCGTCGGCGATCGTGAGGGTGTTGCCGACGGCGGCCTTGGCGCCGGATTCTTCCCATGCCTTGCAGTCGTTGCGGTTCCCGGCGAGGGGCCGGCCGACCACGACGACCAGGCGGGTGTCGGCGTCGATGACGACCTGGTGGTTGGTGGAGTACCGATAGTTCTTCGACCGCTCGGCGATGGTGTGGTCCCGTGTGGGGACCAGGGTGCCATCCACGATGAGCACGGTGTTCTTGGCGAACCGCTCGCGAGACCGGAGCGCCAGCAGGGGGCCGAGGTGGTTGATGACCCGGCCGGCCGTGGACTTCGAGATGCCGAACAGCGGGGCGAGCTGCCGCAACGTCAGATTGGTGCGCCAGTATGCCGTGACCAGCAGAACCCTGTCCTCCAGCGGCAGACTCCACGGCCGGCCTCGGTGGACCACATCTGCTCCATCCCGACGCAGCATGGTCAGCAG
>NZ_JBEZUP010000093.1:0-1935 GCF_040636485.1 Streptomyces sp. NPDC038707
GCGACGCGGCCCACGCGGCGCCCGCCCACGCGGCGCCCGCCCACGCGGCGCCCGCCCACGCGGCGCCCGCCCACGCGGCGCCCGCCCACGCGGCGCCCGCCCACGCGGCGCCCGCCCACGCGGCGCCCGCACACGGTGACGCCGCACACAGTAGGGAGCGCGCGCCCCGGCCGCCAGACGCCGGCCGCCCTCGGTTCCGGACGCGCCTACCCGGCGGGGTCCAGGACGACCGGCAGCTCCGCCAGACCGCGGAAGGCCGGGAACGGCACCTCCAGCCACCGCGGCCCGGCGGCCGGGGCGGCCAGGGCCATCCGGGGGAACCGGCCGAACAGCAGCGTGAGGGCCAGCTGCGTCTCCAGCCGGGCCAGCGGGGCGCCCAGGCAGTAGTGGCTGCCGTGCCCGAAGCCGAGATGGGCGTCCTGCGCGTTGCCCGGCCGCGTCACGTTCAGCTCGTCGGGAGACTCGAACTTGGCGTGGTCGCGGTTGGCCGAGCTGAGCGCGATCTGGACCAGGGCGCCCTTGGGGATCAGGGTCCCGCCGTACTCCACGTCCTCGGTCGCGTAGCGGAACGTCGCGGACTCCACCGAGCCGTCGTAGCGCACCAGTTCCTCGACCGCCGCGCGGATCAGCTCCGGGTTCTCCCGTACGGCGGCCCGCTGCGCGGGGTGGCGCAGCAGATGGTGCACCGCGTTGCCGATGAGGTACGCGGTCGTCTTGTGGCCCGCGAACATCAGCAGGAAGGCCGTGGAGACCAGTTCGTTCTGGGTGAGCGAGCCGTCCTCGCCGTCGCGCACCGCGATCAGCGCGCTCAGCAGGTCGTCGCCCGGGCGCTTCCGCTTCGCGGCGATCAGCTCGGAGAAGTACCCGTGCAGGTCCTCCTCCGCCCGCTGCTGGGCCCGCTTGAACTCCTCGCCGAAACCGGTCTGCGCCACCGTGCTGGACAGCCCCTGCAACCGCGACCGGTCCCCGGCCGGCACGCCGAGCAGATCGCAGATCACGATGATCGGCAGCGGGAACGCGAACACGGGCAGCAGGTCGACGGCCTCCCGGGGCGGGCACGCGTCGAGCAGCTCGCGCACGATCTCCTCGATGCGCGGCCGCAGCGCCTGCACCCGCCGCGGCGTGAAAGCCGAGTTCACCAGCCTGCGCAGCCGGGTGTGCTTGGGCGCGTCCGAGTTGAGCATGTTGTCGTCCAGCGCGATGGACGAGTCCCCGAAGATCCTCCGGTAGGCGTCCATCGCCCCGTACATGTCCTTGCTCAGACGCGGATCCGACAGCGCGGCCCGCGCGTCCTCGTACCGGGTGATCAGATACGTCTCGTTGCCGTGCGGCGGCCGCATGGGGCAGACCGGCGCCTCGGCGCGCAGCCGGGCGTAGACGGCGTGCGGATCGCGGCGGAACTCGGGGGTGCACCGCTCGGCCGCGGCGACGGCCTCCTGCGTGGTGGTCACGGACGGCTCCTGAGGTCGAAGAGAGCTTGGGCGTTGCCGCCGAGGACGAGCTGCTGGGACGCCTTGTCGAGCGGCAGCTTCTCGATCATGTGGACGAAGTCCGCCAGCGGCGCGGCCATCGGCGGCGAGTCGGTGCCGAACAGCATCCGCTCCGGCCCCAGCACCTCCGCGTTCAGACTCAGGTGTGCCGCGCTGAACGGGCTGGTGTCGACGTACATGCGGCGCAGGGCGGCGGCGGGGTCGGGGGACGGGGGGAGGACGGAGTCCGGGGGAGCGGTGGGCACATGGCGCGGGCCGGGGGCGCGAGGGGCGCCGGACGCGCCGGGCGTGCGCGGGGCACCCGGCCCCCCGGCACCGTCGGGCCTGCCGGAGGGCGCGCCCCCGGCCCAGCCAGCAGGGCGACGACGCCGGCGCGCATCACGGCGTGGTCGTCGACCACGACGACCCGGATCCGGTCGGGGGCGGTGTCGGTCATCTGGTTCCT
>NZ_JBEZUP010000094.1:0-1754 GCF_040636485.1 Streptomyces sp. NPDC038707
AAGACATCCGATGGGGTTAGTAGGTCAAGCCGCGATGCTTAGTTCGAGCTTGGGCGCCGTGGGGAAGGCGGTGGTTTCGCTGTAGGGCGTGCCGTTGGCGAGGCAGTGGTGGAGGCAGCCCAGGAGCCGGTTGTAGAGGTTGCGCTGGGCGGAGGTGTGGCGGTCACCGGTCTCGCGTCGGCGGTCGTAGTGAGCTCTGGCGCCGGGTGAGGCGGTGAGGGAGGCGAAGGCCCAGACGTAGCCGACCGCGGCCAGGCGCTGGTTCTTGACCCGGCGGACCATGACCGTGTGGCTCTTGCCTGAGGCGCGGGTGACGGGTGCTGATCCGGCATAGGCCTTGAGCGCCCTGGCATCGGCGAAGCGGCTGCGGTCGTCGCCGATCTCGGCAAGGACCCGGGCTCCGCTGAGCGCGCCGAGGCCCGGGAAGCTGGTGATGACCGCCGCGTCCGGGTGTTGCTCGAACAGCTCGACTGAGGCTTCGGCGAGGCTGTCCGCGGCGACGCAGGCGGCCTCGAACTTGCCCAGCAGGGCCAGGGCCTGGCGGCCCATCGCGGTCTCGACGAGCGGAAGCTGGCGCATCTGCGGAACACGCAGGGCGGCGTGCAGGCGCTCGACCTCGGCCTCGATGCCGCGCTGGCGGCCGGCGCGCTTGAGCACCGCCTTCAGCTGGATTCGGCTGAGCCGGGCGGCCTGCCCAGGAGTCGGTGCGGCGGCCAGCAGGGTTCGGGCCAGCGGCGCGTTGAATCCCCCTGTGATCGGCTGAACGGCGGCGAGGTAGCCGGGGAAGTATTCACGCAGGTGGGAGCGTAGCTTGTTACCGGCCTGCGTGCGGTCCCAGACGGCGTCCTGCTGGGCGCGGGCCAGGACTGCGACGGCCTGAGCGAGCTCGCTGTCGGCCGGCAGTTGGCGGTGCGCGTCTGCGTCGGTGCGCAGGATGTTCGCCAACACCATCGCGTCGAGGTGGTCGGACTTCTTGCGCGAGACTGTGTGGCGCTCGCGATAGCGGGCGGCCGCCATTGGGTTGACGGCGTAGATGGGGCGGCCGGTGGCCCTGAGACAGGCAACCAGCAGGCCGCGGGAGGTCTCGATCGCCACTGGTATCTGCTCACCGGGGTTGTCGCCGTGTTCGGCCAGGAGGTCGAGCAGCTGCTGCAGGCCGGCTGCGTCGTCGCCGATCCGGGCCCGTCCGAGGAGCTTGCCGTCGCCGTCGACCAGGGCGACGTCGTGGTGGTCACTGGCCCAGTCGATCCCGCAGAACACCTTCATGCGCGTCTCTCACGTCCTTCAGTCCGATGTGCATATCCGCGGGTCAAGACCGGCGCGGAGGCACGCGACTCCCTAATGGAAGGGCTCTGGGCCCGTCATCCGATTGGTCGTTCGTGACCCCAGCTGCCCGCGGGGTCCTCGGTCTGTCCAGGAGCTCGACGGCGTCCCGATGAAGTAAGAGGTGTTCCCCGCGGAGGGCTCGGACCACGAGCGCCAACGATCCGATCATCTGATCGGTTACGGTCGTGAAAGCCGGACTCCACTGCAGCAGACCCTGACGCCAGCATCCTCACGACCAGAGGTTCTCGGTGGCGATCGGCCAGCACCCGGGGCCAAGTCTTGACCGAGTGCTCGAAGGCTCCGGGGGTGTGTATGGCTCGCCGGATGCCGGCTGATCGCCACCGAGGAGAAGCCGGTGGCCGCGATCTTTTTCGAGGTCTCGCGGACCGGGTAACGGGTAGCGATCCACCGGCTTCACCCCCCATTAG
>NZ_JBEZUP010000095.1:0-1658 GCF_040636485.1 Streptomyces sp. NPDC038707
ATCGAGGTGGGGGACCGCGACTCCCTCTACACCCGGCCGCGTCACCCCTACACCCACGCCCTGCTCTCCGCCGTCCCCGAGGCGACCCTGACGGAGGGCGAGGCGCCCCGGCGCGAGCGGATCCGCCTGGCCGGTGACGTCCCGTCCCCCATCTCCCCGCCGTCCGGCTGCCGCTTCCGCACCCGCTGCTGGAAGGCCCAGGACCGGTGCGCGACCGAGGAGCCCCCGCTGGTCCGGCTCTCCGGCAACCGGGAGGGCCACCTGACGGCCTGCCACTTCCCGGAGGAGCCGACCACCGAGGCCCGCGCCGGGGACATCGTCCTGGACCCGGCCCTGACGGCACTGGAGGAGGACCAGGGAGCCTAGGCCCGGCGGGCCACCGTGATGATCTCCGGGGACGTGGGGGTGAGCGGGGCGCGGTCCCAGTCGCCGTACCGGGCGGCCACCGTCAGGCCCGCCTCCGCGAGGAAACCGTCCAGCGTCGCGGCGTCCAGGAAGCGCAGGACGCCGTGCACGGACCGCGGGGCGGGCCAGTACGGGCCGGCATAGGTCTCGGTGAAGCGCACCCGGCCCCGCTCCGGGCCGGTGCCGAGCGTCTCGTGCCACACCCGCACCGGGGTGCCGTCGGGGGCGGTGATCTCGTGCACCCGGTCCGGGGTCCACCGTTCCCAGGCGCGGGCGCCGGGGTTGCGGGTCTCGAACACGAACCGTCCGCCGTCCCACAGGGCCGCGCGGGCGGCGCGCAGACAGACCCGGATCTCCTCGTCCGCCACCAGCTCCTGGAAGGCGTGCCCGGTCATCATGACGAGGTCGAACTCCGGCCGCCAGTGCCGCACCCGCACATCGCCGAGCACCCACTCGACGTCCGGGCGGGCCCGGCGGGCCTGGACGAGCATGGCCGCGGCCGGATCCAGTCCCGTCAGCCGCCCCGGGTGCCCCCCGGCCCGGGCCCGGCGCAGCAACTGCCCGGTGCCGCACCCGATGTCCAGCACGGAGCCGGCCTCCCGCAGCAGCCCGAGGCAGAAGTCGTCCCCCGGGCGCCAGGGGTTGAGGCTGTCGTACAGCGCCGCGAGCGTGAGATCGGCATAGGCGTGATCCACCACCGCGGCAGTGTGACACAGCGGACCGGACGGCGGGACGGAAACGGAGTGGTTGTTCAACTACTTTGACAACAAGGGTAGTTGAGTTGAGCCTTCCGGGCACGAAAGAGGGCCCGCGCCTGGGCGGGCGCGGGCCCTCGTCCCCTGGAGCGGACGTTCGGGGCTCGGGTCAATGGGCCGGTGAAAGTCCGTTCCGCAAGGGGGCGGCTGACGGAAAGGGGTGTGTCAGGCCGCCGCCTCGGGGTCCTTGGACAGGCGCGGGGCGGGCACGGTGTCCGCCGTCTCCGGGTAGTGGCAGGCCGTCAGGTGGCCCGGCTCGTTGCCCTCCGTGCGCACCAGCGGCGGAGTCTCCGTCGCGCACTTCTCGGTCGCCTTCCAGCAGCGGGTGCGGAAGCGGCAGCCGGACGGCGGGTTGATCGGCGACGGCACGTCACCGGTCAGCCGGATGCGCTCGCGCGGCACCTCGTCCACCGTCGCCTCGGGCACGGCGGAGAGCAGGGCCCGGGTGTAGGGGTGGCGCGGGTTGCCGTACAGGTCGTCGCGGTCGGCGATCTCCAC
>NZ_JBEZUP010000096.1:0-1650 GCF_040636485.1 Streptomyces sp. NPDC038707
GGCGGCGGCCAGCTCCTCCGGGGTGGGATTGCCTCGTACGACCTTGATGTTCATGACCGCTCCCGGGGTCGGCGGGGTCTACAGGGGGATGTTGCCGTGCTTCTTCGGGGGCAGGGTTTCCCGCTTGGTGCGCAGTTGACGCAGGCCGCGGACGATGTGCGCGCGGGTGTCGGAGGGCATGATGACGGCGTCGACGTAGCCGCGTTCGGCCGCGACGTAGGGGTTGAGGAGGGTGTCCTCGTACTCCTGGATCAGCCGGGCCCGGGTCGCCTCGGCGTCGTCGGCTTCGGCTTCGGCGATGGTGCGGCGGTGCAGGATGTTGACCGCGCCCTGGGCGCCCATGACGGCGATCTGGGCGGTGGGCCAGGCCAGGTTGAGGTCGGCGCCCAAATGCTTGGAGCCCATGACGTCGTAGGCGCCGCCGAAGGCCTTGCGGGTGATGACGGTGATCAGCGGGACGGTGGCCTCGGCGTAGGCGTAGATCAGCTTGGCGCCGCGCCGGATGATGCCCTCGTGCTCCTGGCCGACGCCGGGCAGGAAGCCGGGGACGTCCACGAAGGTCAGCACCGGGATGTTGAAGGCGTCGCAGGTGCGCACGAAGCGGGCGGCCTTCTCGGAGGCGGCGATGTCCAGGCAGCCGGCGAACTGCATCGGCTGGTTGGCGACGACGCCGACCGGGTGGCCCTCGACGCGGCCGAAGCCGGTGAGGATGTTCGGCGCGAACAGGGCCTGGGTCTCGAAGAACTCGGCGTCGTCCAGGACGTGCTCGACCACCGTGTGCATGTCGTAGGGCTGGTTGGCGCTGTCGGGGACGAGCGTGTCCAGTTCGCGGTCCTCGTCGGTGACGGCGAGGTCCGCCTCCTCCGCGAAGACCGGGGGCTCGGAGAGGTTGTTGGACGGCAGGTACGACAGCAGCTGCTTGACGTACTCGATGGCGTCCTTCTCGTCGCCGGCCATGTGGTGGGCCACGCCGGAGGCGGTGTTGTGGGTGCGGGCGCCGCCCAGTTCCTCGAAGCCGACGTCTTCGCCGGTGACGGTCTTGATGACGTCCGGTCCGGTGATGAACATGTGGCTGGTCTGGTCGACCATGACGGTGAAGTCGGTGATGGCGGGGGAGTAGACCGCGCCGCCCGCGCAGGGGCCGACCACGAGGGAGATCTGGGGGATGACGCCGGAGGCGTGGGTGTTGCGGCGGAAGATCTCGCCGTAGGCGCCGAGGGAGGCGACGCCTTCCTGGATGCGGGCGCCGCCGGAGTCGTTGATGCCGATGACGGGGCAGCCGGTCTTCAGGGCGAAGTCCATCACCTTGACGATCTTCTGGCCGTAGACCTCGCCGAGGGCGCCGCCGAAGACGGTGAAGTCCTGGGAGAAGACGGCGACCGGGCGGCCGTCCACGGTGCCGTAGCCGGTGACCACGCCGTCGCCGTAGGGGCGGTTGCTGTCCAGGCCGAAGTTCGTGGAGCGGTGCCGGGCGAACTCGTCCAGCTCGACGAACGAGCCCTCGTCCAGCAGCAGCTCGATCCGCTCACGGGCGGTCAGCTTGCCCTTGGCGTGCTGCTTCTCGACGGCGCGTTCCGAACCGGCGTGCGTCGCCTCGTGGATGCGCCGCTGGAGATCCGCGAGCTTCCCCGCGGTCGTGTGAATGTCGAT
>NZ_JBEZUP010000098.1:0-1601 GCF_040636485.1 Streptomyces sp. NPDC038707
CGGAGCGGTCGGGGCCGTTGCGTCCGGACAACGTGGCGTACGTGATGTACACCTCCGGTTCCACCGGGAAGCCCAAGGGCGTCACCATCACCCACGCCAACCTCGTCAACGGAGTGTCCCGGCTGGCGGAGGCCGTGGGGCTCCGCCCCGGCTCCCGGATGCTGTGCGCCACCTCGGTGAACTTCGACGTGTCGGCGTTCGAGGTGTTCAGCGCGCTCGGCGTCGGCGCCACCGTCGACGTGGTGGAGGACATCCTCGAACTCGCCAAGCGCGACGGCTGGACCGGCAGCGCGCTCCAGGCCGTCCCGTCGGTGTTCGCCGAGATCCTCGACCAGGTCTCCGGCCGGCTGCACGTGGACACGGTCGTCCTCGGCGGGGACGCCCTGCCGGCGACCCTGCTGGAGAAGGTGCGCGACGCGATCCCCGGCGTGCGCCTGATGCAGGCCTACGGCCAGACCGAGGACTTCTACGCCACCACGTACCCGGTCCCGGAGGACTGGAGCGGAACGGGCAACGTGCCGATCGGCCGGCCGCTGGGCAACATGCGGGCGTATGTCCTGGGTCCGGGTCTCGCTCCGGTGCCGGTGGGTGTGGTGGGTGAGCTGTATGTCGGGGGTGCGGTGGGCCGTGGGTATCACGGGCGTCCCGGGCTGACGGCGGAACGGTTCGTGGCCGATCCCTTCGGGCCCGCCGGTGAGCGGATGTACCGCACCGGCGACCTGGTCCGCTGGACCACCGACGGACAGCTCGAATACCTCGGGCGCGGCGACTCCCAGCTGAAGATCCGCGGCTTCCGCGTCGAACCCGCCGAGATCGAGGCGGCGCTCCTCGCCCACCCCGGGGTCGCACAGGCGGTGGTGCTGGTCCGCGAGGGCCGCGGCACGGGCGGCAGGCAACTGGTGGGCTACGTCGTGCCCGCGTACGGCGGCGACACCGGTGACCCCGACCTCCGCGCGGGCGTCGAGGTGGCGGAGGTGCGCCGTTTCGTGGCTGCTCGTCTGCCGGAGTACATGGTGCCGTCGGCGCTGGTCGTGCTGGACCGGATGCCGCTGGACCTGAACGGGAAGGTCGACCGCAGGGCGCTGCCGGAGCCGGAGTTCGCGGCCGGCGAGTACCGGGCGCCGCGCACCCCGGAGGAGCGGACGCTGGCGGCGGTGTATGCCGAGGTGCTGGGGCTCGACCGGGTGGGGTTGGACGACGATTTCTTCGCCATCGGCGGTGACAGCATCCGTTCGATCCAGGTGGTGGCCCGCGCCCGGGCGCGCGGCGTCGAGATCAGCCCCCGGCAGGTCTTCGAGTCCCGGACCGTGGCCGAACTGGCCGCCGGAGCCCGGGTCGGTGCCGCCACCGCGCCCGAGGAACTGGCGGAACTGGAGGGCGGCGGCGTCGGCTGGATGCCGCTGCCCCCGGCCGGCGCCTACCTGCTGGAGGCGGGCGGCGCCATCGACAGGTTCTCCATGTCGGCCCTGCTGGAGCTTCCCGAGGCGATCGACGCGGCGGGTCTGGCGGCGACGTTGGGCGCGGTCCTGGACCACCACGACATTCTGCGCTCACGCCTGGTCATCCAGGACGGCCGTCCCGGCCTCGTGGCGGACCCGCCG
>NZ_JBEZUP010000099.1:0-1598 GCF_040636485.1 Streptomyces sp. NPDC038707
CGGAGCGGTCGGGGCCGTTGCGTCCGGACAACGTGGCGTACGTGATGTACACCTCCGGTTCCACCGGGAAGCCCAAGGGCGTCACCATCACCCACTTCGGCGTGATGAACGACGCGCTGTCGCTGGCCCGCACCATGGACCTCACGGCCGGTTCCCGCATGCTCTTCGCCACCTCGGTGAACTTCGACGTGTCGGCGTTCGAGGTGTTCAGCGCGCTCGGCGTCGGCGCCACCGTCGAGGTGATGCGCGACGTACTCGAACTGGGCGAGCGCGACGGCTGGACCGGCAGCGTCATCAGCGCGGTGCCCTCGGTCTTCGCCGAACTGGTCGACGAGATCGCCGACCGCACCAGCGTGGAGACGGTGGTCTTCGCCGGCGAGGTGCTGACCTCGGCCTTCGTGGAACGCGTACGCGCCGCCCTGCCCGGGGTACGGGTGGTCAACGGCTACGGCCAGAGCGAGACCTTCTACGCCACCGCCTTCGCACTCGCCCCCTCGGCCCCGTGGAACGGGACGGGCAACGCCCCGATCGGCCGGCCGCTGGGCAACATGCGGGCGTATGTCCTGGGTCCGGGTCTCGCTCCGGTGCCGGTGGGTGTGGTGGGCGAGCTGTATGTCGGGGGTGCGGTGGGTCGTGGGTATCACGGGCGTCCCGGGCTGACGGCGGAACGGTTCGTGGCCGATCCCTTCGGGCCCGCCGGCGAGCGGATGTACCGCACCGGCGACCTGGCCCGCTGGACCACCGACGGGGAACTGGAATGCGTGGGCCGCGCCGACTCCCAGGTCAAGGTGCGCGGCCTGCGGATCGAACCCGCCGAGGTCGAGGCGGCGCTGGCCGCTCACCCCGGCGTGGCGCGGGCGCTGGTCCTGGTGCGTGAGGGGCGCCGCCCGGAGGACAAGCGGCTGGTGGGCTACGTGGTGCCCGCACACGGTCACGGCGCGGACGACTCCGACCTGCGGGCGGGCGTGGACGTGGCGGAGGTGCGCCGTTTCGTGGCCGCTCGTCTGCCGGAGTACATGGTGCCGTCGGCGCTGGTCGTGCTGGACCGGATGCCGCTGGACCTGAACGGGAAGGTCGACCGGAGGGCGCTGCCGGAGCCGGAGTTCGCGGCCGGCGAGTACCGGGCGCCGCGCACCCCGGAGGAGCGGACGCTGGCGGCGGTGTATGCCGAGGTGCTGGGGCTCGACCGGGTGGGGTTGGACGACGATTTCTTCGCCATCGGCGGTGACAGCATCCGTTCGATCCAGGTGGTGGCCCGCGCCCGGACCCGGGGCGTCGAGATCACGCCGCGCCAGGTCTTCGAGCGCCGCACGGTGGCCGAACTGGCGGCGACGGCACGCACCGGTACGGCCGACGTCCTGGACGAATTCGACGGCGGTGGCATCGGCTGGATGCCGCTCACACCGGTCGGTGCGTACCTGACCGAGCTGGGCGGTGGCATCGGCAGGTTCTCGATGTCGATGATGGTCGACCTGCCGGACGGAATCGACGCGGCGGGTCTGACGGCGACGTTGGGCGCGGTCCTGGACCACCACGACATTCTGCGCTCACGCCTGGTCATCCAGGACGGCCGTCCCGGCCTCGTGGCGGACCCGCCG
>NZ_JBEZUP010000100.1:0-1554 GCF_040636485.1 Streptomyces sp. NPDC038707
GTGGCGTCTGCCGAACTGAACGCGGCGATGGGCCGGTTGGATCCGGGTGCCGGGGTGATGGCGCAGTTCGTGTGGTTCGACGCGGGGTCCAGGGGACGGTTGTTGCTGGTGTTGCACCATCTGGTGGTGGATGGGGTGTCGTGGCGGGTTCTGTTGCCGGATCTTGCGGCGGCGTGGGTGCGGGTGCGTGCGGGTGTGCCTGTGGAGTTGCCGGGGGTGGTGACGTCGGCGCGTCGGTGGGCGCATGCGTTGGTGGAGGAGGCGGCCGGGGCGGCGAGGGTCGCGGAACTGGGTTTTTGGCAGGGGGTGTTGGAGGGGCCGGATCCTGTGTTGGGTGCTCGGCGTCCGGATCCGTCGGTGGACACGATGGGGACGGTGGAGACGGTGCGGGTCGAGGTGCCGGTGTCGGTGACGCAGGGGTTGCTGAGGGGGATTCCGGCGGCGTTCCGGGGTGGGATGAACGACGGTCTGCTGGCGGCGTTGGCGATGGCGGTGGCCCGGTGGCGCGGGGGTGACGAGAAGTCGTTGTTGGTGCGTCTTGAGGGGCATGGCCGGGAGGAGGGGGTCGTGCCGGGTGCGGATCTGTCGCGGACGGTGGGCTGGTTCACCAGTATGTTCCCGGTCCGTCTGGATCTTTCGGGGTTCGATCTGGGTGAGGTTTTCGCCGGTGGTGGGGCTGTGGGGGGTGTGGTCAAGGCGGTGAAGGAGCAGTTGCTGTCGGTCCCGGACAAGGGGCTGGGGTATGGGTTGTTGCGGTATTTGAACGCTGAGACCGGTGGGGTGCTGGCCGGGTATCCGGAGCCGCAGGTGGGTTTCAATTATCTGGGCCGGTTCTCGGTGGCGGACATGCCGGAGGAGTTGCGTGGTCTGGGCTGGTCGCAGGTGCTGGATGTGGATGACGCGGGGGCGGTGTTCGATGGGGACATGCCCGTGATGTCGGCGTTGGAGATCAACGCGTATGTGACTGACACGGCTGAGGGTCCGCGGTTGGATGCCTTGTTCTCGTTCCCGCGGGGTGTGTTTGGTGAGGGGGAGGTGCGGGAGCTGGTGCGGTGGTGGCGGGTGGCGTTGGGGGTGCTGGCCGAGTATGTGGGGCGGCCGGGGGCGGGGGGTCTGACGCCGTCGGATGTGCCGTTGGTGTCTGTGGGTCAGGGGCAGTTGGTCGAGTGGGAGCGGGTGTGTCCGGGGTTGCGGGATGTGTGGCCGTTGACGCCGTTGCAGTCGGGTCTGTTGTTCCACAGCAGGTTCGTGGAGTCGGCGGTGGATGTGTATCAGGTGCAGTTGGTGTTCCATCTGTCGGGGCGGGTGGAGTCGGGGCGGTTGCGGGCTGCGGGTCAGGGGTTGCTGGAGCGGTATGCGAATCTGCGGTCGGCGTTTGTCGCGTATGCCGGTGGGTGGGTGCAGTTGGTCGCGGAGGGGGTGGAGTTGCCGTGGCGTGAGGTGGATCTGCGGGATCTGCCGGAGGGGGAGCGGGCGGAGGCGTTGGAGGGGGTGCTGGCGGGGGACAGGGTGGATCGTTTTGATCCGGGGTCGGCTCCGTTGCTGCGGTTGATG
>NZ_JBEZUP010000101.1:0-1517 GCF_040636485.1 Streptomyces sp. NPDC038707
GCCCTGGTCGGCGCCCTGCGCGCCGAGGGCTTCGAGGCCGGCGTCCGCGATGTGTTCCAGCACCGCACCGTCGCCGGACTCGCCGCCGCACTCGGCGGCGGAGAACCCCTCGCCGAGACCGCCGTCGTCGAACCGTTCGCGCTGCTGGCGGCAGGGGACCTGGCCAAGCTCCCCGAGGGCCTCGTCGATGCCTTCCCGCTGGCGCAGGTGCAGCTCGGCATGCTGGTCGAGATGCTCGCCGACGACGGCCTGCACAAGTACCACAACACCACTGTCTTCCGGATCAAGGACGGCCGTCCGTTCGACGTCGACGTCCTGCGCCGCGCCGGGCAGGCCGTGGTGGAACGCCACGAGATGCTGCGCGCCTCCTTCCACCTCGAAGGCTTCGAGATGCCGCTGCAGTTCATCCACGCTGCCGCCGAGATCCCGGTCACCGTGCACGATCTGCGGGGCCAGGACGCCGAGCAGCAGGCCGCGGCACGTCGGGCGCACATCGTCAGCGAGCGCGCCGAGCCCTTCGACCTCTCCCGCGCCCCCCTGCTCCGTATCTCCTCACTCGTCGAGTCCGACGAGGCATGGTGGCTGTCGGTCAGCGTCTGCCACCCCATCACCGAGGGCTGGAGCCACCGCTCGCTGCTCAGCGAGATCGTCGAGGGCTACCTCCGGTTGCGCGACGGCGGGACACTGCCCGAGGTGGAGATGCCCGAGGTGCGCTACGCGGACTTCGTGGCAGCCGAGCTGGCTTCCGTGGCGTCCGACGAGGACCGGGACTACTGGCGGGACGTCCTCGGCAGCCACGCCAAGTTCGAGCTCCCGGCCGGCTGGGGCGACGGCGCCCCGGGACCGGCGAACGTCGTGCGCGTACCGCTCGCCGACCTGACCCCGGCGCTGCGCGCGGCGGCGAGCAGCACCGGAACCTCGCTGAAGGCCGTGCTGCACGCGGCGCACCTGAAGGTGATGAGCCAGCTCACCGCCGAGGAGTCCTTCTTCACCGGCCTGGTCTCCAGCGGCCGCCCCGAAGTCGTGGGCGCCGAACGGGTGTACGGCATGTACCTCAACACGGTGCCGTTCGCCCACCAGCGCGGTGCGCGCACCTGGCGCGAACTGATCCGCCAGGTCTTCGACCAGGAGGGCACGCTCTGGCCGCACCGCCGCTTCCCGATGCCGGTGATGCAGCGGGAGCTGAGCGACGGAACCCGACTGCTCGACGTCCGCTTCAGCTACCTCGACCTGGCGGACGCCCAAGCGGAGACCGACCTCGTCGACACCGAGTCCGGTGACGGTGAGGGCGCCACGGAGTTCGGCCTCGCGGTGGCCGCACGCGGCAGCGGTCTGCTGCTCACGGTGAACCCGCTGGTGCTCGGCCGGGAGGGGGTGGATCGTCTTGCGGCGATGTACCGGTCGGTGCTGGAGTCGATGTCCGCTGATGTGGACGGTGATGCGCGTGCGGTGTATCTGCCCGGTGGTGAGCGGGAGCGTGTGCTGAGCGGGTGGAACGATACGGCGGTGGTGGTGCC
>NZ_JBEZUP010000102.1:0-1486 GCF_040636485.1 Streptomyces sp. NPDC038707
CTTCTTGCCGTTCACCGAGTCGGTGAGCATGACCAGGCAGAACGGGCAGGCGGTGGAGACGATGTCGGGGTTGAGGGAGAGGGCCTCGTCGACGCGCTCGTTGTTGATGCGCTTGCCGATCCGCTCCTCCATCCACATCCGCGCGCCGCCGGCGCCGCAGCAGAAGCCGCGTTCCTTGTGGCGGTGCATCTCCTCGTTCCTGAGGCCCGGGACCTTGCCGATGATCTCGCGCGGGGGCGTGTAGATCTTGTTGTGGCGGCCCAGGTAGCAGGGGTCGTGGTAGGTGATGATGCCCTCGACCGGGGTGACGGGGATCAGCCTGCCCTCGTCCACCAGGTGCTGGAGCAGCTGGGTGTGGTGGATGACCTCGTAGTCGCCGCCGAGCTGCGGGTACTCGTTGCCGATCGTGTTCAGGCAGTGCGGGCAGGTCGCGACGATCTTCTTCGCCGACTTCGGCTTCTTCGTCGCCGGGTCCGCCTTGCCGTCCTCGTCGAGGGACTCGCCGAAGGCCATGTTCAGCGCGGCCACGTTCTCCATGCCGAGCTGCTGGAACAGCGGTTCGTTGCCGAGGCGGCGGGCGGAGTCACCGGTGCACTTCTCGTCGCCGCCCATGATCGCGAACTTCACGCCCGCGATGTGCAGCAGCTCGGCGAAGGCCTTGGTGGTCTTCTTCGCGCGGTCCTCCAGGGCGCCGGCGCAGCCGACCCAGTAGAGGTATTCGACCTCGGTGAGGTCCTCGATGTCCTTGCCGACGACCGGGACCTCGAAGTCGACCTCCTTGGTCCATTCCAGGCGCTGCTTCTTCGCCAGGCCCCAGGGGTTGCCCTTCTTCTCCAGGTTCTTGAGCATCGTGCCCGCCTCGGAGGGGAAGGCGCTCTCGATCATCACCTGGTAGCGGCGCATGTCCACGATGTGGTCGACGTGCTCGATGTCCACCGGGCACTGCTCGACGCAGGCGCCGCAGGTGGTGCAGGACCACAGCACGTCCGGGTCGATGACGCCGTTCTCCTCGGCGGTGCCGATCAGCGGGCGCCCGGCCTCGGCCAGCGCGGCCGCGGGCACCGAGGCGAGCTGCTCCTCGGTCGCCTTCTCCTCGCCCTCCATGGTCTTGCCGCCGCCCGCGAGCAGGTACGGCGCCTTGGCGTGCGCGTGGTCCCGCAGGGACATGATCAGCAGCTTGGGGGAGAGCGGCTTGCCGGTGTTCCAGGCGGGGCACTGCGACTGGCAGCGGCCGCACTCGGTGCAGGTGGAGAAGTCCAGCAGGCCCTTCCAGGAGAACTGCTCGACCTGGGAGACGCCGAAGACGTCGTCTTCGCCCGGGTCCTCGAAGTCGATCGGCTTGCCGTTCGAGGTCATCGGCTGGAGCGCGCCGAGCGCGGTGGAGCCGTCGGCGTTGCGCTTGAACCAGATGTTCGGGAAGGCCAGGAAACGGTGCCAGGCCACACCCATGTCCGTCTTCAGCGAGACCGTGATCATCCAGATGAAG
>NZ_JBEZUP010000103.1:0-1431 GCF_040636485.1 Streptomyces sp. NPDC038707
TTCAAGGTCGCCGATCTTTCGCTGGCCGAGTTCGGTCGCAAGGAGATCACTCTCGCCGAGCATGAGATGCCCGGTCTGATGGCGATCCGTAAGGAGTACGCCGCGGCGCAGCCGTTGGCCGGTGCCCGTGTGACGGGTTCGCTGCACATGACGGTGCAGACGGCGGTGCTGATCGAGACCCTGGTCGCGCTGGGCGCCGAGGTGCGCTGGGCGTCCTGCAACATCTTCTCCACCCAGGACCACGCGGCGGCGGCGATCGCGGTGGGTCCGGAGGGTACTCCGGAGGATCCGCGGGGTGTTCCGGTGTTCGCCTGGAAGGGCGAGACGCTGGAGGAGTACTGGTGGTGCACGGAGCAGGCGCTGACGTGGCCGGACAGCCCGACCGGCGGCCCGAACATGATCCTGGACGACGGCGGGGACGCCACGCTGCTGGTCCACAAGGGCGTGGAGTACGAGAAGGCCGGTGAGGTCCCGGCGCTGGAGACGGCCGAGTCCGACGAGCACCGGGTCATCCTGCAGCTGCTGCACCGCACGCTGGGGGAGAACCCGCGGAAGTGGACGCAGCTGGCCTCGGAGATCCGCGGTGTGACCGAGGAGACCACCACGGGGGTGCACCGCCTGTACGAGATGCAGCGCGAGGGCACGCTGCTGTTCCCGGCGATCAACGTCAACGACGCGGTCACCAAGTCGAAGTTCGACAACAAGTACGGCTGCCGGCACTCGCTGGTGGACGGCATCAACCGTGCCACCGATGTCCTGATCGGCGGCAAGACCGCCGTGGTGTGCGGGTACGGCGACGTGGGCAAGGGCTGCGCGGAGTCGCTGCGCGGCCAGGGCGCGCGGGTGATCGTCACCGAGATCGACCCGATCTGCGCGCTGCAGGCGGCGATGGACGGCTACCAGGTGACCACCCTGGAGGAGGTCGTCGAGACGGCCGACATCTTCATCACCACGACCGGCAACAAGGACATCATCCTCGCCTCCGACATGGCGCGGATGAAGCACCAGGCGATCGTGGGCAACATCGGCCACTTCGACAACGAGATCGACATGGCCGGCCTGGCGAAGATCCCCGGCATCGTCAAGGACGAGGTCAAGCCCCAGGTCCACACCTGGACCTTCCCCGACGGCAAGAAGATCATCGTGCTCTCCGAGGGCCGCCTGCTCAACCTGGGCAACGCCACCGGCCACCCCTCGTTCGTGATGTCCAACTCCTTCGCGGACCAGACCCTGGCCCAGATCGAGCTGTTCACCAAGCCCGACGCCTACCCCGTCGGCGTCTACACCCTGCCCAAGCACCTCGACGAAAAGGTCGCCCGACTCCACCTCGACGCCCTCGGCGTCAAACTCACCACGCTGCGCCCGGAGCAGGCGGCGTACATCGGTGTGGACGTCGACGGCCCGTACAAGCCCGACCACTACCGCTACTGA
>NZ_JBEZUP010000104.1:0-1383 GCF_040636485.1 Streptomyces sp. NPDC038707
GACGACACGACCAGGGCACTCGGCGGCCAACAACATGGGGGGTCAGTTTTCAGAGACTCGCCGGGGGTCAGATTTCAGAGAGCGTTGACAGCATCGCTCGGTTGAGCTGCCGGTCTCCGCTGCGGTGTCAGTGGTGCCGTGCAGACTGTCCCGCGTGATCAACGTGGACAAGGTCGACTGGGAGGCAGGCCACCTGCCCGGCCAGGTCTGCGGAGTCCCAGCCACCTTTTGAAGATGCTCTCCGAAGCCCCGGCGGTGCGGTCCGAGAGCTGGGGGACTTCTATGCGGAGGCCCATGACCAAGGAGATGTCGACCCGTGTACCGCAGCGAGCGTGCCCCTGCTGTTCGCCATGGCCGACAACCCGGCCACGCAGCTGACCCGGGCGGTTTGGAGCCGATGCGACCACCGCACGGGTACCCGTATGGATCGGTCCCGCGCAGCGGCCGACGGCCCGCTCCCCTCTGCAAGCTTCAGGCGATGATTCGAATGCATCTCACGGTGACTCGAAACTCCCGGGAGGGATCATTTCATCTGCGGAATCGGTGAATTCACCCACTCCATCTTCAGAAAGAACGACAGGAAAGGCCTTGCCTGCATCAGTGACTAGCCATCCTATTACATCCTGCGTCATGTCTCCTTCAACATCGTCATGCCACGATGCCCGCCAACCACCCCCCGGGATAATGCCAACCACGCGACCTACCCGCTCAAGGCGAACAAAATCAGCATACGAATCAACAGGCTTGGCCACGAAAACGGTTGCGCCGATGATGGCCGGCAGCAGCCCGGCACCGCGCATGGACACCTCCCTCGTGGCCGACAGGCCAGTCCGCGCACAGTGGGCGGCGCCCTTTTCCAGGCGCCGCCCACTGGAGCTTTCGGATCCTACTTGTTCTTGCGGGACTGCACTACTCCGAAGATGATGAAGGCCAGAATGGCAATTCCGAACAAGAGCCAGAGCGGGAATCCGTCAAGCCCTTTGTATGCCAGCGTGACCGGCGTGCCGGACGATCGCATAAGAATACCTCCCTGTTCGGGTTGAGGTTTGCATTCAGCTCGTGGCGTCTTCGTACGCGGAATCCGCGGCCTCACCGACGGCCATTCCGCCGACTGCGCAGGGGATCGCGCCCGCTCCTCCGGTCAGGTAGGTGCAGCCCGCGGTGAACGCCTTGTCCGCCGCGAAGCTGATCGCCGTACCGGCGGCGCCCTTGTAATCTCCTGTCGCCAGCTGGCCCAGGAATTGACCGCCCGCTATGGCGTCTCCCGCCTTGCCCACGGTGTCCATCACGCCGCCGAGGCTGATGGTGCCCGTCGGGTCGATGCGGTTGACGGGGTCGCCTTCGGCGTAGAGGTAGGGGTTCTTCTCCTGGCCGGAGGGGTCG
>NZ_JBEZUP010000105.1:0-1286 GCF_040636485.1 Streptomyces sp. NPDC038707
GGCGTCCACCTGTCCGAGGAGTTCCAGCTCCACCCCGAACAGTCCACCGACGCCATCGTGATCCACCACCCCGAGGCGAAGTACTTCAACGCACGTTAGCGGCGGTCCGTCCGGCCCTGACCGCCCGTTCAGCGAAAGGAGTTCCGTCTTGTCGACCGCCCCCGAGGGCCCCCGCACGCGTCCCTCCACGCGCCGGCTGCTGGCGGAGGGTGAGCCGTCCTTCTCCTTCGAGTTCTTCCCGCCCAAGACCGACGCCGGGATGCGCCGGCTGTGGGGGACGGTGCGCCGGATCGAGGCGCTGTCCCCGACGTTCGTGTCCGTCACCTACGGTGCCGGCGGGTCGTCCCGGCAGCGCACCGTCGAGGTCACCAAGCGGATAGCGGCCGAGACCACGCTGCGCCCGGTCGCCCATCTGACGGCGGTCGGGCACTCGGTGGCCGAGCTGCGCCGGATCATCGGCCAGTACGCGGATGTCGGTATCCGGGATGTCCTGGCCCTGCGCGGCGACCCGCCCGGCGATCCCGGCGGACCGTGGACCGCGCACCCCGAGGGCTTCACCCACGCGCACGAACTGGTCACGCTCGTCCGCGAGCTGGGCGACTTCAGTGTGGGTGTCGCGGCGTTCCCGGAGCGCCATCCGCGCTCACCGGACTGGGAGAGCGACATCCGGCACTTCGTCGCCAAGTGCCGGGCCGGCGCGGACTACGCCATCACCCAGATGTTCTTCCACGTGGAGGACTATCTGCGGCTGCGCGACCGGGTGGCCGCCGCGGGGTGCAAAACGCCGATCATCCCGGAGATCATGCCCGCCACGGACGTGCGGCAGATCCGCCGGTTCGCCGAACTCTCCAACGCCGCCTTCCCGGAAGACCTGGCCCATCGACTCGAAGCCGCCCGGGAGGACCCGGACGCCTCCCGCCGTATCGGCGTGGAGTACGCGACGCGGATGGCCCACCGGCTGCTCGCGGAGGGCGCTCCCGGCCTGCACTACATCACCCTCAACCAGTCCGACGCGGCCATCGAGATCCACCGCGACGTCATGGCGGAACGCGGCGCGATGCCGGCCCTGCGGAGCTGACCCGCCGCGCCCGCCCCACCCCTCCACCCCTCCACATATTCCACCGGCCCAAGGCCGCCCGACAGCATACGGAGTAGGACATGTCTTCCCAGCACCCCGCCGATGCCGCGGATTTCAAGGTCGCCGATCTTTCGCTGGCCGAGTTCGGTCGCAAGGAGATCACTCTCGCCGAGCATGAGATGCCCGGTCTGATGGCGATCCGTAAGGA
>NZ_JBEZUP010000106.1:0-1240 GCF_040636485.1 Streptomyces sp. NPDC038707
ACCCGGGACTTGGTGGTGAAGGACGCGGCGAACACCGACTGGGTGGCCACCGGGCCCTCCTCGCCGGCCTCCAGGTCGACGGCATCGGTGATGACGCCCGAACCGATGCGCAGCGCCAGGCGGGCGGCGATCTCCTTGCCCTCGGCGGAGGAGGGGACCAGCACGGCGGCCGGGGAGACCTGCTCATAGGCGGCCTGCAGCGCGTCCACCTTCGGCACGACCAGGTACTCGGCGTACTCGGCGGCGTCGTGGGTGAGCACCTTGACCGCGCCGTGCCCGGCGAGGGTGGCGGCGGTGTCGGCGGCGCCGTTGCCCAGCGCGACGGCGACGGGCTCGCCGAGGCGGCGGGCCAGGGTCAGCAGCTCCAGGGTGGGCTTGCGGACGGCACCGTCCACGTGGTCGACGTAGACGAGGACTTCAGCCATGGGATTGCTCTCCTGCGTAACGAAGTTGAGGGGCGGTCGGCGGGGCGGGCCCTTAGATGAACTTCTGGGCCGCGAGGAACTCAGCGAGCTGCTTGCCGCCCTCGCCCTCGTCCTTGACGATGGTGCCGGCCGTGCGCGCCGGACGCTCGGTCGCGGACTCGACCTGGGTGAACGCGCCGTCCAGGCCGACCTCCTCGGCCTCGATGTCCAGGTCGGACAGGTCCCAGGACTCCACCGGCTTCTTCTTGGCCGCCATGATGCCCTTGAAGGACGGGTAGCGGGCCTCACCGGACTGGTCGGTCACGGAGACGACCGCGGGCAGCTGCGCCTCGAGCTGCTCGGAGGCGGCGTCACCGTCACGGCGGCCCCTGACCGTGCCGTCCTCCACGGAGACCTCGGACAGCAGGGTGACCTGCGGGACGCCCAGGCGCTCGGCGACCAGCGCCGGGACGATGCCCATGGTGCCGTCGGTGGAGGCCATGCCGGAGACGACCAGGTCGAAACCGGCCTTCTCGATGGCCTTCGCCAGCACCAGGGAGGTGCCGATGGCGTCGGTGCCGTGCAGGTCGTCGTCCTCGACGTGAACGGCCTTGTCCGCACCCATCGACAGGGCCTTGCGGAGCGCGTCCTTGGCGTCCTCGGGGCCGACCGTGAGCACGGTGACCTCGGCGTCGTCCGCGTTCTCCGCGATCTGCAGGGCCTGCTCGACCGCGTACTCGTCCAGCTCGGAGAGCAGACCGTCCACGTCGTCGCGGTCGACGGTCAGGTCATCGGCGAAGTGCCGGTCGCCAGTGGCGTCGGGCACGTACTTCACA
>NZ_JBEZUP010000107.1:0-1237 GCF_040636485.1 Streptomyces sp. NPDC038707
CGCGGGGCGCGTCGGGATCAACGTCCACCGTGCGGGCGGGGTCCAGATGCCCATCGGCGGTTACAAGCAGTCGGGCTGGGGCCGCGAGTGCGGGCCCGAGGCCATCGAGGAGTACCTGGAGACGAAGTCGGTGATCACGCTCCTGGACCGCTGAGATCCGCCCCGCGCCCGATCGTGCCCGCCTCCGGATGCCGTGCCGGGAAGGCCCGGGAAAGGCGTGGTCGCGGTGGACGGCGAGGCCGGCTCCCCGTGTCGGTGCGTACAGCACACGGGAGGGCCGAGCCCGCAGCCGGCGGGCCGTGCTCGGGCGTTGGCGGCACACCGACGCCGCCGTGCCGCCAACGCCCACCGCGGGGCACCGGTCCGTCGGCAGGGCACACGAGAACCGGCGTCCTGGCCTTGCCTCTCTCCGGCTTCCCGGGCCGTCGGGCCCGGCGCGCGCTCAGGCCGGGATCTCGAAGACCGGGACCAGCATGGCCCGGCCCAGAGTGTGGGCGAAGAGGTGGAAACCGAGCCAGGCGGGGGTGGCCTCGGGTGTGAGGTCGAGTCGGTCGACGTCCAGGGCGTGCACGACGAAGAAGTAGCGGTGCGGACCGTGGCCGGGCGGCGGTGCGGCACCCAGGAAACGGCGCTCACCCATGTCGTTGGCGAGCGTCCTGGCCCCGGCCGGGAGCCTTTCACCTCCGGAGTCGCCCGCACCCGTCGGCAGTTCGGTCACCGTGGCGGGGATGTCGTGGACCGCCCAGTGCCAGAACCCGCTGCCGGTCGGTGCGTCCGGGTCGTAGCAGGTCACCGCGAAGCTTCGGGTGTCTGCCGGATGCCCCGTCCAGGCCAGGTGCGGCGAGCGGTCCCGGCCCGGGGCGCCGAACAGGCCGCTGCGCTGGGCGACGTCCAGGGTCCGCCCGTCGGCGATGTCGTCGCTGCGCAGTGTGAACCCCTCGACGGGCGGCAGGACACTGTAGGGGTCGAAGGGCTGGGACATGGGTTCTCCTCGGTTCTCGTCCGCCCTCGCCGGCCGGGGTCCCGCCCGGCGGGGACGATGTCGCGGGTAACGGTGTCTCGGCGACCGGAGTTCCGGTCGGGTCAGCTTTCCCGGGCGGTCACCACGGTCTTGGTCTCCAGGTACTCCTCCACGGCCTCGGGTCCGTTCTCCCGGCCCCAGCCGGACTGCTTGTAGCCACCCACCGGCATCTGCACACCGCCGGCGCGGTGGACGTTGACGCCGGTCCGGCCGACC
>NZ_JBEZUP010000108.1:0-1205 GCF_040636485.1 Streptomyces sp. NPDC038707
GCGCATCCGGCTCCCGCACCACCTCCAGCGCCCGCACCGCCAACGCATGCGCCGACGCCACCACATCCTCACCACCCACCAACTCCACGAACCGCGCATCACCCGCATCCACCGCCGGCACCGGCACCGACCACTCCACCCGATACAACGAATCGGCCCGGCCGAGCTGATCGGGCGTGACGGCCCGCAGCGTGAGCGCATCGGCCGAGAGCACGAGCGTGCCCGCCGGGTCGACCGCGGTCAGCGACGCGGTGTCGCCGTCGACGGCCAGCCGGACCCGCAGCGCGGTAGCGCCGGCCGTGTGCAGGGAGACTCCCTCCCAGGCGAACGGCAACCGGCTCCGCTCGCCGTGCGCGGTCGCACCGAGGGCGTGCAGGACGGCGTCGAACAGCGCCGGGTGCAAGCCGTACTGTCCCGACATCTGTCGGGGCATCTCGACCTCCGCGAACAACACGCCGTCGGCGGCGCGCCGGACCGACCGCAGGCCCTGGAAGGACGGCCCGTAGTCGAAACCGAGCTCCAACGCCCGGTCGTAGAAGCCGTCGAGCGACACGGTCTCCGCGTCGGCCGGTGGCCACACGCCGAGGTCGGCGGCGGGAGCGGCGCCCTGGCCCAGGGTGCCGGTGGCATGCTGCGTCCACGGGTCGTCCGTGCCGTCTGGCCGGGAGAAGACACCGATCCGGCCGGTTCCGTCGACCGACACCTGAAGAACGACGCTGCCCTTCTCCGGCAGCACCAGCGGCGCCGCCATGGTCAGTTCTTCGATCCGCTGGAGGCCGATCTCTTCGCCGGCGCGCAGCGCCAGCTCCACGAACCCGGTGCCGGGGAACAGCACCCGGCCGTGTACCACGTGATCCGCCAGCCACGGGTGCGTCCGCAAGGACAGTCGGCCGGTCAGGATTACGCCGTCACCGTCGGCGAGTGGGACGACCGAGTCGATGAGCGGGTGTGCGGCCGTCGAAGGCGCTGCGTCCGACGGTTCCGGCCAGTACCGCTCGTGCTGGAAGGCGTAGGTCGGCAGGTCCACCCGACGGGCACCCGTACCGGCGAAGAACGCCTCCCAGTCCACCGCGACACCATGGGCGTGCAGCACCGCCAGCGCCGTGACCACAGCCGTCTCCTCGTCCCGGCCACGCCGCAGCATCGGCACCGTCGTCACCCCGGCGCTCTCCTGGATCATCGCCGACAGCGTGCCGTCCGGCCCC
>NZ_JBEZUP010000109.1:0-1191 GCF_040636485.1 Streptomyces sp. NPDC038707
CCCGCGCGAACACCGGAAACACCCCGTACAGACCCCGCCCCATCCCCACCCACTGACCACCCTGACCGGAGAACACGAACGCCGACCGACCCGGGTCGCGGGCCTCGCCGGTCACCAGCCCGGGGTGCGCCTCCCCGCGCACCAGGGCTGCCAGCGCCTCCGGTCCGGTCACCATGGCGCGGTGGGCGAACCTGGTCCGCGCGGCGAGCGCGGCGCCGATGCCGTCCGCGTCGGGGGCGTTGGCCGTGTACGCCTGCAGTCTGCGGGCCTGGGCCCGGAGCGCCTGCTCGGACTTGGCCGACAGCAGCCACGGCACCGGCACAACAGCTGTGGGCTCGGGTGTGGGACCGGCAGGGGACTCGGACGGCATCTCCTCGGCCGGTGCCTCCAGGATCACGTGCGCGTTCGTACCGCTGATGCCGAACGCCGAAACGCCGGCACGGCGCGGTCGCCCCGTCTCCGGCCACGGCCGGGCCTCGGTGAGCAGGGAGACATGGCCCGCCGACCAGTCGACGTGCGAGGTCGGCGCGTCGACATGCAGCGTCGGCGGTAACTGCCCGTGCCGCATCGCCATCACCATCTTGATCACACCCGCCACACCCGCCGCCGCCTGCGTGTGCCCGATGTTCGACTTCACCGACCCCAGCCACAACGGCTCCACCCGGTCCCGGCCGTACGTCGCCAGCAGCGCCTGCGCCTCGATGGGATCGCCGAGCGTCGTCCCCGTACCGTGCGCCTCCACCGCGTCCACCTCGGACGGCTCCAGCCCGGCATTCGCCAGCGCCTGGCGGATGACGCGCTCCTGCGACGGACCATTCGGCGCGGTCAGCCCGTTGGACGCCCCGTCCTGGTTCACCGCCGAACCCCGCACCACCGCCAGCACCCGATGACCATTGCGCCGCGCGTCCGACAACCGCTCCAAGAGCACGACACCCGCGCCCTCACCCCAGGCCGTGCCGTCAGCGGCCTCGGCGAACGCCTTCACCCGCCCATCGGCCGCAAGTCCCCGCTGCCGCGAGAAGTCGATGAAGGCGGCGGGTGTCGCCATCACCGTCACGCCGCCGGCCAACGCCAGCGAGCACTCCCCCGAGCGCAGGGCCTGCGCCGCCAGGTGGATCGCCACCAGCGACGACGAGCACGCCGTGTCCACCGAGACCGCCGGACCCTCCAGCCCCAGCAGGTACGACACCC
>NZ_JBEZUP010000110.1:0-1161 GCF_040636485.1 Streptomyces sp. NPDC038707
TACTGATCTTTTCGTAAGTTCAGTGGGCGTGGTGGCGGTGTGGGTGGGAGGCTATCGGGGTGACTTATCGACCTTCGCCCTCTGCGGCTGGCGCCTCTCTTCCTCCGTTGTCGCGGCCTCAGTTGGCGGAGGCGCGTCGTGTTCGGGCGCTCGAGTTGTTCGAGGACGGTGTCTCGAATGCGGAGATCGCGCGGGCGGTGGGGGTGTGTGCCGAGAGCGTGCGGCGATGGCGGCGGGCGTGGGAGGAAGGTGGTGCTTCGGCCCTGCGACGGCGTGCGGCTACCGGTCGTCCGCCGAAGCTGGACGACGCCCAGGTCGAGACCGTCCGGGCCACGTTGGAGAGAGGAGCCCGAGCCCATGGTTTCGAGGCCGACCTGTGGACCCTGGAGCGAGTCGGCACCGTGGTGGAACGTGTGACGGGAGTGGTGCTTTCGAGGGCGTCCGTGTGGCGGTTGCTGACCGGCCGGCTCGGATGGAGTCTGCAGCGACCCGAGCGGCGGGCGGTCGAGAGAGACGAGTCAGAGATCGCCCGTTGGATCGCGCATGAGTGGCCGCGGATCAAAAAGGGGCCGTGAACACACGTGCCTGGATCGTGTTCCTCGACGAATCAGGTGTTTCCCTGCTGCCTCAGATCCGCCGCACCTACGCACCCCGAGGTCGGACCCCGCTGCTGCGGCACCGGCTGAACTGGAAGCGGGCGTCGATGGCCGGGGCCCTGGGATACCACTCCACCGACCCCGATCGAGGGGCCCGCCTGTGCTTCCATCTCAAGCCTGGCAGCTACGACACCGCCGGGCTCATCGAGGTCCTGGAGCAGGTGAAGGTGTTCTACCGCGGCGAGCGGGTGGTGCTGGTCTGGGATGGCCTGTCCGCCCACTGGAGCCGGGCCATGCGGGCCTGGGCCGCGGAACAGGACTGGTTGACCCTGGAACGATTACCGGCTTACGCGCCCGAGCTCAACCCGGTGGAACTGCTGTGGTCCTCGCTCAAGAAGCGTGAACTCGCCAACCTCGCCGGCGACCACCTCGCCGATGTCGCCGACGCCACCGAGCAAGGCATCCACCGCATCAACCACAACCCACAACTGCCATGGTCCTTCCTCGCCCACACCGGCCTGACCATCCACCCACCACAGCCACTGAACTTACGAAAAGATCAGTA
>NZ_JBEZUP010000111.1:0-1101 GCF_040636485.1 Streptomyces sp. NPDC038707
TCACGGTGGACTGGGAGGCGTTCTTCGCCGGTACGGGCGCCCGTCGGGTGGACCTGCCGACCTACGCCTTCCAGCACGAGCGGTACTGGCCGGAGACGCAGGGGTCGGCCGGTGACGTGTCCGGGGCCGGGCTCGAGTCCGTGGAGCACCCCCTGCTCGGCGCTGTCGTCGAGCTGCCGGACGGCGGCGGTGTCATCCTCACCGGTCGGCTGTCGCTGCGTGCGCAGCCGTGGCTGGCGGATCACGTGGTGGACGGCCGGGTGCTGTTCCCCGGCACCGGGTTCGTCGAGCTGGCGCTGCGCGCCGGCGACGAGATCGGCCTCCAGCAGATCGAGGAGATGACGCTGGCCGTCCCGCTGTTGCTGCCCGAGACCGGAGCGGTCGCCGCGCAGGTGCGGGTATCGGCCCCCGACGAGAACGGCCGCGCCGGACTCGATATCTTCTCCCGCGACTCCGGCGACGGAGAGGAGTGGATCCGGCACGCGACCGGCGTCCTCGGTGCGGCGGCCGTCGAACCGGTCTGGGACGCGGGGCACTGGCCGCCGGCCGGGGCCGTCGCGCTCGACCTTGCCGACTTCTACGACGGAACCGGCTACGGGCCGACCTTCCAGGGCGTCACTGCCGCCTGGCGCGTCGGCGACGGTGTGTTCACCGAGGTCACGCTGCCGGAGCGGGTCCGTGACGTGGCGGCCTTCGGTATCCACCCCGCGCTGCTCGACGCGGTGCTCCACGGGGCCGCGTTCCTCGAGGCCGCCGAGCCCGGCACGCTGCTGCCGTACGCGTGGACGGGTGTGGGACTGCACGCGAGCGGCGCAGCCACCGTACGGGTGCGACTGAGCGGCTCCGCGGCCGCCGGCATCGAGATCGCGGTCGCCGACGGCACCGGCAGGCCCGTCGCGACGATCGGCACGCTGCACCTGCGTGCCCCCGAACGCCTGGAGCGCGCACATTCGTTGTATCGGGTGGAGTGGTCGGTGCCGGTGCCGGCGGTGGATGCGGGTGATGTGCGGTTCGTGGAGTTGGTGGGTGGTGAGGATGTGGTGGCGTCGGCGCATGCGTTGGCGGTGCGGGCGCTGGAGGTGGTGCGGGAGCCGGATGCGC
>NZ_JBEZUP010000112.1:0-1056 GCF_040636485.1 Streptomyces sp. NPDC038707
GCGGTTCGTGGAGTTGGTGGGTGGTGAGGATGTGGTGGCGTCGGCGCATGCGTTGGCGGTGCGGGCGCTGGAGGTGGTGCGGGAGCCGGATGCGCGGGTGGTGTTCGTGACCCGGGGTGTGGTCAGTGGTGCGGATCCGGCGGCTGCGGTGGTGTGGGGGCTGGTGCGGTCGGCGCAGGCTGAGTGGCCGGGTCGGTTCTGGCTGGTGGATGTGGAGGGCGGTGGGGAGCCGGTGGTCACGGGTGAGCCTCAGGTGGTGGTGCGTGGGGGTGCGGCGTTCGCGGCGCGGTTGGTGCGGGCTGGGGCGGTGGAGTCCCGGCCGTGGGGTGGTGACGGGGTGGTGTTGATCACCGGTGGTGTGGGGGGTCTGGGGGCGCTGGTGGCCCGGCATGTGGTGGTCGAGCACGGGGTGCGTCGGTTGTTGTTGCTGAGTCGGCGGGGCCTGGCTGCCGAAGGAGCGGCGGAGCTGGTCGCGGAGCTGGCCGGGCTGGGGGCCGAGGCTGAGGTGGTGGCGTGTGATGTGGCGGACCGGGCGGCGTTGGCGGGGGTGCTGGCCGGGCGGTCGGTGTCGGCGGTGGTGCATGCGGCCGGGGTGCTGGATGACGGGGTGCTGGAGTCGATGACGCCGGAGCGGCTGGAGCGGGTGCTGCGGCCGAAGGTGGATGGGGCGTGGCATCTGCATGAGCTGGTCGGGGAGGTGGAGCGGTTTGTGGTGTTCTCGTCGGTGGCGGGGGTGCTGGGCGCGGCCGGGCAGGCGAATTATGCGGCGGGTAATGCGTTCCTGGATGCGCTGGCGGTGCATCGCCAGGCTCTGGGTGGGTCGGGGGTGTCGCTGGCCTGGGGGCCGTGGGAGCAGGGTGCGGGCATGACGGGGGAGCTGGCCGGGGCGGATCTGGCGCGGATGCGGCGTGCGGGGGTGCTGCCGTTGACGGTTGCCGAGGGGCTGGCGCTGTTCGATGCCGCGGACGGCCCGGCGGCCGTGCCGGTCAGGCTGGACCTGGCCGGCCTGCGGGGCTCGGACGAGGTACCGGCACTCCTGCGCAACCTCGTCCGCAC
>NZ_JBEZUP010000113.1:0-1040 GCF_040636485.1 Streptomyces sp. NPDC038707
TACCTGGCCATCGGTGAGCGGACGAACGCGAACGGGTCGAAGAAGTTCCGGGAGGCCATGCTGGAGGGCCGCTGGGACGACTGTGTGGAGCTGGCCCGGGAGCAGATCCGTGAGGGCGCGCACATGCTGGACCTGTGCGTGGACTATGTCGGCCGGGACGGTGTGGCGGACATGGAGGAGCTGGCGGGCCGGTTCGCCACCGCCTCGACGCTGCCGGTCGTGCTGGACTCCACCGAGGTCCCGGTGATCCGGGCGGGTCTGGAGAAGCTGGGCGGCCGGGCGGTGATCAACTCGGTGAACTACGAGGACGGTGACGGTCCCGAGTCCCGTTTCGCGCAGGTCACCCGGCTGGCCAGGGAGCACGGCGCGGCGCTGATCGCGCTGACCATCGACGAGGAGGGCCAGGCCCGTACCCCTGAGAAGAAGGTCGCCATCGCGGAGCGGCTGATCGCGGATCTGACGGGGAACTGGGGCATCCGTGAGGAGGACATCCTCATCGACACCCTGACGTTCACGATCTGCACGGGGCAGGAGGAGTCCCGCAAGGACGGCATCGCGACCATCGAGGCGATCCGCGAGCTGAAGCGGCGCCATCCGGCGGTGCAGACCACGCTGGGGTTGTCGAACATCTCCTTCGGTCTGAACCCGGCCGCGCGGATCCTGCTGAACTCGGTGTTCCTGGACGAGTGTGTCAAGGCGGGTCTGGACTCGGCGATCGTGCACGCGAGCAAGATCCTGCCGATCGCCCGGTTCAGCGAGGAGGAGGTCACCACCGCCCTCGACCTGATCTACGACCGCCGCTCGGAGGGCTATGACCCGCTGCAGAAGCTGATGCGGCTGTTCGAGGGGGCCACGGCGAAGTCGCTGAAGGCGGGCAGGGCGGAGGAGCTGGCCGCGCTGCCGCTGGAGGAGCGGCTCAAGCGGCGGATCATCGACGGTGAGCGCAACGGTCTGGAGGCCGATCTGGATGCCGCGCTGGCCGGGCGTCCGGCGCTGGACATCGTCAACGAGACGCTGCTGGACGGGATGAAGGTCGTCGG
>NZ_JBEZUP010000114.1:0-1028 GCF_040636485.1 Streptomyces sp. NPDC038707
GTGCTGCAACTCTTCGGCGGGGGTCATGGTGTCTCCTCGGTGCGGGGCGCTGTACGCCTCTGTGAGGCTCTGGGGTGGGGTTCGGTGTTGCGCGTGCCGCGCGTGGGGCTGTTCGGCCGTCTGATGCCCGCACAGCCCCTCTGTGGGGGTCGCGCTGCCTCACGCGCCCCGGGGGTTCAGTCCGTCTCGGGCTGCCCGGACCTCGCCACGGCGGCGGGGGTGTGCTCGGCCTCGACGGTGTACGTAGTCGTGGCGCGCACGAGCCGGAACGGACGCTGAGGCGCGGTGCTGACGGCGGACTCGTAGCTCTCGCTGGCCCAGTCACGGTCGTCGTAGGTGGCACCCCAGCTTGCCCAGTTGTCGCGGCGCGGGGACTCGACCGTCCAGGCGTGAGACGGCGAGTGCGCCTCGTTGGCGTATTGCTCCAGCACGGTGGTCGCGGTGTCGGGTTCCGGGCAGTCGGCGTTGCTGCACGTGGGGTAGCCGCCGGTCCCAAGGAACAGGCTGGCGTGCTGGCAGGCGGGGCAGTTGCCCTTGACGGGTGGCAGCCCAGAGGCGAGCGGGGCGGTGGATGGCGGGAGCGCCTCGCCGCCCTGTATCGGGTCCTGCTGCGCCCCACGGGCGGGCTTGGTGGCAGGGCGCGGGCCGTACAGGGCGAGGAAGTGCGTCTTGCCGTCCGCGCTACGGCAGTACGCCTCCGAGTGGCCAGCAGGCCGGGCGCACGGCGGGTACTCGCTTCGGACGACGCTCTCGGTGCGCCCACACGCGTCCTGCTGCGCCTCGTCAGCCAGACGACGCAGCACAGCGGCGGCATCGGCCCACGCGTACTGCCCGGCGAGCGCGGCCTCGACGGGGTCCAGTGCCTCCAGCGCGGCGGCGCCTTCAAGCAGGGCGGCGCCCCGGACGGCGGCCTGCTGGTCGGGTGTGGGCAGTACGGCGGCGCGCATCGCCGCCCGGCCTTCTACCGCGGTCTCCAGGTTGGCGATCAGGGAGCGGACCCGGTCCGCTTCCGGAGCGGGCAGCAGGAT